>CAZIFK010000001.1:0-73816 GCA_964538995.1 uncultured bacterium
CTGAAGCCAACTTTATGGATGATCTCGGAGCTGATTCTTTGGATACTGTAGAATTAATCATGCAGTTAGAAGAAGAATTTGGTATCGAAATCCCTGATGAAGATGCCGAAGCCATGACGACTGTCGGTGCTGCTGTAGAATATATTGACAGTAAAAAATAACCATGTATAAGCGTCGTGTAGTTATCACCGGATTGGGAGCTTTGGCTCCCAACGGTAACTCTGTCGCCGATTTCTGGGCCGGGTTATTGGCTGGGAAAAGCGGTATCCAGAATGTCACCTATTTTGACACAAAAGAATTTGCCGTTACAATTGCCGGTGAATTGTCGGACTTTAATGCAGAGGACTATTTTGACAGAAAAAATATCCGTAAGCTCGATCTCTTTTCCATTTACGGACTGATTACAGCCGAAGAAGCTATCAATCATTCCGGTTTGGATTTGGATAAAATTGACAGGGATCGAGTAGGGGTTATTATAGGCAGTGGTGTCGGTGGCATTCAGACTTTGGAAGAACAGCATTTAATCTTTCAGAATAAAGGTCCCAGAAGGGTTTCTCCCTTTTTTGTACCTAAAATGATTGCAAATATTGCTGCCGGACAAATATCTATTAAATTTGGATTGAAGGGACCCAATTATACGGTTGTTTCTGCCTGTTCTTCTGCATCGGATGCCATAGGTCAGGCATTTCGTAAAATCCAATATGGTGAAACGGATGTGATGATTACAGGCGGTAGTGAAGCATCTGTTACACCTATGACCATTGCGGGTTTTGCAAATATGAAAGCATTGACCTCGTCCGGAAATGACGATCCTGAAAAAGCCAGTCGTCCTTTCGATAAAGATCGTGATGGTTTCGTGCTTGGAGAAGGAGCCGGGATGATGGTCATGGAATCACTGGATCATGCGCGTTCCCGCGGAGCAAATATCTTATCAGAAATTAATGGATATGGCGCAACAGACGATGCATTTCACATTACTCAACCAGCAGAGGGTGGTGCCGGAGCCGTCAAAGCGATGAGGCTTGCATTAAAAGATGCAAATACACAACCGACCGACATTAACTATATTTGCGCCCACGGCACATCTACACACTTTAACGATAAATCAGAATCAGCAGCCATTCGAACAGTATTTGGCAACCATGCCGATGCATTGAAGGTTAGCTCAATAAAATCGATGACAGGCCATCTTTTGGGAGCCAGCGGGGCCATCGCAGGCGTTGCCTGTGTACAATCATTATTGGAAAACAAAGTACCCCCGACCATTAATTATACAACCCCTGATCCTGAATGTGATTTGGATTATGTTCCCAATACAGCACAGGATCATGAATGTAATTATGTAATGCTCAATGCCTTTGGTTTTGGCGGCCACAATGCAGTATTGGTGATGAAAAAGTGGATTGAATAAAGTGGCGTATTTGAAATCGCTTATAAACTTATTTCGCAAAAATTCATCTACATACACCGAACTAGAACGATTAATCAATTATACATTTTCTGATTATGCCTATTTATGCCAGGCATTTACTCATCGTTCTGTAAGTTCCGATCCTAAATACAATTACGAACGTCTGGAATTTTTAGGTGATGCTGTCATTGATATCATCATCAGTGAAGAATTAATGAGAGAATTTCCTGAGGGTGACGAAGGAATATTGACAAAAAAGCGATCCGCATTGGTTCAACGTTCGTTTCTCGCTTCCATGGGGTCTATTTTAAAACTACTGGATCATTTCAATGTGGACCCAACAGTAAATTTACAAAACGAAAAAGTGGCTGATAAACAACTAGCTAATCTTTACGAATCACTGATCGGTGCTATGTATCTGGATGGTGGAATGAAACCTACCAGGAAACTAGTATTATCTACTATTTGGGTGAATCGAACCGAAGCATGGAAAAAGGTAAATTATAAAGGACAGCTAATTGAATATTGCCATTCAAAAAATATTGACAATCCAAAATTTCTAATTACAGATGTATCCGGTCCTGATCATCAGAAAATGTTTGAAGTTCATGTCAAGATAGGTGATGATGTTTTTCCATCTGGGATGGGGATGGAAAAGAAGTCTGCAGAACAATCTGCCGCCGAACATGCTCTGGAATCGCTCCAGTCTTAGACGAGTAGTTCTTTTATCTGATCCCTGATTTTCGCAGCCAGCTCATATTCTTCTTCATCAATAGCTGTCTGAAGTTTTTTCTCCAAGGAACTCAATGAAGGAGCCCATTCCGATATTTCTAATTTTTCATCTGAATCTTTATGAATATCCGGCATCATTCCAGCATCAGCCATAACAGAATCAGCAACCAAAATCGGTGCCTGTAGTCGCAACGCAACAGCCAAGGCATCGCTGGGTCTCGAATCAATGGATCTTTCACCAATACCGTCAACACTAATTTCCAGACGGGCATAAAATACACCTTCTTTCAATTCGGTGATTTTGATCGTATTTAACTTACCTTCAATGCCTTTAATAATGTTTCCAACAAGATCGTGCGTAAGTGGTCTCGGCGTTTCCATAAATTCGAGAGCTAATGCAATGGATTGTGCTTCAAAAGCACCAACAATTACTGGCAACCGTCTCTCTCCATCAATCTCTTTTAAAATCACAGCGTAACTTCTGCTAGGTGGATGGAATGATATTTTATGAACTTTGACTGGTATCATGGACAAAAACCCTGCTCAAATATAGACTTCGATTTTAACCGCAAACAATATTTTTCTTACTGTCTTGCTGATAATTCATCTTTTAAAAACATAATTGGCTTCACTGGCGACGGATCCGTTTCATGGAAAATCGCACACCAATAACTTACCCAATCGCCAAAATGGATCATGTGTAAAAACCGTGAATTTGTATTGGATCCTTCAACCTGTATCGTATGTTGGTTCGTATTCTTCACTTCGATGATTTTTTGAGTGATTTTCTGCCTTAATTGTATCCGATGATGATCATTTTCATCCTTCAGCCAGAGAACACTTAAATGATTAAACGCATCTTTGTTATTTTCCCAGCCTACAATTTCATTATGATTCATTTCCGGTAATTCATTGTGATAAGCCAACATATCCGCATTTTCGCAAAACTGTCCTTTTAAGCGTAGTGCCGCGACCGCAGTGCTGTCGGATGTACCATAAATGATGGGAATTGTTTTGTAAATATTTTTTGCTAACTGGTATGTGGGATTGAAATCATTTTCAGCATTGTAACTATCTCTTTTATTGCGTAGTAGATCAACTGTTGTATAGATATCATTCAGAACGGATTCTCTAATTAAACCCTGATTGATGAAATGAAATAACATGGGTACAAATGAATATGCCAATGCAGCTCTCGGCTGCAGTCCGGTCGGAATGGAAATAACATCCAAACCATTCTCATGCAATTTTTTTGTCAAAGTTCCCCCGGTTGAAATACCACAAATCATTGCGCCCCTCTCCTTTGCATCTTCATAAGCAGAAAGACTTTCTTCTGTGTTTCCTGAATATGAGGAACATATGACCAGGGTATGTTCATCTACCCAATTGGGTAATGTATAATTCCGGATGACAACAAACGGCACGGTTAATTCATTTGATAGAAAAACTCGACAAACATCACCACCGATTGCTGAACCACCCATTCCAGCAACAACAATATTCCTGATTTCTTTAAAAGTTATCTTTGGCGAAAATTCCCGACCAATCTCCAAGGCATCTGCCAGATGATCCGGAAAATCATAGATCGCTTTGCCCATGTTTTGTTTATCAATTGATTGTCTGTCCATTAGTAAGTTCTGTTTAATACGTGTTCTGTGAATTGGTTCAGTATGTTTCGATGGTCATTTTTCAATATTAACAAGGATGATTTTGCCTTCTGAATAAAATTATTGGTCATTTCTTCCGCTCTTTTCTTAATACCAGTTTCAATAAAGAATACCCGCATCTGTTTCAATTTAAATGAAATGTCTTCATTGATAGTTTCAATTTGATCCCAACCGTCATGCTTTTTGGCCAGTATAGTCAATATGGTTTGTTTTCCAGCGGCAATGTCGCTGCCTAAACTTTTTCCCATCTGTTCTACATCACTGAATATTTCAAGTATATCGTCCTGGACTTGAAATGCCTTGCCCAAGTTCATTCCATAATTTCGCATTTCATTTCGAACCATTTCATCCTGATTACCGAGAATGGCACCCAGTTCAGCGCAGAGGCTTAATAATTCTCCTGTTTTTTTTCCAATCATATTTAGATACTGATCCAAGGTAATTTGTGTGTCATTTTCATATTCCAGATCAAAAGCCTGGCCTTCACACACGGATAAAGATGCTTTATTAAAAGCCTGAAAAGCAGCAAAAGAATTCACTTGCCCAATCATCAGCTGAGCTAAAGCAAAAATACTGTCACCTGCCAAAATAGCTTCATTGATTCCAAATTGTTTATGGATCGTTGGTTGACTATGACGAGTATCATCATTATCCATAATATCATCGTGGATAAGTGTGAAGTTGTGCATCAGTTCAACTGCCATCCCGGCATGCATAAGATCACCCGGATCCGCATCAAATCCACGGCCTGATAAATGAACAAGAACGGGACGAAGACGTTTTCCTTTTCCTTTTAATGCAAAATGTATCGGTTCATATAAATAAGACGGTTCATCAGGTAAATCCATTTTCCAGAGATGGCGATCCGTTTCGGATCGGATCAAGTCAACTAATTCAGAAAAAGGTTTAGTGTCCAACATCTAGTTTCAACGTCCCAATTTCCTGGAGTTTATCCAGGACCAGGTTCTTGATTTCTTCCATTCGTTTTTGCGAATTGGCTTCAAATCTGCAGACGATAACCGGTTGGGTATTGGATGATCGTACCAGCCCCCATCCGTCACCGAACCTTATTCGTACACCATCCACTGTACTACAATCAAAATTGGACGTGAAATATTCCACAGCCTCCTTGGCAATACGGAATTTTTCTTCATCATTTTCGGCTTCTAGTCTCATTTCCGGCGTGGAATAATACTGGGGCAGCTCCTGTCTCAATTCTGATAATTTTTTATTCGTTCTAGAGAGCGTCTGAATAATCCGAAGCGCAACATAAATGGCATCGTCGTAGCCGAAATAATCGTCAGCAAAAAAGATATGTCCACTCATTTCACCGCCCAGCCGGCAACCCAGTTCGTGCATTTTCTGTTTAATCAAAGAATGACCGGTTTTCCACATGATGGGTTTCCCACCATATTTAATAATCATTTCTTCCAGAGCTTGGGAGCACTTCACATCATATAATATTTCTTCACCTTCATTCTGGATCACTTCCGGAAGGAACAGAGCCATGAGCTGATCTGCCCAGATGATCTCGCCTGTTTCATCCACTACACCCACACGATCGGCATCGCCGTCAAACGCCACACCAATATCATACTGGCCGGTTTTCATTTTGTTAATCAGGTCGGCGAGGTTTTCCTTGATTGTTGGATCAGGATGGTGATTGGGAAAAGTCCCATCAATATCGCAATAGAGTTCGGTCAATTCAATATCCAGTTTTTTAAATATGTCCGGTGCGAGAATACCGCCGGCTGCATTACCGCAATCCATAACGACCTTTAAGGGTCGTTCTAAATGGATTTTACTAATGATCATTTTGGTGTATGTTTCTTTTAGGTCATACTTAGCCTCGCTCCCTTCACCCGTTTCGAAATCTCCGGTTTCAATTATTTTGCGAATATCCTGAATCTGATCACCAAATACTGCTTTGCGCTCCAAGGACATTTTAAATCCGTTGAATTCCGGTGGATTGTGGGAGCCGGTAATTTGCATGGCTCCGGATACACCTAGTTCAAACATACTGAAATAATTAACAGGTGTTGGCAGTATACCGATGTTGATCACATCCACTCCTGTGGATAAAACACCCTTTTTGAAATGTTTAATAAGTTCAGGTGTTGTTAACCGAATATCACCGCTTAAGGCAATTTCCTGACCGCCGGCACGCTTAACAAAGGTTCCAAAACCCTTACCTAGATTTTCAACAACATCCGGCGGAAAATCTTCGGCCACCTTGCCGCGGATATCATATTCTCTGAAAATATATTTATTTATCATAATTTATTTGTTAATTGTTTTTAACAACAGGTTAATGAATTTAAGAAATTAGAAATAGAAATTACTGTGATTCAAATTTAGATGATAATATTTCATCAATTAATTCCTAATAATTAATAATAAACTCATTAAGTTTTGTTATGAGGATAATGAATTTAAATCTATTGACAGCTATTATTATGTCTTTTGCTTTTTCTCAAAACAATCTGTTAATTAATCAAGAATCATCAAGAGAAAAAAACAAGCGTATTTTGATTGGGTCTGTCCTGTTGGGTGTAGAATATATCTCTGGATATTCCTTGGCATACAAAATGTGGTGGCCAGAAGGATTTAGAAAAATTAATCCATTTTCGAATATAGGTGAAAAAGAGCCTTTTTTCGTTGACGAAATTATTCACTCATTTGGAAATGTTCTCTCACAGGATATTCATTATAAAATTATGAAAAAATACTTTCATATCAATTCCCCTTGGCCTTCTATGATTCTTACTTCCTTATCTTGGTTTAGTATTGAAGCTTTGGATGCAATGGAAAAGCGAAATGGTTGGCGGTTTTCAATAAATGATGAACTCGGTAATCTTGCAGGAGTTGCCTTTTGGTATTATAAATATAATCATCCTAATAGTCATTTATATTTAAGATTGGGTTTTCGACAATGGGGAAATGCTATTTCATTTGTGCAGGATTTACCACTTTTATTTACAGATAGGGATGTGTTTGGTAAACAGCATAATCATGATAAATATACCATTTTAAAAACAGAATTGATTTACATGTTTAAACAAAATGTTTACACGGGGATAGCCGTATCCAGAGCGTCACCAAACAGTCAGAATAATGTTTGGGGTGTGACAGTAGGATGGGATATAATTAATTATTTGAATCAATTGAAACCGGGATGGTATAATACTACTTTTGATTTTATTAGAAAAAATTTCTCTATGAATATCAGCATTACTTATTGGGATGATAGACGTATTACACCTATTTGAACCTAATTTAATAATCAAATTCACTGCTACCAATGAACTCTCTTAAAATCGAAATCCGCGGTACTGATTTTTCATCCAAGAGTTCAAAAAACGATAATAACATCATTAATCTTTCAGCTTCCATCGCAAATTCAGATCCGCTGTCTATCTCCCTCAACAGCGGAAGAGTATATTTGGCCAAAACCGGTAATTCATAAGCCAGCGAGGAATTGAACATGTAATCAGCTTCTTCTTGAAAAGGGAATATATTCACGTCTTCTCCTTTTCGAACCATGGACCAGCGCCCCAGAGTTTCCGAAGAAGAGTATCCGCGAAACTTATGGTCTCTCACCATTCGTCGGAGAAGGCGATTATCGGATGTGGATATACGGTGATTCGCATCGATGTTCATTTGTGTAATAGCGCTGATATAAATATGAAGTAAATGATTTTTTCCCAGTGTTTTAGTTAGAATCGGGTTTAATCCATGGATACCTTCCAGAAGGATAAAATCCCATTTTCCAAGCTGGACCGTCTCTTCTGATTCTTTGCCGGTTCCTGATACAAAATCAAACTTCCGCAAATTCACCGGGTGGCTATTTACCAGTAGCTCTAAATGTTCACACAATAAATCTGTATTTATTGCAGAAATGCTTTCAAAATCAATTTGACCATCTTCATTGGGTTTCAAATCATTCCTGTTCATGAAGTAATCATCCATGGATATTTGAATTGTATTGAATCCATTGACTCGCAATTGAATACCAAGGCGTTTAGCAAACGTTGTTTTCCCAGAAGAAGACGGCCCTGCAATAGTGATAATACGTTTTTCAGGAAATTCTATAACCAGTTTATCGGCAATATTACTGATTTTCTTTTCATGAAGACCTTCAGCTACCCAAATCATTTCCCGGATGTCTCCGTTTCGAATCAGATCATTCAATTCTCTAATTGTTGAAACACCAAGAATAGCTCCCCACTGTTCATGTTCTTCAATAATTGAAAACAATCTAGGCTGATCTTTAAAAAGTGGGAAAATGCCTTTATCATTCTGAAAACGTATAATAAACCCATCATTATATTTTTGGAGCTTGAAAATATTCAATCGGGCTTTGTCAGTTTCCATGGCTCCTAGCTGGATATCCCAATGAGCACCGAACTGAATAATGGAGATAGTATCCTTTTTCCATTGCCGGAGCAACTCCAGCTTGCTCTGGGAATTCATGTTTTCCAAATCCTTCCGCACCCTTTGTTTAGAACGGGATTCCAACTCAATTGGCGTTGTGTTCTTTATCCAATCGAATAATTGAACTTCCAATTCCTTTAAATTTTTCCCCGACATTTTTTCCCAATTCGCCTCATGGCAAAAAAAGCCATCTCCAAATGAGTGTTCGATAACAATTTGGTGAGGATGAAACAATTTATTGAAAGCTTTAGAAAGCAGAAATAAAACAGTGTTTTGAGCAGCGTTAGCGTTCATTCAGTATTTCTTTCATAATATTTACCAGCGTCCCTTTATTGTCAAATATGTTATGATACTATGAATCATTCTTAATTCATCCACTCTTCTCGATCCAGTAAGTAACCTTGCTGGGAGCATCTTTAACATGAATTTAATTTACATAATCATAGCAGTGACAACTAATATTAGAGAACACTTGTTAGGTATCCTGCTGATGGCGCCTGTTTATCGGCATTACTTTTACAATATGAAACATGATGGATGTAAATGGAGGTGTGATAGAGCCTAAATCTTATTCCTCTGCCTGGGATTCATCATCAACATCCCTGGCTTGCCGATGCATGCGTGCATCCTGCACGATTTTTTTTGCCATTTCTTCTACTACCTTTTTTGAAAGTCGTCCCTCATTAGCCTTTTTCCGATCTGCCAAGAGATTTTTAATTATCATGAAAACCAAATAACAGCCGCCGATAACGAATGTAATTATTAGTATTATATTCCACATAATTATGTAAAAACAGCTAGTGAAACATTAAGTAGTTTTACAAACTCTTGAATTTGAATCTTATTCAATTTGCTTTTCCCATTTAACATATCTTCAACAATTCATTGTTTAATTATAATTCTCCGCATAAGTAATATAAAATGTGATTTTCATGGAAAACAACCGGTTCAATGTTTACAAAATTTATAATATGAAAAATTACATCTGATCAGGCTATGGCACCGCAACTAACGCGATGCCATAGCCTGTGATTATATATCAAACGATGTCAAGAAGATGAAATAAATGCTTAATCTATTTTCTATTTAAGGATCATCATTTTTCTTGTTTGCCTAAACTCCCCCGCATCTATCCTATAGAAGTAAATCCCACTGGTCAGATCAGACGCATTGACCTTATGGCGATATCGTCCAGCCGGTAGATTATCATTCACCAGCGTCCTGATTTCATTACCCAAAATGTCGTACACAGTTAATGTTACTCTTGAATCCTGGGGCAGGTCATAGGTGATGGTGGTCACCGGATTAAAGGGATTAGGATAGTTTTGAGCCAGGCCATACTTATCCGGGATTAAGGTTTCGTTACCCATACCCAACGGATCCGCAGTGGCTTCATTGGAATATCCACTCTCATTCCCGTTGAAGTCCATGGCTGTTACCACATAGTAATAGGTCTCACCGGCGGTTACACCGGCATCGACAAAGGCCGTATCGCTTGTAAAATCGTAGGGTTCATCTGGTGTAAATCCAGGTACTGTTCCCCGATAGACAGTAAAATAGTCAAAATCAGGTGCCGGAACCGGATGCCAGGATAATTCGACCTGTACGTTTCCATCTCCAGCCGCTGCCAGTAATCCCAGTGGTGGTGACGGATGGAGATTATCTACCGAAAATCCCCGCATGGGGTTGGAATCCATAAAGAAATTCGGGTCTTCCGTGTGGGCCGTGACTATATAGACAGACCAAACCGTATCAAAAGGTGTGGCATTACCCAAAGTTGGTACTACAGTGCTGTAATCACCATAACCATGCCAGGGAACCATACTGATAAAGTCCCACAGGGGTTGATCGTGATCCCCACCGTGATCGCCATCGCCGCCGGTGCCAGGTACTTGGCGCCAGACACTAAATTCCGTAAAATACCCCCACCAACCGGGATCGCCAGCTTCCCACTGTATTCTCACTTTATATCCCTGGTCATCCGGAATATCGTCCACTGTGTATAAATGCGGTCCCCAGAAATCTCCTCCTCCATATTCCATGGCAATATCCAACCAAATGGTTTCATCTGTACTGATATAAATGGAGTCGATATGATACGGTTCAAATCCTTCTGCATGAACCTCCCCTTGATACCACATATTGCCAAGAACAGGAACACCGAAATATCCATCCATTCCTGTCCCCCTACTGAGTTGAATGGAATCATTATAGACAAAAATCCATGCACGTTCGATTGGAAAATCATCAACAGCTGAAAACACCTGACCCTCAAACCAAGCATTGGCCATAACCAGCTTAAAATCAATTCCGGTAGTGTCGGATGATACTTTGTATCCTTGAGGAATGCTAATCAAGACATCTTCACCAAAATCAGTCCATAATCCTACCCAATATTCACCAAAATCATCCAGATAAGAAGAGACAGGAAGCACATAGCTGACTGGTGATGTATAAACATCGTCACAGAAATCAATCCAGTTGTAAACCTGCGTTTCAAAGTGAAAGGTATAAATACCAAAGCAATTAAAATCTGCAACGGTTGGAAATTCAATGGATCCGCTGATCGATGCATCATTGGTAAACAATTTAAAGTGGGTTAACTTGGGATCATCTATGTAATCTCCAGTATTAACAAGAACTCCTCTTCCTTGAGGGATCATATAATCCGGCCAAAGGGCTTCCTCGTCTACGTTTAATTTCCACATTGTTCCCCACCATTCATCGCCAAATAGATTATCCCATGCCATTACGCCCATATAATAGTGGCCACTACCATCTGTGTCAACTTCAACCCAGAAGGGTCCGTTCTCTGCCCAGACGGTCATGTTGCTAACAGGAACACCGTCCTGGTCATTTACGTTACCGGCGATCCAAGCGTTTGCTTCCACCAAGTTAATATTTTCACCAGTGAGTGCGCCAACAACATCCACCCATTGTAAAAATTCTTCGGGAAACAGCTGCGGTTCCGTTACGCCAAATATATCGGAGGCAAGGAGGTAATATAGCCCCGGTTCTTGTACGTGAATGCTGTAGGCACCGTTTGTATCTGTTACAGCAGCCCAGATTTCTGTTGGTCCTTCATGTTCATCATGTTCATCATGTTCATCATGTTCATCCATTCCTATTCCCCAAGATGGAATAGCTAAGATAATAAAATTTGTAGTAGCTGGTATTACCGCGCCGGAAATAGAATAACCTGTATCTAATCCTTCAATAAGCAGGTGTGCCGTTGCTGATCCGCCACCATCCGTCGCTGTGAAAAAGATCGAAGCGCCTTCCAAGAAAAAAGGCATCATATCCTCATCTTTACCAGTCGAATCCACACTAAAAGTAATTTCAAAGACCCCGACAGCAGGATTCTCATCCTCGTCATCATTATCAAAGATCCACATGTCACCTTCATCAAAAAGCCAGATATCGGTTGTATTATCAAATACGCCGTCACCATTATCAAGATAACCACCGATACTTGCTGAATCCTCATCAGTCGAAAAATAGACCGTTATTGTAATAGTATCTCCTAATGTGTAAGTGGTATCCGCTGAACCATTGAATAAGATTTGAATCACATCCATGGAGTTTCGATTGTATTTATGCATGATAGGGGAAGGGCCTTTTTTCAGGAATGATGGTGTCTTGTCCGGAAGCCAGCCTCCACGTTTTTGCCTGTTGAATTCTGTTTGCATTGCTTTATTACTTGCCCCAGTTTTCGTCATTAATTGCGGTTTTTGCTGTTTTAAAATTCGCAATTGCTGAATCTTTTCCAAGTCTAAAACCTGTTTCATTTCAGTATTTATAGTAGAAACAGATCGATCAGAAATATCAAGCTTTGTCTTTTCCAATCCAAAAACAAACGTAAAAAGCAGCAGAACGAGAAAGGGTTGAAATAATTGACGATAGTTTTGATTGTTGATTTTCATAGTAAACCTCTTTGTTTATTGGCCTTTTGAGTGATGACGTAATACAATTATCTTATAATAATAACCTAAACTAATTATATCTTTCAACAATTGGTGTGCTTTAAATCACATGAAAATTTGTATTCAATTTTATCATTTAATCTCCTAATAAATAAATGATGAAAAATGCCATCAGGATGAGGACGATAGATAATACACGGTAAATGTTCATTCCGCTGGTTGGATGATATGTCGAATTGGGTTCACCTTCCTCGCTGTATTTTCTTCGGTTGTAGGAAATTAGCTTAAAACTGAAAACCAGCAGTCCTACGAAAAAGAAAAGAACACCGATGAGAGTCAGGGAGTTCATAACTATGGATTAATGTAGATCTTCAAAATAGATTTAACAAGTCAAATGAAGAACAGCATTTGCGTTGGTGCCTTTCGATTCGAGATATTTACATGCTTCGGCTGTGGTCATGATTTTCAAATCCACACCCCTCTTGCGGGCTTCTTCCTTCAAAGCATCAACCACAGGCAGACTACCGTAAATTCCGGTGCCGATAATTAGTTCTGTGCACTCCCACGGTATATTTTCATGGGGCGTTAGAGGTGTATGCCCAAACCGGGATTTCATGGCGCGGCTTTTGCCCTTTTTCCGTTTAGCGATTTTTCCTCTATCAATGACTACATCGAAATCATACTGTTTCCCGTCGATTTCGATACATCCGAATGAGGAATAATTCAATTTCATAATACCTCCTTATTTTATGTTTCGAAAAAGTTTCACCTATAAGATTACTCTTCAATGTCTAATAAATGTTTCCTCATAAACTTATTGGCAAACTCAAACGCTGCTTTTCTTGATTTCGGATTTCCACCGTATGTGGGACCTCGTTCTGCACAGAATGCTAAACCGATTTTCTGTAAAAATGGCTTTGTCATAGGTATATCCATAAAATTCATTAGAACCGCGCCGTCCTCTCTCATCATCAATCGACAATCTGTAAAAGAATAGCCATTCTCATCAATTACGGGTGAAGCAGAGCGATCGAAGGAATGATGGGAATTCTCATACACTGTTAATTCAATATTGGCTCCATCCGCCTGCATCATCGAAACCAGTTCTTCACACGCAGCAGCGGGGGTCCAATTATCCAGATCACCGATTAAAATATGGATGGGAGCATCGGTAAAGTCCATTATTTCAGGCATGATGAAACAAGGTGGATAAAAAGTCAGGTGGGCTGCAAAAGACAAATCTTCAGATATGGCACGTTTTAAGGGTTGCCATGCAGAAAACAGAGTCACCCCTCCCCCCAGACTCCATCCGGTCATAGCGACACGGTCACTATCGATACGAGGATCTTTGCTCAACTCCTCCAAAGCTCGAAAAGCATCCAGAACCATCATTGCTGTTGTGACTGAAACCTGCTGCCCAACCGTAGATGTTACCCCCCGGCTGGCAAAACTTTTTAATTCAAATGTAGCTATGCCCATGTCTCTATACATCTGCAAATATTCGTAGTTATGTTCTCCCCATCCCAAACTACCGGCAGCACCAATAACTAATGGCAGATTTTTATGCTCAATACCTTCTGGAAACCTTAAAATACCAAATACGTTTTGTGATTCCTGGTTTTCCAAATCAGTAATTATATGGAAAAATGAAAAGGGATTGGCACTGGTGAATTCTATTCGTTCACCCTTATCATTAGGAAATAGAAAGGACACTAGAATTAAGAGATACCTCATTTGTTTCATTTTTTTCTACCTTTCATTTTAGATTCTATACAATTGGCTTTTGCCCAACAATTATTCCATACCCCGTATGCCTGCTGGCAAAGATACGCTCGGACTGAAAAACGGTCCAGAGCCCTTTTAGTCCCCAAGAATTAAAAACGGTTTGGACAATTTTCCACTGGCCCTTTACCCCTAAGTTTTTCTTGGATTCTCTCATCCAAGCTGGGATTAATTCCGAACGGTCTATACCATTGCAGTTTTCCAGTCCAGCCTGTTGAAACAGATGAACCCATCCCTCCAATGTTTCCGGTCGCTCGCTCTCTATTTCCGCGAGCTTTGTTTTCATTTTTTCCGGTGTATCATTTCTCCAACAAATATCATGAATACCAACATATCCTCCGGTCTTGACAACGCGCACCATTTCTGTTATCGCACGTTGTTTATCCAATACACATGTAGTACACTCAGAAATGACAACATCAAATGAATGATCATCAAAAGGCAGGTTATGGGCATCCCCCACAGAAAAATCTATAGTCAGTTTCCGTTGTATTGTCTTCTCCTTGGCACGAGCCACCATAATTTCAGATGCATCAATTCCAATGATGCTGCTTTTGAATTCCTCTGCCAGGTAACAGGCGCTTTCCCCTGTCCCTGATGCCACATCCAATAACTTGGTATTTTTATCTACATGGCACAATTCTGCCAATTCATGTGTGGTTATCATGCCACCGGGATGGAGAGATTCTACTTCTATTACGCCGCTTTCAACGAGGTTTTCAAGTGAAGGTTTTGAGGTCATTCTTATGCCTGATTTTCAAGAATGCTTCGCAACGATCCACCTGCATTCTTAAGCAGTATTTCCGATTCTTCCAAGGTGCATTGCTTAATTACCATTACCACCGCATTTTTCACTGAATTTTCTGCTGTAATCAGAGCATTCCGGGCTTTTCCATGTTCCAGTCCAGTTAATTGACTGATAATTCGAGACCCCCGATCCACAAGTTTATCATTCACTGTCATGAGGTCAACCATAAGGTTGCCGTAGACTTTGCCCAACTGAATCATCGTTGTTGTAGAAATCATATTCAATACAAGTTTCGTGGCAGTTCCAGCCTTCATACGTGTGGACCCGGTAATGACTTCCGACCCCGTATCTACTTTGATGATCACATCCGTTTTGACATTAATAAACGGCTCTGGGTTGCAGATCAGGTAAACCGTTTTTGCTCCACAGGATTTTCCGAATTCAATTGCCGAACCGACATATGCAGCACCACCACTAGTGCTAATACCGATGATCACGTCACCTTTTTCTAAACCAAAATTTTGTAAATCTTTAACCGCATTTTCAGGTTTATCTTCCGCTCCTTCAATAGACTTGCGTAATGCATCGTCTCCCCCGGCGATGATACCATTGAACCAGTCAGACGGTACAGAAAAAGTAGGTGGCATTTCAGAGGCATCCAGAACACCTAGGCGGCCACTGGTTCCCGCTCCGATATAAACAACTTTCTTCCCCTCCCGAAGTGCGGTGGTTGTCAGTTGAACGGTTTTTTCGATTTCAGGTATGACTTCACTTACTTTTAATGCGATCGTTTGATCTTCTCTATTGATCACCTCCAGTATTTCTCGTATGGCCTTTTCGTCAATCCTATACGAGGCTGGATTCTGCTGCTCTGTTTTCAGGTCGCTTCGATCTATCATAGTTCAACTTTTGAAAAATAACGACGGGTTTCCCTCATTACCTTTTTTGAAAGTAATATTGTTGATATCATTGTTGGAATAGCCATGAGCGCAAACATCCCGTCAATAACGTTAATTGCAATATCAATTGAAACGATGGAAGCCAATATAATACTAATCACATAAAACCAATTATAGACCGGTTTCCATTTCGTTCCAAAAAGGTAGCTTGTACATTTACGTCCATAGTAAGAATAACCAAACATGGTTGAGAGACTGAAGCTAAACACCGCAATGACCAAAAGTACCTGACCAAGAAAACCCAATTCCCGTTCAAATGCCATGGCTGTTAGAGTAACGCCATTCACATCAGAAGAATGCACACCGGAGAGCAGGATGACAAAACCGGTGATTGAACAAACCACAATAGTATCTATAAACGGTCCAATCATTGCAACCAGCCCTTCCCGGACAGGTTCCTTGGTTTTTGCGGCGCCGTGCGCCATGGATTCCGTTCCGATTCCCGCTTCGTTTGAAAAAGCTGCCCGTTTAATACCAATGACAATAATTGCTCCGAGAGAACCTCCTAAAACAGCATCACCCGTAAAAGCATCCTGAATTATGGAATTAAATACACCCGGTAGATCACCCAAATGTTTGAACAAGATGAGTATGGCTGCTAATATATAAATGGCGACCATAAAAGGTACCATTCTTGAGGCAACTAATCCGATACGGCGAATCCCGCCGAAAATGACCAACGACACGATGAAAGCAACAATAATTCCAGTGGTCAGATCTCCGACAATTTGATTACCAACGAAAAAGTTGTTGGGACTATAGATAAGATCCCTTACAATTTGAGATAATTGATTAGCTTGGAAAAGAACAAGGCAGCCAACCAATCCGGCTACACTGAACAGAATAGCCAACGGTCTGTATTTTAATCCCAGTCCTTGTTCCACAACATACATCGGTCCACCCTGAATTTCACCTTGATCGTCTTTTCCCCGGTACATGATTGAGAGAGTACACGTAAAGTATTTAGTTGCCATTCCAACTATGGCACTAACCCACATCCAGAATAAGGCACCGGGACCGCCTGTGTGAATTGCAAGCGCCACACCAGCGATATTTCCCATCCCAACTGTACTTGCCAACGCGCTGGACAACGCCTGAAAATGGGTAATCTGTCCGGGATCATTCGCATCATCGTATTTACCCCGCAGAATCTGAAAAGCATGTCCCAAATATCGAAAAGGAATGAAGCGGCTGTACAGTGTAAAATACAAACCACCGCCGACAAGTAGGATCACCAACGGTGTTCCCCACATTAATCCGGAAAAATCCGCAGTCCATTTCTCAAATACATGCCAAATCGTCGTATCAAGTTCCATTCGTTATTTTCCTCAAGATCAATGATATTTTGTGAATCATAAGATAAAGAAATTACCCGCCAAGGTATGTCTTTGCAACGACCAGTTTTATTGAATATTATAGTAAATTCCATCTTCTTATGATTAAAAAACTGGACATTTACCTCCTGCGGCAGTTTATAACCATTCTGGTTGTGTCACTGATGGGATTCTTGAGTGTTTTCATCATCGTTGATCTGATTGAAAACCTGGACCGATACATTGATAATAACATGCCCTGGCCAATCGTTTTGAAATACTACGGTTACAGTATACCATTTTTCATCAATATTGCCCTGCCTATGTCTATGATGATTGCCACTGTGTTTAGTTTCGGGTTAATGACAAAACGAAATGAGTGGACAGCCATGAAATCCGCAGGAATCAGTCTTTACCGACTTTCAGCAACATTGATTATTTTCAGCATTTTCATCAGCTTGATTTCATTTGAATTTGATAATAAATATGTCAGTTGGAGTATGTCGGAGCGGGCAATCATTGAAAAAGAATATATGAAAAAGAAACCCCGGCGGCGGAGTAAGAAAACACATAAAGATATCTTCTTTCAAAAACAGGAGATCCACCACATTGCCTTAACCAAATATCATCTGTATAGCCAAAAGGCAGAAAGTATCACTGTGATAACATTTGCAGACAGTATCATTTCACAGCGGATTGATGCAAAAGAAATGGCGTGGATTGATTCCATGGAGCAATGGGTCGTCACTAATTATTCATTACGGTCATTTGATGAAAATGGGGACGAAGACCAGATAATTATTTCTGAAAATGATACATTATTATCAATATTCCTGCACCCGGATGAAATAGTAGAAGGAAGCAAACACCCTGAAGAATTGAATTATTATGAACTGGAAAAACGAATTCAGTATTTACAGGAAAATGGAGTTGACGCAACCCGTTGGGAAGTTCAGCGTCATTTTAAAGTTGCCTTCGCATTTACAAATTTAATTGTGGTTTTATTTGGAATCCCCCTGGTAGTTATTCGACCAAAAAGCGGACTTACTTTCGGGGGCGGAGCCAGTTTCCTGGTTATTTTCTCGTATTATGCGTTTATCAAGTTTGGGCAATCGTTAGGAATTAGCGGCGTAATGGACCCGTTCTATTCTGCGTGGCTTGGGAATGTGGTTTTTATTTCAGGAGGGTTACTGCTGCTCTTCAGCGTCCGGAAGTGATTCTTCCTGGGATTCTCCAATTTTTTCATCCGCATCTTCAGTTGCATCTGGCAAAGGAGAAGGTGGCGCTTCGTCCGTTTTCGATTTCGTTTTTCGGCTCTTAAAGCTTGTAATAGTTACTTGCGTAGATAGATTAATTCCTTTCATGGAATGAATCCATATTCCATTGCGAAATGCAAAACCAAAATCAAATATTATAGGACCTTTATGATAACCAAATCCTAGAGCTAACTCTTGAAAATTACTTCCACCCCAGGCATAACCAAGACGTAACGGAACTGACTCAAATTTTGTCATTTCTAATCCGGCCGACCATCGCCAGCCTTTATGGGAAAACATGCTGTTGGAGAATCCTGTCCAAAGATCAGAACTAAATAAGTATCCTTCACCGGTATAGGACATACCTAATCTAAAAATTGTAGGATAATCCATTTTGAATTCCGGCAGATTACCATTTTTGTCCAATGGAACAAGCACAATCTGATCTTCAGGATCATTATTCCAAAACAGGTCTTCATTTCCAATTGTTCCGGCATTTAGTGAATCTATTGTATAAATATATTTGATAGCAACACTGTCATTTAGTGCCTGGCCTGCCCAGGTAAAATGGAATAAATCATCTTTATCCCCATAAATATTATTCGCGCCATTTAGAATATCTTTAATCATACTATCTCTATTCCATGTAATAGAACCAATTGCATTGATCAAGGATACTCCAAATCGCCAACCATTGATATCTCTGGATACAAGACCGATATCAACGCCAATACCTGATCCTCCTATTCCTTGTCTTAGGTAATACACACCCCCACCATATAATGCTTCATTTGTGGTCACTAAGTTTGCGTGACTGGAATCAGGGTCTATTCCCATGTAGAATAATCCTTGTAAATATTTTAACGTGACTCCAAATGCAAATGGATCATACGGTACTGCAAAAGAAAAACCAAATTCCGTCACACCCATGACCTCATAATGCATTGTCATATCTATATCAGGATTATTGGCATTACCTTCTAACATCAGCTGCAGAAACCCAAACGGAATTTGGTAGTTCGACAAGATCAGTGTGTTTGTGGTCAGCGCCATGTTACCGGAAGAATAATTCAACAGTGGTAACGGTAAATGCAGATCCTGAAAATACGTTAGGCCGCCAGTGTCTCTCAACTCGTTCAACAGTTGCGTTTTATTATCATAGCTTGGGTTTCCAGGTTTTTGCCCGATGGAAAATAGTGTATCTCCACTAATTGCGCTCATATTCGTCAACGATAGCCAATTACCTACGATTCCAAAATCTATCCCGAAAAGTTGAAGCATAAATGGTTTATCTTGTTGATAGGCCAACATGGCTGGATTATATCCCACTGAAAAAATGCCATCTGCCACGGTTGAATACGCACCTGCCATTCCAACTGAGCGAGGATCTCGTTTCGTTTGGCTGAAAACGAATCCAATAAGGAGAAAACAGACTAATATGGATTTACTACGATCCATTATTTATTGATTCTTTTTCCGATTATTAGAATATCCGTATTTACTTCTGACAATTTTAGCAGTTCGGCCTCCAGTCACAGAAAAATACCAGCCACTTATATCTTCCGTTTGATATTTGCCGGTTTTGGTACTAAAGGAATTCGGATCACGAATGCGAAGACGAACACTGTCTGAAATAACTGCGGGTATCCACGAAATCGAATCGATATTAACAACCTCCGACCCAATTTCAAACCAATCATCTTCGCTAGGTTCAGTTACAGTTGAATAATGAAGATCTACGGTAGAAACAGACCCGTATGTTTTCCATTTGATAAAATAATCATTACCTGAATTCAACGTCTCACCACCATTTGGATATAATATAACCAATTCATCCGGAGCTGTTTCAAACATACCTGTGTTGCTCATTCTTAAAATAAGAAATGTACTGATATCGATATAGTCATTCACAGTCAAGTAAACAGATTGGCCATTAGTCCCATTCAAGTGAAATCGAGGTGCTGTATAATGTTCACCATAGTCTGTCAGTAAGAAAAGTCTATTGGTATCAATCTCACTGGCATACGATATCACTCCCGGAGTCGCTACCTGACCAGGATGACCGACGGTGGATGTATCGCTGTAATATTCAGCCGGTTCAGGGAGAATGACTTTCAGCAAAGTGTCTACATAAGAAATGATCGTATCTTTGCCAAATGGGTTAAATTTCACTAAATACACAACACCATCGATGCAATCTTCAAAATCGGTCATAACACTAAAAATATATAAATTTTCCGCAGAGGTATCGGGGTTCAATTGTGAACATTTGTTCAATACGTAAATACTGTCTGTCACCGACCAGGATGGATCCTGTGCAGCCAATGAATCTCTAAAAATACTTAACATTTCCTGTGTGGTATCTAATGGAAATAATGTTTTATTCGACAGTAGAATAGAAATTTCTCCTGAAATGGGAATGCTGTTTGTAATTGTTGAAATCACTTGGGCAAACACAAGTGAGGAGCGAATCTTATTGCGCATATCATGGGCAAATTCTTTAATGGGTGTTTCTGTTACAGAAATAAATGTCATGGGATCCATAATCACCTCAAACGGCGCTATCATTCGATATCTACCACCAATTTTTGCTCCTCCGACAATGGTACCGCGTCCATCAATTCTGGCAGCGGAACGTACAATCATTATAGCCGGATTAAAGGAAAGTAAATCAACAATGGTTGATGTTCCCGCAGAAGGGAGTGTTGTAACACTGTCTGTCCATGTTGTCGCATTAACTGTAGCATAACTCAAAACAGTGGTACCAATTTTGCTCAAGCGAATGATTGTCCGCGTGCTGTCAGATCCATAAGTACTCGGTTTTGCAATCGTCGCTCTTACTTCAACAATGGAAGAATCACCCAGTGTATTGTACCCGATCATATCCACATCCAACTGGACAGGAAGATCAATAGAGTTGAGCATATCAAATTCAAATTGCACTCCAGTAAATGCCATTCCGGAAAATCCAGATGGCATTCCAGCGATATTTTGCGTGGAGGGTGGAAATGATTGAATAATATTTGCTTCTAATGACTCAAAGTGCAATTCGTCCACAGTTACATTAATCGTCATATTTCCCAATTCAGATCCATCAAGCGGTATCAATGCAGTTTGTTCCCGCAACCTGGCTGTTAAATCGATAACCAATTCTGACAATGCGCTGTCCGAACCTGCTGGGTTTGAAAATGTATACCCATCGATAAAAAATGTCTTATTGTATGTGGAATAATCTCTGAACAATGCTGTATCTATTTTGACTGAATCACTACCGGCTGGTGGCACGAAATTCCGGAAGTTCATGATAAAATCCATATAAAATGGATACGTACTCTTCAAATTAGATATCACTATTTCATTGATATCAAAACCAGTTCCTGTCTTAAAAATACCTGAATAAATTTCGATGTCTGATGGAAATGTAACCGGATCCAATTCGATGGGCATATCATATTCAGCAATTTCCACTACTGCTTCATCCACCCCGGCAATCCGAATCCTGATGGAAAGATTTACTTGAACAGAGTCACCAGCATTCACTGTTAAAGTATCTGTGTTATTGGTATGTGTCACCACATCAAAATCAAACAACATTCGAATAGATTGTTTTAACTGTTGATCACCAATCAATGTCCTCCTAGTAAATATCTCATCTTTAATTACTGTGTTTTGCTGGTGATCTGCCAATGTATCAGGAGCAATACTTGAACCGGTAAACATAGAAAATCGTGTACCAGTCACATCAGTTAGCATTCCATTATTTGTAAGAGCCGAATAGAAAAAGCTGCTGTCACTTATATCGTCAGCTTGGATCATCACACCGGACACTTCCGTGATGAAATCCGGCAATTCGCTTTCGTTGATAGTTGGTAGATCAATTTGAATAGCTGGAAATGTTGTGTCAAACGCTGTAACGATATCATTCCAAGTGGACGCTAAAATTTGTTTATCACTCCCGGTAGGTACAGAAAATGCTTGTCCTGAAATATCAACTAAACCACCCGGAGCAAACGGAATAGTAACATTAATGACTGTATCAATGAGAACAGTGAGGTTCGGCGAAGTGGTGGGCGTTCCTTCATATTCAATTTCAGCTCCTACATTGACTTCCAAATATGATGCATCGATAGACGTATTGGGAAGAGTATCTTCAAAAACGATCTGCATACCTAATGAATCGGATGTTGGGAAAATCTGCTCATTATCGACAATTCCATCCAGTCTATATCTTTCCTGAACCAGAGGAAATTTCAGATCGATATACCATGTGGGTATTTCAAAATCAGAAGGACTATCAAAATCACATGCATAGACGAACAGCAGCAATGCAGGAATGCTGATTTTATTAATATTTCTCTTTAGATGGTTTATCATAGACCTCGGATACCGAACATTAATCATTAATGAATGGGAAATTCATTCATTTTTAGCTATCAAACCATAAAAAAATCCACATTTTTTAATGTGGATTTTTTACCATTAAAATTTTAAATATAAGATTAATAGCGATATTCATCCTTTTTAAATGGACCATTTTTACCTACACCAATATAATCTGCCTGATCATCTGTTAATTTTGTTAATGTGACTCCTAGTTGACCTAAATGCAAATGTGCTACTTCTTCATCCAGTATTTTTGGCAACAAATAAACACCTATTTGTGGTTTATCTTTTGCGAGAGCTAACTGAGCCAGAACCTGGTTTGTAAAGGAATTTGACATGACAAAACTCGGATGTCCGGTGGCACATCCCAAATTCACTAACCTACCCTCAGACAGTAGAAAAATCTGGTGACCATCTTCAAAGGTATAACGGTCAACCTGCGGTTTGATATTTTCTTTCTGAACTGACGGATCATTGTTCAATGCACTCATTTGTATTTCATTATCAAAATGACCAATATTACACACAATAGATTGATCCTTCATTTTTTTCATATGCTCAAAGGTAATAATATCTTTATTACCAGTAGCCGTCACGTAAATATTTGCTTCCGGCAATGCTTGCTCAATGGTTTTTACTTCATAACCTTCCATGGCAGCCTGTAATGCACATATGGGATCCACCTCTGTGATTAGAACACGAGCACCAAACCCCCGCATAGACTGAGCGCAGCCTTTACCCACATCACCATAACCACAGACCAAAACAACTTTACCTGAAATCATAACATCCGTGGCACGCTTGATTCCATCAGCCAGCGACTCCCTGCAACCGTAAATATTATCAAATTTTGATTTTGTCACAGAATCATTTACATTATAAGCTGGGAACAACAGGGTTCCGTCCTTTTCCATTTGTTCTAACCGATGTACTCCGGTTGTTGTTTCTTCTGAAACACCGATGATATTTTCTGCTATTTTATGCCAGTGTCGATTGTCTTTTTCTAATACGTCTCGGAGAAGTTTTTCAATAACGATTTCTTCTTCAACATCTGTTTCAATAGGTGGAGCATCACCATGTTCAGCTACATAATTTTCGAATTCATAGCCCTTGTGGATAAGTAACGTGGCATCTCCACCATCATCCACAATTAAATTTGGACCACTCTCATCTGGAAACGTAAGAGCCTGCATCGTGCACCACCAGTATTCTTTCAGTGTCTCCCCTTTCCAGGCATACACGGGAACACCACTATCAGCAATAGCGGCAGCGGCGTGGTCTTGAGTAGAAAAAATATTGCAGGATGCCCAACGAATATCGGCACCCAGTTCTCGTAATGTTTTGATCAAAATCGCTGTTTCGATGGTCATGTGGAGAGAACCGGTTAATTTCAATCCGGCAAGGGGCTTTTCCGAACCATATTTTTCTTTGGAAGACATCAACCCGGGCATTTCTTTTTCTGATACAGAAATCGCTTTATACCCAGCTTCTGCCAAATCAATGTCAGCTACTTTATAGGGTAATTTTTCATAAATAGTGTTACTCACGAATGCTCCAATTCATTTTTAGAGACCTTTGCATAACCTCTAGCGCAAAGGTCTCTATTAAATAATGTTATGTAATTCATCTATCATATCTGTTTTTTCCCATGTGAACGCTTCATCTTCACGTCCAAAATGGCCATAGGCTGCAGTTTTTCGGTATCTTGGTTTCTTCAAGTCTAAATGGTTAATAATTGCACCGGGTTTTAATGGAAAAATTTCTCGAACTTTTTTTGTCAATACATCGTCATCCATTTTACCGGTACCGAACGTTTTGATATAAAATGACGTCGGTTCAGCTACACCAATACTGTATGAAAATTGTGTCTCACATTTTTCAGCCAGTTCGGCTGCTACAATATTCTTGGCAATGTATCTGGCCATATACGTGGCTGAACGATCTACTTTAGAAGGATCTTTTCCGGAAAATGCCCCTCCGCCGTGAGGTGCATATCCTCCGTATGTATCCACAATAATTTTCCGTCCAGTTAAACCGGTATCGGCTGCAGGGCCGCCATAAACAAAACGCCCTGTGCCATTGACGATAAAATCGTTAGTATATTTCATTTCGTTTTCTTCCAAAACGGTTTTAATTATATTATTTATTACTTCTGATTCAACAAAAGCATGTTCATTCGTTTCCGACCCATATTCTGACAACATATCTTTATGCTGTGTAGCAATAACTACTTTTGATACACCAAGAGGTCCTGAATAATTGTATTCAACACTCACTTGGGATTTCCCATCCGGGCGGAGCCATGGCATCGTACCATTCTTACGGAGTTTGGCCAAACGCTCTGTCAAACGATGGGATAAATGGATTGGTAGGGGCATTAACTCAGGTGTCTCTTTGCAAGCATAGCCAAACATAAGTCCTTGATCACCAGCACCTTGTTCTTCAAATAATCCCTTACCTTGATCAACCCCCTGGGAAATTTCCGGGCTTTGAGCATGAATACTAGTAATGACTTTTACTTCTTCATTATCCATGCCATAGGAAATATCGGTGTACCCTATATCCGTCAATACCTCTTTAACGACTCGCTCGACTTCAACAAAACCTTTTGTGGTCACTTCTCCAGAAACGACTATCAATCCTGTGGTCGCTAGTGTTTCGCAGGCAACACGTGAATCAGGATCCTTTGATAATAAATCATCTAAAATGGCATCGGAAATAGCGTCGCAAACTTTGTCCGGATGGCCTTCCGTTACGGATTCAGATGTAAAATGATATTTGCTCATAATGTTATACAACCTATTGAATTAAAGGCAAAATTTACCCTTCCTAGTAAATGCCTTCCAAACTTCTCTTGTTTGAATAAATTAAATAATGTGATTATTAATGTACATTCAACTTCTGTTTCACCTTTTTGACTCTTGAAACCATTTTGTCTACTGCACGGTCAATGGATTTTGTTACATTATCTGTTGTTTCTTTTACATGAAGTTTATGAGAAGGAATTGAAAGATTCAATTCTGTTGTGTATTCGTTATTTTCATGTAGCAAAATAATTTGGCACTGGGTGATTCGATCAAACACCTTATGAATTCGCTGCACTTCTGTTTCAGCATAACTTTTTAAGTTCTCCGGGGCATGAAAATGGCGTGCTGTAAACTCAACTACCATGAGATCTCCTTTCGGTTTTTCTGTTTAATTTTTCGGTCCTGCATTTAGAATAGCCGGATCATCAACTTCGTATTGAGCAAAGTTATTCTGAAATTTTTCAACAAGATTTTTTGCTGTTTGATGATACTCATTTATGTTTTTCCAGGCATTCGTTGGCAGAAGTGTATCTTCTCCTATTCCATTCAATTGTTTTGGTATCTGTACACCAAAATATTGATCTTTTACTAATTCCTCTGATTCAATGCTGCCATCCAGAATTTTATGGATAATTTTTCTTGTGATAGGAAGGCTTATTCGTTTCGCTCCAGAGCTGGCGCTGGCACCGACCCAGCCTGTGTTTACCAGAAAACAGGGTACATTGTATTTATTCATTTTCTCACTGAGTAATTCTGCATATTTTAAGGGATGCAACGTTAAAAAAGGACCACCAAAACAGGGTGAAAATGTTGCCACCGGTTCTGTGATACCTCTTTCAGTGCCGGCAACTTTTGCAGTGTAACCACTGATAAAATGATACATGGCTTGTTCCGGAGATAATTTAGAAACAGGTGGAAGAACACCATAAGCATCACAAGTCAAAAAGATAATTGTCTTCGGATGCCCAGACATGGCCGGTTTTCCCTGGCCAACAATAGAATTGTCAATGTAATCCAATGGATAAGAAACGCGCGTATTTTCTGTTTTTGACTTATCAGAAAAATCCACTATTCTTGTTCGTTCATCATAAACGACATTTTCCAGTAACGCACCGTGGCGTATTGCACGATAGATATCCGGCTCATGTTCCGGATTAAGATCGATTACTTTTGCATAACAACCGCCTTCAAAATTAAAAATGCCATCATCTGACCAACCGTGTTCGTCATCTCCGATCAAGGGTCTTTCCGAATCGGTGCTTAAAGTGGTTTTTCCCGTTCCGCTTAAACCAAAAAAGATAGCAGGATTTTCACCATTTTTATCCACATTTGCAGAACAATGCATTGCGAGGACACCCTTCAAGGGTAAATAATAATTCATTACAGAAAAAATACCTTTTTTCATCTCACCACCATATTCAGTACCACCAATGATTGCTATACGCTTACCTAAGTGAAAAATGATGAATGTTTTTGAATTCATTCCATATTCAACAAACCTCTGATTATAAACATCCGACGCGTTAATAATAGTAAAATCAGGTTCAAATCCATCTAATTCACCTTCCTCCGGACAAATAAACATATTGTGAGCAAAATGTGTCTGCCAGGCTTTTTTAGCAATCATTCTCACATTTAATCTGTATTTGGGATCTGCGCCAGCAAAACCATCAAAAACATATGTATTTGAATCATCTGCGTGATTATAATAATCCACTACTTGAGTATATAAATCATCAAAAATTGATTCTTCCACTTTAACATTCACAGGTCCCCACCAAAGATTATTATTAGACGAATCTTCATCTACAAAATATTTATCTTTAGGAGATCGACCGGTATATCGTCCTGTATCAACCATAATCGCACCATTCATCCCCATTTTACCTTCTTTATGCAAAATGATATCTTCTATGATACTTTCTACTGGTAAGTTTCTTATGATTCTCTCAACATCTGTTAAGCCAATTTTATCTAATCCTAGTTCTTTACCTACTGTAGTCATGTTTTCTCCTCGATTTAATCACCATGCGGATGAGCTTGCTTATGAATCTCTTTCATTTTTTCCGGTTGAATATGCGTATATATCTGGGTGGAAGATAAACTGCTATGTCCTAGCAAATCTTTCAGTGCTCTGATGTCTGCCCCCCGCTCAAGCATATGAGTTGCGAATGAATGTCGTAAGGTATGGGGTCCGAGCGATGATCCTTCTGCTACGTGCTGAATATACATTTTCACCCTTCTCTGGACTGTTCTAATCGAAATACGTTTATTTTTAGCATTTACAAAACATGGTTCTGCTCTTTCTGCAGTTCGTTGACTAATTCCTCGTTTTTGCCAGTAATATTCTAGTGAAATTTTGGCACGATTACCAAAAGGAATCAATCTTTCTTTCTTTCCTTTTCCTAAAACTCGCACTAGCTGTTGTTCAAACTGAAAATTACTAAAATTCAGTTGTACGAGTTCACTTAAACGCATTCCAGTGCTGTAAAATAATTCTAAAATTGCTTTGTCGCGAACTCCAGTGATTGTAGTCATATCAGGAAAATTCATCAGTTCATCAATCATTTTTTCATTAATGAAAACAGGTAATGATTTTGGCGTCTTCGGTGTTCGGACTTCTGTAGCCGGATTCACATCTATAATATTATTGGATAAAAGGTATTTAAAAAAAGACTTAATTGTGGCCAATCTTCGCGCAACTGTTTTACTGGCAAAGCCTTCTTCAAACTCTCTGCCTAAAAAATGACGAATGGTTTGTTTATCTATATCCTTAAATGACCAAATAGATTTACCGACGTATGAAGTAATAAATGAATAAAAGCGATCAAGATCATGGTTATAGGATTTGAGTGTATGGACAGAATATCCCTTTTCTTTTTCAATGTAGTTTTTAAAGTCGGTTATGTAAATATCCGATTTAGCCATAATGCTGAGTTAAATGATCTAACAGTGCTTGCATATCGGCAGGTAGCTCCGTTTCAAACTTAACAATTTTTCCTGTTTCAGGATGACTAAAACTTATTTCTTTTGCATGCAATGCATGGCGTCCTAATTGTTTTACTATTTTTTTAAGATCCTTCTGCACTTCGGGTAAGAATCCTTTTATTCTATTAAACCCTCCTTTGTATTTCATATCGTGCACGATTGGGTGGTGAACATGTTGACAATGGACTCTTATTTGATGGGTGCGACCTGTTTTTGGATAGAATTCCAAAAAACTCATATAACGAAAATAATTTAAAACTTTATAATGTGTTTCCGCGCTTTTTCCACCTGCATCAACGTGATAAGATGTCGGATCTTTTCTGTTACGCCTGATGGCAGCATTGATTATTCCTTCATCCTCTTTCCACTCCCCCCAAGTCAAACCAACGTATGTTTTTGATACTAATCTATTTTGAAATTGATCTGCGATGATACGATGAGCATTATTGGTTTTTGCTGTTACAATGATACCTGATGTCTCCTGATCTAATCGGTGTACAATTCCCGGTCTTAAAGGTCCGTTGACTGTCGATAATTCATTATAATGATATTTCAATCCATGCACTAATGTTCCAGAAGATTGGCCGGTTCCCGGGTGAACAATCAACCCGGATGGTTTATTTACGACAAGGATCGACTCATCTTCATGCACAATTTCTAAAGGAATATTTTCAGGTAGAATTTCTGGTATGTCTGCTTCATCAGCCATCTGTTTAATAGTAATAACATCGCCGTTTTGAAGCTGATAACCTGTTTTTACACCAGAGTCATTAACCAATATATTTATATTTTTAATCATCCTCTGAATTCGAGATCGTGAGGAATCAGCAAAAATGGTTACTAAATAGTGATCCAGACGCTGGTGATCATCGTTTGAATACACCAGTTTTTTAATATTCAAGAAGCTGTTTCTGCCTGGAGTTTTGGTTGAATAAAAAATGAAAAATATAGAAAAATGGACATCCCAACCGTTACAGAGGAATCGGCCACATTAAAAATGTACCAATGAAAATCACCAATCATAAAATCAAAAAAATCCACTACTTCACCAAACAAGATTCTATCAATTAAATTTCCAACCGCCCCACCCAAAATCATGGATAGTGAAAGTCTCATCATTAAATGGTTTTCCTTTTCCTGCCACAGATACCAAAAGAGGAAAATCGTCAGCAAAATTGATAATGTAGAAAACACATAAATACCTCCCGGGAAATTTAAACCAAAAGCCATTCCATCATTTGTTACAAAGGTTATATGAAAAAAATTCGGTATAACCGGAATAGAATCATAGAGAGAAAGGTATGAGCGTATTAGTGCTTTTGTAATTTGGTCCAGGATCACGACAATCACGCTCACCTGCAGAATTTTCATGTTAAGTTGAGTTTATCTTTTGTTTTACACTCTACACATTTAGTCGCATTTGGAACTTCGATCATTCGTTCTTCGGCAATTAGTTCACCGCAAATATTACAAACACCAAACTCTTCTTTATCAATACGTTCCAATGCCAATGAAAGATTATGATAATAATCACTTTCACGGCTCATGAGCATATAATTCTTTTCCTTTTCAAAGGAATCAGAACCTGCATCAGCCATATGAACGCTGTACACAGAATCTTGAGACAGACCAGCTTTTGGGTTTCCTTTATCTAAGAGACCTTCCTTGAGTTCTTCCATATCTCTAGTGACTTCATCCATTTTAGTTAAAATGGATTTACGAAATTTGTTTAGTTTTACTTTAGTATATTTTTTAGCCACAATTTTTCCTTTCTACGTATTCTTTCGCTCAATACTTATTGTTAATTCTTGTCCTTGTATATTTACAGTAGATTCGTATTCACCTTTTTTATTTGAACCAGTTAATTCTACCGCCAATGTCTCATTACAAAAGAATTCTTCAAATTCTTTCACCGCATTGCCTACAGGACTATGGAGTAAACCATGAATAATAATGCGATCTTCAACCGCGAAATTAGCATTTTTTCGCATAATTTGCACGTGGCGAATGAGATCACGCACCATTCCTTCCCGAAGTAATTCTTCATCCAATTCAGTTGTTAGGCCAACAATCACTCCACCATCCATTTCTGTAGTGTAACCATCTGCAGATTCCGTTTCTACAACAAACGCATCTTTTTCGAGGACCAGTGTTTCATCTTCAATTGTGATTTTAACTGACTTTTGTGACTTTAGGGACAGGACAATTTCATTTACATCCGTAGCGCTGATGGAATTTCGAATATCATTCAAACGTTGTCCGTATTGTTGACCCAAAAATGGAAGATTTGGTTTCACATTGTATCTTATCAGAGTCATTGCTGAAGTTGTTTTTTCCAACTGCTTCACATTGAGTTCTTCCAGAATCACCTTTTTATTTTCTTGAATAAATGCTTCAATGCTATCGTTTTCCGTAAAATACACTAATTTTGCCAACGGTTGACGAATTTTGAGATTGGCTTTATTTCTGGCGGATCGAGCGAGTTCAACAATCTTCCGCATTGCGTCAACTTGCTCCATTAAAGTAAGATCGATTTTTGAATCATCGACATTTGGAAAGTCGCACAAATGGACACTTTCCGGAACATTATCTACTGAATTCCTCACCAGATTCTGATAAATGTTTTCCGTAACAAATGGTAAACTGGGCGCTAAAACTCTGATGGTAGTAAACAGTACTTCGTAAAGCGTATGGTACGCCACCAGTTTATCACTATCGTCTTCCGTTTTCCAAAAACGCCGTCTGTTCCTGCGAATGTACCAGTTGGATAAATCATCTAAAAATTTATTAAAAGATTTCATGAACTTGTCTACTCTGAATGATTCATATGCTACTTTAGCCTCACCGATCATACCATGCATTTTAGAAATAATCCATTTATCCAAAATGGTCTGATCATTTGTATTATATGATGTTTTAGAAGGCGAGAATCCATCTACATTCGCATACGTAGCAAAAAATGAATATGAATTCCAAAGCTGAATCAATTTTTTTCGGACTTCATCGGCATGTTCGTAACCAAATAATAAATTGTGTTCCACATTCTGTGAAGCATACATCCAGCGCATAACATCCACACCCATTTTTTCAGCAGCATCATCAAACCAGATAGCATTCCCCCAGGATTTATGCATGTCCCGACCGGTTTCGTCTTTCACAAGAGCATGACCTAATACTGTTTTAAAAGGTGCAGTTTCCTCAAGACAAGCAGACATTGCAAGTAATGAATAAAACCAGTTTCTGAATTGGCCTGGAAAACATTCGGTTATAAAATCGCCTGGAAACCATTCTTTCCAGTAATTATTATCTGTTGTATATCCCATAGTAGAAAAAGGAACAATACCTGCATCCAGCCAGGGATTACCCACATCCTTAATACGTTCTCCGATCAAACCGGTTTTCGGATGTTTGATTTTTACTTTGTCAATCCATGGACGATGGGGAGTATGACCCTCAAATTCATCCCACCCTTCTACAGCCAGTTCCTTTAATTCTTCACGGGATCCAACTACAAAAAACGATCCATCTTCAAAGGTCCAAATAGGCAATGCTAATCCCCAAAAACGCTTTTTGGAGATCATCCAGTCGCTCATATTATCGAGCCATTCATGTTCGCGATCCTGACCCCATTCCGGGATCCATTCAATGTCGTCAACAATTTTCTTGATTTTATCGCGCCAGTCCATATTGATATACCATTCATCCACCAAGCGGAAAACGAGTTCATCACCAGACCGCCAACAATGGGGATAAATGTGAGGATAATCTTCAACATAAACGAGGAACCCACGATTCTTCAAGTCATCAATAATAGCTTGGGTCGTTTCCGGTTTCGTGGCTGTTTGGCCTTCTAGCCAACCAAATTTCTCGATGAACTTTGATTCACCATCAAGCGGTGCAATATTAACCAATCCTAGCTTTTTTCCAACTTTATGGTCTATATCTCCGCAGCCTGGAGCCATGTGAACAATACCTGTTCCTTCACCGGCAACAACGATATCATTTCCAATACTGTCTTTACCGGGATCAATCACACGATGTTGACTGACAGCAGAAGCGTTCTTTTCCTTTAATTCATCATTGATAAACGGGAAACCACCTGGTTCGTTTTGGGCATCCATCTCATCAAATGGTCCTTCATATTCCCAGCCTACCATTTCAGATCCTTTGATAGTCCCCAATTCTTCATATCCACCGTGTTCCTTGAAAATTTGAGCAATCGTCTTCAGTTTAGGAACTCCGTCTACCCATTGTTTCTTATCTTTAAATTGTTTCTCCAGACGCTGGTATTCAAGATTTTCTTTTACAAAATAATAAACAGACCCGTCAGCGGCTTTAAGTTTAACATAATCAAGGTTTACATTCACACCGACGACAACATTCGATGTTAACGTCCAGGGTGTTGTTGTCCAAATAAGTAAATATTCATTTTCCCTGCTTTTGATTGGAAATCGGATAAAAACTGATTTATGCGCTACAAGCTTCCGCCCTTCAACAATTTCCATTTGTGAATAGGACGTTCCGGACCGGCCACTCCACGGAACAACGTCATTCCCTCGATACACTTTTCCTTCGTTGAACAGCTTTTTTAAAAATGTCCAGATGGTATAATTATTTTCCTCGGACATAGTAAAGTATGAATTTTCCCAATCCATCCAATAACCAAGCCGTTTTGACTGCTCAGTCTGAACACCTGAATATTTTTCCACCCTTTCTTTACAGAGATTTACAAATTTCTCAATTCCAAATTCTTCCACATCTCGCTTTGATTTAAAACCAAGTTCCTTCTCCACTTCAATCTCAACCCAAAGACCCTGGCAATCAAACCCATTTTGATAACGCAGCTCGTGGCCGGTCATGGCCTTATATCGGTTGTATATATCTTTTAGCGTTCTACCCCAGGCATGGTGGACGCCCATGGGATTATTTGCTGTGATTGGCCCATCGATAAATGACCACTTCGGTTTGCCTTTATTTGCAGCGACACGTTTTTGAAAAATATCGTTCTTTTCCCAGAACTCGAGGATATCGTGTTCTTGTTTTACAAAGTCAACTTTTGGATTTACTTTTTCTATCATTGTCAATCAAAATTTGGGTGCGGAAATTACTCCGAATCATGAATGGATACAATTAATCATGATGTAATAATAGTGGATTGAAAAACCTGCGTACCTCTGAGGAGGCGACAAGAAATAATCTCAAACACATTAACACGATAACACTAAAACACTTCCTTTTTCTTGTCACAGTAGTGAGGTATTTTTAGTCATGGCTTCACTTAAAAATTTACTCAATGATAACGTTCAAGGAGCAACCTCTATTTTTAAAGATGCTCTAATATTGTTTTTGTCTGAAAACGATCTTGGCACCATCAAGTATGGCATTGAAAAATTAAAAGATCGATTTCCTGTTATGGGTTTGTTTGTAAACCTATGGCAGCAGATTAATACAAAGAAAACCGCAGGGGAAATTCATCATATACTGGCAGATCTTAATAACCGTCTGAATACTTCATTCAAGCAAGTAATCAAAAATGCAGAAAGCCAATTACCAAATGAGTGTCGAGCGATTACTATTTCCCATTCCAGTTATGTCAGAGAATTGATCATCAATAATAAAGAGAAAATGAATATTGTTTATTGTTTGGAATCAGCGCCGGAATTTGAAGGAAAAGAATTGGCAAGACTCCTCAAAGATAATGGAATTGATTCATGTGCTTTACCAGATACTGGTTACCAATCACAATTCACTAAGATTACACATGCTATTGTTGGGTCAGATTTAATCGGTGAACATTTTTTCATCAATAAATCCGGAACGAAGAATCTTGTTGAAACAACTATTAAGCGGGGAAAAAACATTTGGATATTGGGAGATGAACTACGCTTTGTATCAGATTATATTCCTGAAAACATTCCAGATACGTTTGAAATAATACCTATTAGGGATGAATTCAGAGTTTTTAGGTAATAACCTTTCAAAGAATGAAATCCTTACCATCAACATAGGTTGACAGATTCCGCATTTCTTTTCGCTGTGGATACATCTAATATATCCAGCTATCGGATAATTAATAGAATCCATTATAATATTTTCTGAAATTAGTAAGTTCTGCCTGCAAATATATCATTTTAATCGGAGATTCAATGAAACAAAACATTATTCTGATACTAACATTCACCTTCTTTCTTGGGGCTTGTGATATATTAAAAAAACGGCAGGATAAAATAAATCCCATACAATTGGAACCACGGAAATTTACCTCATCAAATTTACAGATTATCAAGGGAAGTGGAGATTGGAGTTCCACGCCATTCCAAATAAATTCACCACTTTTAAAAATTGTTTGCACGTATAAAAATCAGACTCCGGATAGCGATTTCGTTCTGTATCTCATAGAACAAGGAAAATCCATAGCTACTCACGGTGGGCTCCCAATTCTAATTGGGAATGATAAAAGTAAACAGGAGGCTACCGTGAAAGTAGAACCGGGGAAATATTATTTTCATATTATCGCTAGCAACATAACATGGCAATTACAGGCTTTCGAAAAGGAGTCATAGCAACGTTTCGCGAAAATTTGATAATCGTATAAAGAAATATTTTACATCTCCAAGGTCAAAAAACGAGACACATCTCCTCTTTTTACAAGGAATAAAACAGTGTTCCCTCTGGTTTCTTCATCGAGTAAATTATAAAATGCATCAATATTTTCCACATCTTTACGTCCAACACGCATAATAACATCACCCGGTCTTAATCCGGTAGAATAGGCTTTACTTCTTCTGTCGATTTCAGAAACGACCACTCCCTCAATATCTCTTTCAAGATTAAACTCTCTCCTAATGCGTGAATTAACATCTTCAACTCTGAAGCCTAAATCGGATTCATATTCTTTATCCACTTTAGTAAGCGCACGTGGGTTTTCCGGGAGTTCCTCCAATGTGATATAATATTTTTTCTTTTTGCCATCACGAATTAACTCAACAGTATAGCGTTTATCGGGAATAGAGCTGGAAACAACATTTTTTAAACGTGAAGATCCTGTAATATTCTTGCTATCAAAAGTGGTAATAATGTCACCGATTTTAATTCCGGCTTTTTCAGCAGGACTGTTTCTTACCACATCTCCAATCAGTGCACCATCTCTAGTATTCAGATCTAGAGCTCTGGCGGTGGCATCGTCTAGATCTTGTATATACACTCCGAGCCAAGAACGAATCACACGGCCCTCATTGATCAAATCATTCATAACCTTTTTAACCATATTGATTGGTATCGCAAAACCAACTCCTCGATTCGATCGTTCAAATCCTCCGGTGGCGATGGCTGCATTAATCCCTATCAATTCTCCGTTTAAGTTCACCAACGCTCCACCACTGTTTCCAGGATTGATGGCGGCATCTGTTTGAATAAAATCTTCATAATTATCATTAGAAATTATATGACTGCGACCTAAGGCACTGACAATTCCTGCCGTAACCGTATGGCTTAAATTTTCATTAAATGGACTGCCGATGGCCAACACCCATTCGCCCACACGCAACATATCCGAATCACCCAACTTAATTGCATGCAAATCGTTTGTTTGAATTTTAATAATTGCTAAATCTGATTTAGGATCAGATCCAACTATTTCAGCATCATATTCCCTCTTATCAATGAGTTTAACGGTAATCTCATCCATATTTTCCACGACATGATTATTTGTTAGAATATAGCCATTATCTTTATCGACGATGACGCCGGACCCTAATGCACGAGTTTGAAATTCCTGATCAAAGAATTCATGAGGGAAAAATTCTTCAAATGGATTTCCCTTATGAAATCGTTCTTGCTTTACTTTTTTGTTTGCCAAGATCGTAACCACTGACGGATTAACCTCCTCTGCAACATCAGCAAAGGTATTGCTGAATTGAGAAACGACTGAATTTTGTCCCCAGCCAAGTGAAAATAAAATTGTGAATGTTATTAAATATCGTTTCAAGGTAAATACTCCAATTTTAATTGTTGAATTCATTTGCTGAAATTGTATGCAGGAATGACAAATTGGTTCCAAATGAAAATGGAATATCAAACTGTATCTCTGTCACCTTATTAAACGGGTTCGGATATAATGTAAATGCATTCATACGTTATTTACTTTCAATTCAATTACATTTCTCGACATTGAAATATGAACGTGAAAACATTCATTTTATTAATAGTATTTTACGCATTTTGGATTGTGAATTTGTTTCAGCACGGAGAAAATAAATCCCGGATGGAAGATGTGTATTAAAATTCATATTTTTTATTCCTGCCGATATAAAACCTTCGAAAACAGCCTGAACATTTTGACCTAATAGATTAATTATAGTGATTTCAACAAATTGCTTTTTATCCATTGTAATCGAAAACGAGAAGTGATTATTGAAAGGATTTGGATAAGGATTACTTAAGATAAACGTAGATGGAATGATATCATCCCTTATCTGAACATTCGTCGAATCAAACCGGTAATATTGAAGCCCTCCAGCATGGGTACCGAAAATCAAGTCCGGTTCACTTTGGCCTTCTTTGTAAAAGGCTGCCGGTGCCAGGTTAATACCAATATAAGGAATATCTATTCTCAATTCAGCAATCAATTCTTCGCTGTCTAGATAAACAATCTCATACAGCTCACCTATCTTATTTCCGACTAGGATGTGTCCGTTTTCTAATACACAGGGCGATGCATTATCACCAATATCAATAGACACATAAGAAATAGAGTCAAAAACAGCAGAATCGGCAGTGCCCTGGTTCCAATAAACATGAACCATACCGTTCTTATCCCCAATAACAAGGTCATCGTCCCCATCTTGATCAATGTCGCCAAAGGATGGTGTCGCACGACCACTCAAATCAATATTAAGGAAATCTAATTCCGGATCTCCAAAAATACAAAAATATGGAGTATTCTGGTATTGGTTTATTTTGTACAGTTTTCCATTGAACTCACCAATAAACAATTCATCACCACCATCATTATTAAGATTAAAAAATACCGGAGCAAGATTGTTGCCTAAATTGAAAAACCATTTCGATCCATCACTAATAAATTCTATTTCAGCTGATGACCCTTGATTATAGAAATAATATAAACTACCATTCCAATTTGAATTCGAACTATCTCTATCTGTTCCGATCCACATTTCTACTACATTCGAATTGCAATTGGTTGTCAACGTCGGATGTGTTCCTGAAATATAATCCAAACCCGGAAGTAATCTGGATGTAACCATTTCAAAATTCCAATTTTCCGCGGTGCCATTGTTCTGAAAATAATAGAGATTGTCTAAGTATTCTATACCATAAGCTCCAGAGAGGACTCCAACAACCATATCGCCATCGCCATCTTCATCAAAATCAACAATTCTGGCAATATTATGACCGGTGGTTGCTAAAGTCACTTCTGATGGAAAATCATCAATCATCAAAGAATCATCAAAATCCGGATTAGTAGATGTTCCATAATTTTCGAGATAAAATAATCCCGGCTGATAAAAATCACCCCAGATCAAATCCAGATCATTATCATTATCCATGTCATAAAATTCAAACGCATTGGCACCATGGCGTCCCGGTGTCCAAACAATCAGAATATCTTCAAATGTGTTTGTGACTAATTCCAGTTGTGGTATGCCGTCTGCAAAACTATGTCCCTGATAGTAGGCAAGACGTCCGGCAATATCCCCAACAAAATAATCCATATTTCCATCACTGTTAATATCAGTAACGGCTGGAATAACAATTTGCCCACCATAAACAGGCAGGTTATCAATATCCATCAACTCATTGGTCACGAGATCAAACACACCATTCATATTTGACCAATAACTCACATCGTCTGTGTTTTGTGTATGACTCAATAAGTCAATATCACCATCGTCATCAAAATCATGAAAAGCATACCACGTACCTACATTAATATTCTGAAATGATTTAGTAACTAATTCAAACTGCGGTAAATAATATCCAGTATCAGGAATAACTGTTGCGACCCCTTCCCAATACTGTAGATAACCATCGCGGTCATTCACGAAACAATCTATAATCCCATCATTATTCCAATCAATAAATCTTGGATCAGGTTGATTTAAACCACCGGTAAATGGCGCTTCAATCTCCACTCCATCTATTAAGATTGGAAATGGATTTACATCACGAATGTAACCTTGGGGAAAAATATAATTCAAAAATAGAATTATTGTGCCATAGTATATTAATCGAGGGTTGTTCAAAGCATTATTAACCACATCTATTAATATCTTACTCATAATGTTCATCAAAGTTTATTGGGAGAATTATGGAAACATAAAGAATGGCTAAAGCATAGTTTGTTATTAAATAATTACGAAAAATCATCCATTATTTTCTTTAAACATATTAAGAGATTTACGACAATAATCCATAGTTAATATTAATATTTCATTTTAAATAGATTAAATAAAAGATACTGTTGATCAGTTTAATTGAAATGATAATTTAAAAATGATCTGTATTTTTTACTTAATCTTTTTTAATATCACCCGGGTTTAGTTATTAATAAATAATATATAGGAGATTTTATGACCAGTAAATCAATTACAATATTTCAATATCTAATTATGTTAAAATATACCTGATCCAACCTAGGATTGGCCAATTAGATACTTATTAAGAATGACGTTAATAAAAATCCTTATTGTTTATACTGTCTTAATTCAAGGTTTAACTAATATATATGGCCAAGTCTATCAAGATACCGTATATAGTTCACCTGATTTGGATGGTAGAATATATTATGTGTACTATTTTCAGGCCGGTGATTATTATATAAGTACAATTGATGTTAAGGGGATTGTAGGTGATTCATATACTTGGTGGCCTGACGAATCTTATATAGGAAGAGCTTATGTCAGTTTTGATATATCCTCCGTTTTATTATCTGTAGGTCAATTCCAACTTGAAAGTGTTCAATTTAATATTTACCAACGAAGTTCTATTGGAAATAACAATGATGATTTATTTCCTATTTTTTTCGATAAACCAACTTATTTGGTACCCTGTATCATGGATCATATCATTTATGGCGATACACTGGATACGACTGATTTCACTGCCGGTGATATCAATGATTTAAATACTCTTACTTCAAATATTGGTTCTATTTCGACAACACCTGATATTGGCTGGCGATCATTGGATATTACTGAATACGTATTGGATGATTTATCATCCGGCAGGGATAAAAGCCAGTTTCGAATTAGATTTTTAATACCGCATGATAATGATTTTATGCACGATGCTCTTATTTTTCTGTTAGGAAATCACTCTATATCTAAACCATATATTATTTTAAACTATGTTGAGAGTACATCGATCAATAACGATCCCTTAAAAAACTTACCTGCTAATTTTATTCTACATCAGAATTATCCCAACCCATTTAATCCTTTAACAAATATTTCGTACCAAATAAACCAATCAACATTTGTAGATATTTCAATTTATGATATCAATGGAAATCTAGTTGAATCATTGGTACGAGATAGTAAAAATCCCGGTAACTTTTCAGTGATTTGGGATGCAAATAGATTTAATTCAGGTATTTATTTTTATAAAATAACTGCCGGTGAATTTTCTGATACAAAAAAATGTTTATTAGTCAAGTAGACAAATTAAAAATATAGTTACCTTTTTTATTCTAAAACAGCTGAAGCAGTACTCGTATCAATTTCCCAAATGATTAGCCGTTCAAGTTCGTCGTATAAACTCAATTTACGTAGTAAATATGGTGGAAGAGCTCGAAACAGAAGACGAATGGAAATAGTTATTTCTGATCCGCCGCCAGGGACAATAGTCGGTAAATCTAACAAATAATTGACAATCTTCGAACCGCTTACAGGTAATGTATTATCATTCATCCAAGTCATATTTTCGACGGAAACTGCCGAGTCACCCTCGTCATTATACAATACAGTTTGGAACACATTCAACTGGGGATCAAACGCATTATCTGGATCAGTATGAAAATCATAAATGTCTCCATTTTCATCCAAATATCCAGATTTAAAAATAGTATCACCATCAACCGTTGCGAAAACTTCCAACCATAGCTGCCTTGTAAATGGAACTCCGGACGGGAAATTATGCCCAGCATTATTGGTTACAATCAATTTTATAGATAATTGTTCGGACAAATTGATGGTATCCGGAAGTGATTCAAAGAAATTCACTTCTGCAGATCCATTCAATAATTCGGCAATCGCGGGTATTAACAATTCATTTTGTGAATCTTCGAGTATCGATGTTCCCACTCCGGGGAAATAGTGGCGATGTAGATTTTTTCGTAAAGGTCCTCCCTCTGCGGCATAGCCTTCATACAAAGGCATGTGGCACGTCTGGCATTCTGTACCCATTGCTTTAAAAGCTGATCGTTCCCATTCTGAATTCGTCACCTCTGCGTCTACTCCGTTCACAGTCAGGTTATGACAATTACGGCAATATTCGGATTGATCATACCCGGCATGAAATGCGGATTTATGAAATGTGTTTTCCTGAGGGTCTTCCAGTGTACCATACCGGGTTCCATCTGTATAAAGCTTAAAATCGGCTGTTTCATAAGCCTGATCATCTGTTTGAATATCCGTGGATTCCGGTAGATGAGTTATTGTATGGCACACATCGCAGGTAACACCATCCTGGATCTGCTGAGGGAGAGTATTTGATACTGAAATTGTAAAATTCTCATGATCGGTTATTGCATCCGTTAATGCCGCAATAGGGCTGTGGCATTGTACACAAAAATCACCAAGTTCTTCGCCAACAGCCTTATGAGCTGTTTGTGAACTTCGTTGCAGAGCAAACCAAATTGGGTCACTCATTGAATAGGCATGCATAGATGCAGCCCATTCTTCAAAATAAACCGGATGACATGTCTGACAATCAGCCGCAGGTGAAAAATCCTCTACTTTAAACGTTGTTTGATAAGGTAGTTCGGTAACGGATTTTTCCTTGCCTGAGTCATCACAACTAACAATCAAGAAAAATAAGAACCCTATGCAAAACTTAGAGTATGAAGAAAAAAGTTTTAAAATTTGTCTGATTAAGGCGGGAAACGCAATGAATAGCATAGCTATTAATAAGTTTTCCAACGAAAAGCAGGCGAATTTTATACTTTTTAATTTGTGCTTTAGGTTTTGCATAGGGTTCAATAAAGGAAATAAAAAATGAAGTAACCTATCCAATCTAATGGACGATGGCCACTCCTGTGGGCATGGGGTCTGTTTCACTGGCATCACCTAATTCAATTGTGTATAATAATTTTTCATTAGTAGTATCATAAACATATGCGGAGCCGCTTCCGGGTGAAGTTACTACTAAAAGCTCACCGTCTTCAGATAATGCACAGCCATGTAGCAAATTCATAGAATCGTCAGTAAGTGTTTTTATTTCACTGGTCAACTGATTAAAAATAGTAACTGAATTAGCCATCCGGTTAACAACGAAGAGTTTTTCTCCATCGTCTGACAATTTGAGATGCCAAGGCATCACACCAGTAGTGATTGACGTTAGACTATCACCTGTAGCTGTATCAAATACCCGAACCTGCATTTTGTTCGAGCAGGAAACGTATAATCTGGAATCATCTTGGCTCAATTCCAGTTCTAGTGCATTGTAAAAGCCATCGTTTATTTCGTAGGAAGATGGCACATCTGAACCGATGCGAAAATTTTGGGGTTGATAATTCAATTCGCCAATCCTGTCGGTTTCGATTTTAAAAAAGTGGGATGCTTGATTGCTGGATACCCATAATGTTTCTCCATCTGAACTCAATGCAATACCGTGCGGTGAGTCGGCTCCAACATTAACGGTTCCGACAACATTCATATTCTGTGTATCAATTTTATGTACCAATTGCGATGAGGTGCTCAATCCCATCATGGGCATGAATCGTGAAATATAGAGATATTGACTTGTTTCATCTAATGCCATTAATGCAGGCATATTTCCGATATGAACAGAATCCACAAGTTCATCTGTTTGCAAATCAAATTTCAAAACGTATCCAGATGAAATCAAAGTACAATACCAATAATTCTGAATTTCATCAATAACGATATAATGGGGCATATCACTTGTATTGGTAAAATCCACATCGATGTATTTTAAAACTTCCCCTTCATTGATATCCAGAACCACAATTTTATCCTGACCCTGAAGAGTTACATATGCTTTATGGATGTCTTGTGGATTTCTATCATCACATCCAAAGACAACGAGCAGTATTAAAATTAAATGTAATTTTTTTATCATATGCTTTTTGAAAAACTAAATAACCACTTATCATTATGAAAACGAATCCCTTCCTTATTTATACTCACATCTTTTACAAGAAAAGGAGCGTCTAACCGAATATAAAATTTCTTACCCAAAATTGAATGAGTCAATCGTAATCCAACACCGGCATCAAACAAATAATCACCATTAAATTCTTTATCACCCTGTGAATATTTACTACCCCATATCCAACCGTCATCGATAAAAACAGCTAATTCAAGACTGATTGCTTTAATTGAAGGTTTGAAGAATATTTCAACTGAATTTGCAATGACGGATTCAGCGCCAACCAGTCCTTCTCCAAAATATCCACGGAGATTCGCATCGCCCGATAAATGATAATGGTTGCGAAGATCGACGTTTCCATAAAATGATGACTCATCCCTTAAAAACGGCTTTGAATAAAGATCTCCAGATCCTGCCCCTTCAATTGTATACCGTTCTTGGGAAGGAACACCGTTATCACTGATCATGTGACCTAAAATAGACCGATTGCGGATGCCTATTTTATTTTTACTAAAATCAAAAGAAATAATTGTATTAAAACGTGAAAATGACCAATGGGAGGCGGAACCTATAGTCGAGGCCATATCCATGTCAATATTGACATTATTCAAAATAGAAAAACTATATTTTCCAAAGATGACAGCAACCTGGCCCAAGTCGTATAAATTAGTTCTGAGTGTATCGGCATTGGTCACATAAAATCCAATAGACGAATAATGTGACATGAAATCGGCATAAGCTTCATTTAAATGATTTTTTATTTCCACACCATAGCCACTGACGGCACCCAAATCATAAGCATGAACAGAAGTTGAATAACTCTGAAAACTATGTACAGGTTTACGATTGCCTGAATACGACCAGTATATTTTGTTTGAATCTAGAGCATAATTCAGCTTGAAATTTAAATTCTCCCAGTATCCATATTTTCTACTCATCCAGATTCCAGGAATATACCCATCCAATTCATGGTAGGATAAGGTAGGCGTCCAACGCATATAATACTTATTTCGAGGGTTGTAATTAGTTTCAATCCATCGGAATTGTCTTTCACTTGGCATTCGTCCACTACTATTGTTCCGTCGATCAGCATCCAGCGTTTGTACATCAGGATCTAATACGATTGAATTTGGTTCTTCGTCCACATTGAAAACAAATGTATCTTTTTCTCTCCACAAATGATTCTTCCACCAAATGCGTTTTTTTGATCCATTCTCCATGGTTACTTCCAAAAGCTGGGGCATCTCTCTTGTTCCAAGTTTTACAATATCCACTTCGACTTGCCAACTATCATCCAGCTTTGTTTTTTTCCATTTATCGATACCATAATCAAGGACTCGAGTATTATGAAGCCAGGGATTAAAAAACCAGTCCAACTCTACCCCGCTCACATCTTCCATGGCCGTTAAAAAATGATCTTCATTGGGATGTTTCAACTCCCAGCGATCGTAATATTCCTGCATGGCCGAATAAAAAAGAGAATCTTCTAAAATATATTTTAGTTCGTTTAACATTAAGGATGGTTTAGTATAGGCGTTCATCCGATATGAACCCCCATTATTAAACATAAACGATTTGCGGCTGATAGGTTCATCGCTTCCGCTGGTTTGATAACGAATTGTCGACCATTGGGTTCGATCAAGTGCGCTGTTAAACAAACCGTGTTTTTTTACAAACGGCTTGTATCTTTCTGACTCTTTTAAATCAAAACCATGTGGACCATATCGGTCCACCAAATATTCTCTTGTTTGAAATGTTGTAAATCCCTCATCCAGCCAGGCTTCATCCGTTTCATTGTTTCCTAGGATTCCATAAAACCAGATATGACCAATTTCATGAACGATGAGCCCTTCTCTTTCGCTGCCGTTCATTACCAGCATGGGATATTCCATACCGCCGCCTTTTAAGCGGTCCGTGGTTGTCACTTGAGGATACGGATACAAACCATACTTAGTGCTTAACCATTCCAATGCTCGTTCAGATCGTTTGACTACTTTTTTCGTCCATTTTTCTCCATTCTTCTCATTGAACAATACATGAACATCAATACCATTCCAGGATCCAGACTCATATAAAAATGTTGGGGAAGTAATCCAGGCAAAATCATGAACTTGTTCGGCGTGAAATGTAACCGTTCGACGCAAGGAAGAATCGATTTCAATCTTATTGTCCTGGTATTCTTTTAGCCACTCTTTGAAATCCTTGGAAGTATCAACAGTAACTGTTTCCCATCCAGGACTTCCTTCTGTTACAAATCCTGTCGCTCCAACTGTATACCAACTTGGGACATTGATCGTCACATCGAATGTTCCAAATTCACCATAAAATTCGCCGGAGGCATGGAAAGGATCATTATGCCAACCCTTTGCATCGTACACAACCATTTTCGGATACCATTGCGCGAAATTGTATTGTTCGTCAACGCGACCGGCTCGTTCGACCTGCTCACCTACATGATGAACCCAATCAAATTTTATCGTTAATGTTTCGCCTGGCTTTAACAGTGTTGATAAATCTGCTGATAAAATTGTGTCATCCACTTGAAATGTATCTGCAAGTATGACCCCATTTTTTGTTATTGTAAAGTTGCTTACATCGATTTTACTGAAATAAGAATCCAAACCTTTGATAAAATTTGCCGCTCGGCCCAACCGTCCAAATATCTGCAGATATTCCCGATGTTTGACCGAACCTTCCTGGAAGGCGTTGGGCAGAAGATGTAAATACATATTATTTAGTTCATCAGGTGAATTATTTGTATAATGAATTATGGAACTTCCACCCACCGTATGTTCCTTGATGTCCAACTTAACGTCCATTGTATAATGAACGAATTGCTGAAAATATTCCTCTTCAGGAAATATTATAGAGGTGAAAATGAGCAGACTTGCTGCCCAATATAGGTGTTTATTCATGGGTCCTTAACCTTATTACAGGTAAGGTTTTAAATCATTATAAAATATTTTTTCCGAACGGGGTCCGAGATAACTTTTAACAATATACCCATCGCGATCAATTAAAAATGTCGTAGGAATTCCGCTAATTGGCTGACCAACAGCACGACCATAATTTGCAGTCACTTTTTGAGTTTCATTACCGCTTATATCTGTTAAAACAGTATAATTCATTTTCCATTTATCTATAAATGTAGCAATATTTTCCGGTGGGCCAGACGTAAGGGTAACGCCCACAATTTCCAATCCATCATTTTGATATTTTTCATATAATTTAACAAAGTCTGGAATTTCCTTTCTGCACGGACCGCACCAGGTTCCCCAGAAGTTTAATAATATTACTTTGCCCAAAAGATCATTCATTTTCACAATTTCTCCAGAAGTTGTTGCTAATGAAAAATCAGGAGCTAAGACAGCATTCTTCGGTCGAGTGGGTTGTTTTTTAATTTTTACACTTGAAACAGATGCTTTTTTAGTATCCGTTCCATTATTAGCATTGCATCCTGTTAAAATAATTAATCCAAGAATTGCAACAGGTGTTATTATTCGATTCATTTAACGTTAATCCCTTTATCTAAAAATATTAAAAAATCTTCTAAATTACGTGTCATGCCCGGGAATTTACCCAATACGTCATCTTCTGGGCTTAATAACACATAAAACGGTAATGCTGCTGTTCCAAACCGATCAATTTCGTATTGTTGTTTTTCCCGATAATTCTCTCCGCCGTCTGTGTACAACCTTACTAGAATATATTTTTCAAATCTTTTTTTGACATCATTTTTTGTGAAAATATTTGATTCCATCCAGCGGCAATTGGTACATGTATAACCAGTGAAATCTACAAATAAATTTTTCCCTTGGATATTCGCTTCAACAAACGCCTTATCCAAATCAGTAAACCATTGTTGTTCCTCTCCGCCATTTGCTTCCGAAATTAATCCGACTTCTTCTGTAAGTTTTGGCGGAAGATAGGAATAAATCAAGCCATGGATTGGCCGACCAAACAGACCTGTACCCAGATACAAGGCAAATGTTATAAAGAAAATACTCAACAACATTCTTGGAACGCTTATCATTTCCAACTTTGAATCGTGCGGTAATTGAATTTTTCCCAGTAAATACATACCGGTGAAAAACATTAATATTGTCCAGATTGACAGTACTGAAATATGAGTAAAAATTTGCAAATTCCAAACTAGATCAGTATTACTGAAAAATTTGAATGCTGCCGCCAATTCCAGAAATCCCATAACAACTTTTACTGAATTGAGCCAACCGCCGGATTTAGGTATATTGGCTAAATATTGCGGAAATAATGCCAAAAAGAAAAATGGCAGTGCGAACGCAGCGCTAAAAATGATCATTCCCAGAGCCGGCCAAAACCATTGCCCCTGACTTGCAGCAACAAGCAACAGTCCAACAAATTGAACAGTACATGTAAATGAAGTCAACGTAAATGTGACCGCCATGAAAAGTGTACCTACATATCCGCCCCTGCCTTCTTGCTTTGCTGCCAACTGACGTAAACCGGATGGTAATTGAATCTCATACATACCAAACAGCGAAAGAGCGAAATAAGTAAATAAAGCGCCGATGAATAAATTAACCCAAGGATTTGAAGCCAACTGATTTCCACCTGATGCGCCAAGCGTTATTGCCAGTATCAATCCTAAAAGAGTAAATGTTCCGATAATACCAAACACATAGACTGACGCCTGTTTGATGGGTTTTTGATTTTCCTGCTCACCTTGATGGATAAAGTAAGAAATAGTAATAGGTATCATAGGAAATACACACGGCGTTAACAATGCTAAAAATCCCATGGAAAGTGCCAGAAAAACAAATGGCCAAAAACCCTGACTAATTGCTGCATCCAAATCGATATTTCCGCTTGAATCTGTAAAGGAGGCGGCAACGAATTGTATATGATCTTTGCGTGGGTTTCCTGCTTCGATTATAATCGGAACATCCACCGTCACATCTTTAGGTGGATAACAGATTGAGGCATTGCATATCTGATAATTGATTGTAGCAGATAAATTAACCTTCCCCGGCTTAATATTACCATCCAGTTGCACTGGAATATTATAATGAGTTGTTCCCACATGATAACGCGTAACTGTTCCAAATCCTTCGTCAAATTTTTCAACCGGCTTCGGCTCATCAATCTTTCCCTGACGCGAAACAGCGTCACCAGAAATCGTGATGGACGTGGCAATCGGTCCCTCGCCGGCATCATTTAATGCATAGATATGCCATTCATTATCCATTGTAGCAGTTAATTTTACATGGACGACTTCACCAGCCCTGGCAGACTCTTCAACAGTTGCTGTAACAATGACCGGGTTTTGGAATTGTCCCCACAGAATAGTCGAGAACGTTAGCAAGAAGAAAATGTGTATTTTTTGTTTCATTTTAGACGAAGAAAGTAGTTTCATTAACTCGTTAACCCCAATTTATGTTTCAATGAATAAAATATACTATTTCTTCGATTTAGTTCATTTTTTAATTCACCGATAGAAACTGAAGCAGCGTCTCTCCCACTTTCGAGAAGTATTTTAAATTGATCAAACCGTGACCAGTGTAATCCCCCAACAGAAGGTTTAATTACAAAATCTGCTTTTTGTATTTTAGATTTTGCTAAATAGCTATTTGTAATCTGATCTGATCGTGTCAGAATTTCGTAGATGTTTTTAGTTTTTAATTCTTTCAAACTGTCTTTTGTAATACTAACTGCAATAGAAAAATCAACGTATTTTTTTAAAATTTCCACAGGAATAGGATCAATGACACCTCCATCAACCAGAATCTGTTCGTCATGTTCTGTAGGTTCCACAAATCCTGGAATGGATGAACTTTGCACGATAGCATCAATCAAATCGCCTTGATCATAGACAACTTGTGTTCCATTTTGAATATTCGATGCAGTAACACTCAATGGAATTGATAAATCTGCAAATTCATAAACGGGAATTAGAAATTCAATGGCTCGTTCAAGTATTTCTCGTTTAATAATATACGATTTTTGTTGAGACATGATTAAAACAATACGATCACGTACGAATTTAGTCAATTGCCCAACGGCTGAATCCGGGCGATCTTTTTCCCTAAATCGCTCTGTACCCATATCATGAAAAACGTCCGATTCCAGGAATTCCATAAAACGATTTTCGATCCAATCCGGATCCTGATTATATGCATACATGCCGCCAATGATCGCACCGGCGCTTGTTCCAGCTATATGATCAATACGTATTCCATTTTCATGAAGGACCTGTAAAACACCAATGTGAGCTGCGCCTCGGGCTCCACCGCCGCCTAATGCTAAACCGACTGTGGTTTTCATTGCCCTAGCGCCTTACTCCGAGCCATAATAGAGATGTTCATTTCAACTTTATCCAATGGGTTATCCTTTTTATCTCTTGGAGCATTAACGATCTCTTGAATGACTTCGAGGCCGGAAATAACCTGGCCAAAAACAGTATACAGACTATCTAATCGATAAACAGGTGCGGCACAGACGAAAAATTGACTTCCGGCGCTATTGGGGTCTTGTGAGCGAGCCATGGATAAAGCGCCGGTCACATGCTGTTTGTCATTAAACTCTGCAGGCAGCATCCAGGTGGAATCATTTGCATCATCGCCAACACCGTAATATTTCGCAGCGTTTCCGCCAATACCATCATTCGTTCTATCGTCATCTCTGGAATTTGGATCACCGCCCTGGATAACAAATCCTGGAATAACACGGTGGAAGGTCGTTCCATTAAAATAGCCATTCTTGGCATGGATATTGAAACTCTCTACATGCTTTGGAGCAACATCCGGGTAAAACTCCACTACCATATCACCGAATCGTGTAGAGATTACGGCAACATCTTCATCTTTTGTACATGAATTCATTATCAATATTCCTATCATTAGTAATGTTAAATGTTTCATTTTAAACTCCTGCTACCTGGTTTTTTAATGGGAATCTGTTTCAAATCTACCGGAATTTCGTCAGGGGCGTAACTCACAGTTGTCTGGGTAGTGACAGCAAATTGATTTTTGTGTAAATAAACGTTTCCTCCGCTTCTATCTACTACTAATCCAACGCCGACTACCTCACCTCCAAACGTTTCAACTACATCCATCACTTCTCTCACTGAACCGCCGGTAGTTACCACATCTTCCACGACTAAAATTTTCTCACCGTTATTTATTGAAAAACCCCTTCTTAGTGTCATTTTTCTATCCTGACGTTCTGCGAAGATTGTTTTCACACCCAGCTGTCGCCCTAGCTCAGTTCCGATAACAATTCCACCCACTGCAGGTGAAATGACTGCATTAATCTCTATTCCTTTAAAGTAATTAATAATAGTTTCAGCAAAATGAGAAAGATGTTCGGGGTGTTGTAATACTTTTGCACATTGAAAATATGTTGTGCTATGACGTCCTGACGTCAAGATAAAATGTCCTTCCAATAATGCACCAGTTTCTTTGAAAATCTCTAAATATTTATCCAAGGATCATTCTCATTTTTTCCACATAATCTTTTGCCGCATTATGAATTGCTTCCTCGCTTTGATCCCCGGAAAAACTAATTCCACGAGATACATTGATCAAAGCGACACCGTTTGTATTTCCGGCTGTGAGACTTGTCTCGAGGTCACCGCCTTGTGCGCCAACACCAGGAACGAGCAGGGGCAATCCCGGTGCATATTTACGAACCAATTTAATTTCCTCCGGAGCTGTCGCTCCCACGACAAGGCCAACATTATTATTCCCATTCAGACCCACACAATATTCAGCGACTGTTTCAAAAAGGCGTATACTATTTCCTTTCAAATTTTGTAGATCGCCACCAGATTTATTTGAAGTCCGACATAAAACAAATGCACCTTTTTCAGGATTTTGAATAAAAGGATCAATGGAATCCCTGCCCATGTAGGGATTCAGCGTAACTGCATCAAAACCAAAATGGTCGAATAAACTAATGGCATACTGGTTTGCTGTATGACCAATATCTCCACGTTTGGCATCGCCAATGGTAATGGTGCTATTTCCAATGTAATCCATCGTTTCTTCCAGCCAGGTAAATCCTTTACTTCCCCATCGTTCAAAAAAAGCCAGGTTCGGTTTGTAGGCCGCAGCAAACTCCCGTGTGGCATCTATAACCTTTTTAGTGTGATCTTTGAGTTCAACTAGTGTTGAATTCACTTTGAACAGATTCTCCGGATTGATATCCAAGCCAACGCAAAGCCATGATTGTTTTACTGCAATGTGATCAGAAAGTCGGGAATTGAAGGATTTCATTGGCGGCAAATTTACCGCTATAGATACTTGGTGAATAAAGATTTTTAATAAAGATTTTCAAAGTTTCCGGACTTTGAAATGGAGGTTAGAAGACTTCCAACTATCTTTTTAAAAAACTTTATTTATATTAATCATATTAATACTTATTGGCAGGAAGGTAATTTTTTCTGTTGAATAATTTTGGTTAAATTACACTTCTCTTTTTGTGAAAAATTTTTAGGATTTCAACAATGAAAATAGCTATCAAATATTTATCATTTCTTTTGTTAACCACTACCTTCCTTCCCCAAAATCACGATTACAAACATCAATCTGTTACACACAGATTCAGCGATGCCGAACAATGGGCAAAGATGTTTGAAAACCCGGAAAGAGACGAATGGCAGAAACCTGAATTTGTTATTCAATCCATGGGCATTCAACCCGATGCTATCATCGTGGATATTGGTTCAGCAACAGGATATTTCCCTGTTCGGTTCGCAAAAGTTGTTCCCTATGGAAAAGTGATAGGTGTTGACGTTGAAAAGGACATGGTTGATTACTTGAATAATCGAGCCCAGAAAGAAGGCCTGCATAATCTTGTTAGCATATTAGGAAAATATCATGATCCTAAAATTCCTGAACAAGCCGATTTTGTGTTCATCTGCAATACCTATCATCACATTGATGATCGAGTAGTTTACTTTAAAAATATCAAGAGTAAATATAAACCAGGCGGTAAATTGGTTATCGTTGATTTCAGGAAGGGTGATTTACCTGTTGGACCTCCTGATGAACATAAATTATCACCAGAAAATGTGATTAAGGAATTGGAAAAAGCCGGTTATGTAATTACCAATCATCAAAAGGATCTTCCTTACCAATATATACTAACATTCGGACTGGGAGATTTTTAGTCCAACATGAAACAGCTTACCTTGGATATTCAACACCATTCCAAATCCCGCATCATTGCTTCGTCAGGTGTTTTTCAGGTGGAACTTATGGAACACGTTGGCGAGGATGATTATCCCCAACTCATAAAAATATCCGAACATCTTGCGGAGGATTATGGCGAAAAGGCTGTCCTTTCCAAGAAAACCATCCATAAATATTTTAATAAACCAACGTCCCTCCCATTTATCGCTCGTTTCCGAGGTGAAATTATTGGCTACATCATCGGGGTTGCTATTGAAGATCTTTCTTCCGAACCCTGGGCACGATTGGATGAGAATTTTGGTAAACACAATACACTGTATTCATACGCCTTTGTCATCATGGACAAATACAAAGGTAACGGTTATGCCAAGATCCTAAAGCGAGTCTTTCTAAGCTGGGCAAAAAAACGTGAGGGTATTCGCTTCATCACAGGTCATGTAAAACTAGGTGTATCCTCAAAATTCACAGGGGACATTAAGATCTTCAACCGAGTTGACAATTGGCAAGGTACTGGCATGACCTTTGAATATTATCGCCGGAACCTGGGACCTAAACCGGATTTCACGCAAACACAGAATCCGCCGCTGGCGAAGACAATATAATTATTCATCACCATTTCAAACCTAGAGCAAAACAAAAACGGAAATATAGATTTTATATTAAGGGTTTATCGTAATAACCAGTACCTCTGTTCATTGAATGCGTAGATCGTGAGCCTAAAACATACCCTCTCTGTAGCCATTTGCTTTTCTTTTCAACGCCTTAATAAACTCTGATATAAAAAGTACTTGTCATCCTGAACCCGGTGGTAACCGGTGAAGGATCTCAAGTGCTAATTTATTAGCAAACTCTTGAGATTCTTCTTCCGACACTTCGTGTTCGGAATCAGAATGACATGTTTTTTATTTTTTTAGGTACGCATTATTGTGATGAACCATATTCAACAAAATGCATCCGGAGGTCCGAGCAGCCATTCATTGATTTCTATTTTGGGATAATAAGGGGTATAATATTTCTTTTCTCTTTTCGATAAGTCCTGAAATCACTATCCAGCGTACAGATAACGCTGTTTGTTATTTGTTCAGACATTCTGACCAAACAACTATCTGCAAGAGACATGGGAACGTCACTATATTTTTTTAACAGGTAATTAACAGCATTGATTTCGTCATCCAAATGGAATTGAATTTTTATTAAATCACGCTCAATAAGTTCAATCATTTTAGCTGTGCCATTATTAATATACTGCATTAAAAATAATGATTCGGATAAAACAGATTCACAGGTATAGAATGGCGGTTTTAGTTGAGAAAATTGATTTATTGCCCAAGAGTGATATTGATCCGATTTATTCAAAAACGCCACTATCGGACCAGAATCTATAATGACTTTTTTATTTACCATAACCATCTAAATGGCTTTTATTGGTAGATAAATCTGATGGGCCAGCTACACTGCCCGCTAAATCTTTGGATAAATCCAAAAATGATCCTTTTTTATCTAACTCATCGTGCGAAAAATATTCTAAAAGAGCACTTCGAACAATTTCAGAGCGACTGATACCTTTTTTTTCTGAAATCAATTTTAATTTTTCTTTGATAATATCCGGCACTTTTAATGTTAATGTGTCCATAATTTGTTCCTTAACGGTATTACTTAATAGACAATATGGTAATACCTATTGGTCAATGTCAACAAATATTTCATAATATCGTGTATTTCTGTGAGAAAATCTGTATAACTGCCGCCCTACTTCAACTGCCGGATCCTTTGGTTATTAGCTTTTTTAGTCTAAAGAATCAATTTTATAGGCTTTGATTCTTCCAATATTCTTATACATTGAAAATGTTTAACTGGACCCTAACCGGCTACTACTCATCAATCACCATTTATCCATCGTAACAGAGTGTAGATGGACCAGTGACTACTCTACTGCTAATCGCTCACTACAACTTCAATTTCGATATCAAGTAAGTCCCCCACTTTAATGAAAAATGTATCTCCGGTAATTAATTTCATAGAATACTTCTTAACATGAGCTGCTATTAAGGCATCTGGAGTACTCATTGAAAACCCTTTTTTAAACAGAGAATTGCGAAATAGTCCAGCTCGTTTATAATCTTCATATTTAATAGGCAAATAGGTTAATCCTAACAACATTTTCTCTATTTGTTTTTGGTGTTTTGAGATATGTGCACCCGATAATAGCTCGGTGAGTACAATACCGTTATAATAGACAATTTTTTGACGTACTGCAGTAACAATTTCATCCTTGTTGGAAAAGGGTCTTCCTTTCAAATAATCTATTAAAAAAGAAGTATCAAGAAATAGAGGGTTCATTCACCGAACCGGGTTCAATTATTGATTCTTCCTGTTCTCTCCATTTTCTTACGGTATCAGTCGACACAGGATAATTAGTTATAGAACCGAAAGAATCAATAAAGGATTCTATGTGAACATTGGATATTAATTCCTTTAACCCTGCTTCTATCACTGCTTTTTTTGTTTTAAAACCAGTGACTTCCATGGCACCTTCAATCAAGGATTTATCTAAATCTAATGTCGTTCTCATAATAACAAATTATGCATACATCATGCATATATCCAATGCATACTTAATAATCCTTATTATTAAAAAACATACTTACTCCAACAAGAGCGATTACAGAGCATAAGATGGCTGGTAACACCTCATCTACGGATCCATAAATTCCCTCTGGAAGCCACGTCCAAAGACCTGGAGCTTCTTTCCATAGAAGAGTAATGAACGCACCAGATAGGATAGATGCCACAGCTCCCTCCTTCGTTGCTCCTTTCCAAAATAAGGCTGCTACAAGTGCCGGGGTAATAGCTGCACCATAAATAGTATAAGCGTAGAGAGCTCGTTCAAAAAAGCCTTCTGATTCAGCAAAACCCTTGGAAACAATGAATGCGACGATACCCAAAGCAAGTACAAGCAGCCGGCTTAGAAGGACAATCTTTTTTTCCGATGCATTGGGATTAATATAATTCAGATACACATCCCGCATCAGAGTAGTAGCCGGCACAAGCAAGAATGAGTCGGCCGTGGATATGATTATGCCAACAATTGTGGTCATCATAATAGCACCAAGAAACGTCGGCAGAAGACTATGGGCAGCGTAAATCAGTACATGCTTTCCTACTTCCGCATCCGGGATCATGGAAGCGCTTACCCAGGCGGAAGCAATGATGAGTAATTCTATAATAAGCACAGCAAACACAAGAATGGTCGTAGCAGACTTAGCTCCTTCGGCATCTTTACTGGCAAAAAAGCGCTGATACATATTAGCATCCCCAAGTACCAGTAAAAAAGGAGGCAAACAGAAATTGATAATATCCAGCCCCGAATACACTCCAAAGAACTGCATGTGCTGGTCTTTGCCCATATTGGCAAAAGCCACTTCCATTCCGCTCCAACCGCCGGCTTTAAACCACAGAATAGGAAAGGCAATCAATAGGGAAACAGTCATAATAATGCCATTGCCTACATCTGTATATGCCACGCTAACCAACCCCGCCAACATTGTATAAGCAATAATAAACACGACAGCTATAATAGTGGCCATCTCCACAGAGATCAATGCCTGGCCCGATGCATCCGTAAGAATTGTGGATATTACAGCACCACCGGCATTGTATTGATAACTGACAATAACCATATAGGCCATGACCAAAGCAATAACGCTCAAAAGGCGAGCGGTGGGGCCGTAACGATCACCAATAATTTCCGGTACGGTGAATTTTTCAAAGCTGCGGACTTTACCAGCTATCCGAGTTAGTAAAATAATTCCTAATGTTCCACCAATAGGCAGAATAAGCGCTGCCATACCCGTTTCGTAGGTCTTCCCGGCATTGCCCAAAATGGATCCGGTTCCTATCCACGTGGCTAACATGGTCCCCACTAATATCCACGGTGATAGAGTCCTTCCTGCCACAGCAAAATCGGCTTGAGTTTTGATCTTGTTGGATTTGTAGATCCCGACACCGATAAGTGTGAAGAGATAGAGAAGTATTATTACTAAATAAATCATTTTATACTATCATTCTGAGCGCAGTGAAGAATCTAAAGTGCAAACAGACAATTAATGCTTTAGATCCTTCAGTCACTCTGCACAATCAGGATGACGTTAGTCATCAATCATCATTTCTCGGATGTAGCGGATGGGAATGGAACCATAAGATAGCAGTTCCTCATGGAATTTTTTCAAACGGAATTTATCGCCTTCCTGCTTTTTGTAATCCTCCAACAATTCCATAAATAAGAAATACCCGGTGAAATATGTGGAGAGTTGCGTCGATGTCAACTGAGCGCGGCGCCACTTCCCTTCTGCTTCCGATTCTTCTTGGAATGTTTCATTAATCATGAAATTTAATGCTTCTTTTTTTGTCATCCGTCCGGCATGAATCTTTTGGTCGATGATGGCATTGGCAATACCCCGGAGCTTCCATTTTTTCTCCACCAAACTATAGCGTGGGTCTCCATCGCCCAATCCGGCATCCACCATCATGGATTCTGTATAATGAGCCCAACCTTCGATCATTACCCCGCTGCCGAAAACTGCCCTTACCAAAGACGGATGGCGATTGGCATAATATAACTGTACATAATGCCCTGGTAACGCCTCATGTATGGATAGGATTTTCATGGAAATTGTATTGTATTCCTGTAGAAACGATTCAGCCTGTTCATCAGTCCAGTCTTCCGGAATGGGGGAAACATTATAAAATGTGGGTAGGTTGCTCTCTAATGGCCCTGGTGATTGTAACGACGCACCACTGACACCTCGCTGATATTCCGGTGTTTCCCGGATTTCCAGGGGTTTCGAATCATCAAGGGTAAGTAAATCATTATTCTTAATAAACTGTACCAGTTCATGGATGGATTCACGGGCTGCAGCCACAACTTGATCCCGCGGAGCATGATCTTCTGCAATGCGATCCAGCACCTTTCTGGTCATTTTTAATTTATTCTCATGGGAGTCTGTTTGTGGTGTTTTATCGAACCATTCAGTGTATAACGATTCAGTTAAAGCAAACATTTCATCTTGGACAACCCGTAAATGACCTTCAGCCTTGGCAAAAACTTCTTTTGCTGATATTCCTTCCTGCAATGTATGAAATAGTTTCTTTTCATATAAATCCGGGCCGAGTCTGAAATTCCGAAACGAATTATCATTTTGATGACTTTCCAAGAAACCAACAAATTCATCAATAGCCTGTTTGGCTAATTGGGCGTTATGCTCAAAATTCTTACGGTAGTCATCTTTCAACAGGGATGCCATTTCGGGTATAGATGAACTAAACATCCCCGCCAAACCTTTTGCTTGTTTAACGGCCGTTTCTAAATGAGGTTTAGGAAATTCAATTAAATTCTCTTGTGCTTGTGACAAGAATTCAGATGTTGCCAAAAAACGTAGAGATAAATTCTCCGCTCGTTTTTCAATCGGGGCAAAATCATATGCCAACAGGCTTTCAAATGCATACCCCAGACTCCACAAATAATCCAATGGATTCCATGAAAAGCTCTTAAGTTCATCCAAGTTAAATAAACTGGATTCAATCATATCAATGAGAATCTGCCGGTCTATGCGGTCATTATCATTCAGTTTTCCACCATCAATTTCTTCCAGATCAGCTTTGAAGTTGATTAAATGCTGGAATTCTGAATTTCTGACATTGGGGCTAATATCAGGCAATTTATCATCGTAATCATGGATGCCAATCCATGTGGCCGTCGTTGGATTATTAGCAAAATACCAATCCATAAAATCATCACGGATGGTATGAAATCGAAACGTACCCGCATTCATCATAATAAAATAAATGGTTAATGCCACAAAGGCGGTGATGAAAATAACGTATTTTAGTGGAGTTTGGCCCATCTTCCTGCTGTGAAATTAATTTCAGAGTTTGCAAATTCCTACAGTGCCATGCAATATGTTAAAACGATATGTGTTATACTGTGCATACTCACTTTCGCGGCGTGCTCAGGTAAAGGGAGTGAGAAAAAATTGAACCGTTTAGCCAACGAACAAAGTCCTTATCTCCTTCAGCACGCCGATAACCCGGTAGACTGGTTCCCTTGGGGAGATGAAGCATTTGCCAAAGCACACGCAGAGGATAAACCTATTTTTCTCTCTATCGGCTATTCCACCTGTCACTGGTGTCACGTCATGGAGCGTGAATCATTTGAGGATGACAGCGTAGCCAAGTTGATGAATGATTGGTTCGTCTGCATTAAAGTGGATCGGGAAGAACTCCCGGAAATTGACCATGTGTATATGTCTGTCTGTCAGGCTATGACCGGCAGCGGTGGTTGGCCCCTTACGATTATTATGACGCCGGATAAAGAACCATTCTTCGCCGGTACGTATTTCCCCAAAGATCGTAGAAGCAATAGACCCGGCATGCTCCAACTCCTCCCCATGATTCATGATACCTGGACAAATAAACGTGCTGAAATTTTTAAATCAGTTGACCAAGTCAAATCATATCTTGTCCGTTCCAACACGCGGGAGTTAGGCAAAGGAATTAGTGAAACAATACTTGAGACGGCTTATGATGATTTTGTAAAACGCTTTGATAAAGAAATGGGCGGTTTTGGAAGGGCTCCAAAATTTCCTTCACCCCATAATTTGATTTATTTACTCCGTTACTATTATAACACAAAAAATCAAAATGCTCTGCTCATGGTTGAATCAACATTAAAAAATATGCGGTTAGGCGGTATTTTTGATCATATTGGTTTTGGATTCCATCGTTATTCGACTGATAAAAAATGGCTTGTTCCTCACTTTGAGAAAATGCTCTATGACCAAGCATTACTGGCCATGGCGTATTCAGAAGCATACCAGATTACCAAGAATGAATTCTACGCACGAACAACTCGAGAAATCTTCACTTATGTTCTCCGGGATATGACCAGCCCAAAAGGCGGATTTTACTCTGCGGAAGATGCCGATAGTGAAGGTGAGGAAGGAAAATTTTATATTTGGACAGATAAAGAAATTATTGATGTTCTTGGAGAGAAAGATGGCTTAACATACAACTCCATTTTCAATATAAACCCCAACGGGAATTTTCATGATGAAGCATCTGGGCTGGAAACGGGTCATAATATTCTCCATTTAAAAAAACGAGTTAAAACCATCGCTTTAAACATGGATATGACATCAGATGAACTGTATGTAAAGATCGAAAACTGGCGACAAAAATTGTTTGAAACACGTGAGAAAAGAATCCATCCTTTAATAGATGATAAAATACTCACAGATTGGAATGGGCTTATGATCGCCGCTCTAGCTAAAAGCAGTGTTGCTTTGAATGATCCCACGTATACTCAAGCTGCACAGAAAGCCACTGATTTTGTATTGAAAGATTTAAGAGGCGACAATGGTCGTTTGTTCAAACGTCATCGCAATGGAATTTCTTCCCTGGACGCTCATCTAGATGATTATGCCTTTATGATCTGGGGACTGTTAGAACTGTATGAGGCTAACTTTAATACCGCAAACCTCGCTGCGGCCATTGACCTAGCTGAAATCATGATAATGGATTTCTGGAATGATGATGCCGGTGGTTTTTATTTAGGCGCTGATCATGCTGAAAAGCTTATCGTCCGATCCATGACATCTTATGACGGCGCCATTCCTTCAGGTAATTCAGTAGCTGTTGGAGTATTAAATAGACTAGCACGAATAACCGGTAATATGGATTTATTGGATAAAGCAGACAATATACTGCGGACTTTCCAACGGGATTTGGATCGCATTCCCTCAAGCCACACCCACATGCTAACGGGCTATATGTTTGGGTTGGATGCTAAAGAAGTGGCTGTGGTTGGAGATCATAGTACTGAAACACAAACATTCCTTCAATCAATCAGCCACTCTTATAACCCCAACCGGGTTATATTATTTAAAAATGTAAATGAAACAGATATATCAAAAGTTGCTCCTTGGACAGAAACTCAAACGATGCTTGAAGGAAAACCGACTGCTTACGTCTGCAAAAACTTTGCTTGTAATCAACCCACGAATAATCTTGAATTGGCTTTGAAGCAGCTTGAAGAATAAACCTCTATCAGAACAATTGGGCTCTGCCCTGGCTAACATTCAAGATCTTTTTGATACAATTGCCAAAGTCTTCTTTAAACGATTGAAAGATAAACCGGGGACAGGTTTCTTTTCTAAAATCGGTGACTCCTATTATAAATCCTATGAGGATGCAAAACGGAAAACTGAAGATTGACCATTTGTGCACTGATAGGTTCAGGCTAAATTCCCCGCCTTATGATTTTAATCTGGAATCAAAACGTATGATTGAACCAAATATTTCTGTTCTTGGGATTGACATGGGCGGTACAAAAATAAAAGCCGGTCTAGTCAAAAATGGTTTACTGGAAACAACCCAAACAACTACAGCAAATTCATCCGGTACAGAATCTGAAGTATTAGAGAAACTATTTGAGTTGATTCATCATTTCGATTCGAATAAATATTCCGCTATCGGAGTAGGTGTTCCCAGTGTGGTTGATATAAAATATGGAATTGTGTACAACGTCCAGAATATCCCGTCGTGGAAGGAAGTCCATCTGAAATCAATCTTGGAAAACAAGTTCAATGTTCCTGTTTTCCTAAATAATGATGCTAACGTTTTCGTTTTAGGAGAAAAGTATTTCGGTAAAGGAAAACCCTATGACAATATTGCCGGTGTGACACTTGGGACTGGATTGGGCACAGGGTTAGTATTAAACGGTCATTTGTTTTGTGGTAAAAACTGCAGCGCTGGAGAATTTGGAAATATTCAGTACGAGGATGGTGTTATTGAAAACTACAGCAGTGGCCAGTTTTTCAAAAACGACTGTGGTTTGTCCGGTGAAGAAGTTTTCAAAAAAGCCAATACCGGGGATCAAAATGCATTAAGAATATTCAGTGAATATGGCTATCATCTGGGTAATGCTGTGAAAACCATTGTTTATGCCGTGGATCCGGAAATCATTATATTTGGTGGTTCTGTGGCAAAAGCATTTGAATTTTTTAAAGAAAGTCTTTTAAAACAATTCCACACACTTGTTTTCCCTAAAACGGCAGAAAAACTGATCATCACAGTTTCTAATACAAAGGATGTTGCAGTTCTGGGAGCTGCGGCACTTTCGTATGAAAATGGATAAAATCATTCCAACACCTGAATTTATTTGATCATTTGCGAACTTACTAGTTCAGGCTAAATTCCGCGTCTAATGAAACGATACTAGTATACATAAATGTTTATAATTCTAACTATTAACTAAACCAACACACTGATTATGAAAAAACTGAAACTTCACTGGCGCGTATTAATTGCCATGGCTTTGGGTACTATTTTTGCCCTGATTTTTAAAGAAAATTCCCTTTTTGTTGCACCGTTAGGAACAATATTCATGCGTTTATTGAAAATGATCATCGTTCCGCTAATTCTCTTTTCCATTACTTCCGGAGTTGCCAGTTTAGGCGACAGCAAAACATTAGGACGAATGGGAGCGAAAACATTTGTATACTATTTTGCAACTTCCATTTTTGCCATTCTTGTCGGATTATTTTTAACCAATATCATCCAGCCTGGGGTAGGTGTTGAAATTTCCAGTTCAGTTCAATCATTTGATCCAAGCTCTTTGCAAAAACCATCATCTCTTGGGGGAATTATCATTCGTATGATTCCGCTAAACCCGATTTCAGCCATGGCTAACGGAGATATTTTAGGTGTCATTTTTTGGTCAATCGTTTTTGGGTTTGCAATTACACGACTATCTGGTCGACCCCAGGAAATGCTGACTCATTTCTTCGACTATGGCTTTCAAGCCATGATGAAACTCACACATGGCATTATTGCACTTTTACCCATTGGCGTTTTTGGATTAATTACAAAAGCGGTGGCCACAACCGGTTTTGAATTGTTTAGAGCAGTCGGGTTATATATGATCACAATCTTGACAGGTTTGATGATACACTGGTTGATAACGCTACCTATCATTTTCTATCTGTTCACACGCATTAATCCAATCAAGCATTTCAAAGCAATGGCTCCGGCGTTTATGACAGCATTTTCTACTAGCTCGTCTGGAGCAACTCTTCCTGTTACAATGGATTGTGTTGAAAATGAAGTGGGCGTTTCGAATAAAACAACTAGTTTTGTACTACCCTTGGGTGCAACCATTAATATGGACGGAACTGCATTATATGAATGCGCTGGTGTTTTATTTATTGCCCAGGCAATCGGTTTCGACCTGACTATTGCACAACAGTTTGTTATTGTATTGACTGCCTTTTTAGCATCGGTGGGCGCTGCAGCCATCCCATCAGCAGGGTTGGTAATGATTTTTGTCGTATTAGATGCCGTTGGAATTAGTGATCATCCTGATGTAGCTATTATTGTGGGTACCATGCTGGCAGTGGACCGTCCTTTGGATATGCTTAGAACGATGGTCAATGTAACCAGTGACAGCATCGGAGCTGTTGTTATTGCTAAAAGTGAAGGCGAAACAGATCTCTATCCCGATAAAAAGAAATAACTTTTGTAACTATTCAGGTTTTTTTAATGTGCGACGAGCATCCTTGCTTGTCGGTTTTTGGCATTACTTGTCGACTTTTTCGTATTTAAGTGAACGCATTTACGACAAGCAAGGAAGCTCGTCTGCCTTTGGCATGGCATATCGTACAATGTCCGAATAGAAACTAACTTTTCTTTATTCCAATGGAAATAAGTGTTGAAAACTGAACGAGCATCAGATAAATTCATACTAGCTTTTTAACAATTCCCGCTTGAGACACGTTATTTCAGGATCTTCAATAAATTGCCCTTGGAGGCTAACTCTGTCGGCAAAAAACAGGCCTTTTCTGATAAGTATCGGGATGAAGGAAGTTTGCTGTTGGTGGGAGGCCGCCACTCATGTTAAACATGATCCTGAAAAACACTCAATGCGGGATATTTAAAAACCCCGGCTTTTAGAAAAATGCCGGGGTTTTTATTTATAACAATTGGAGGGAACAAAAATGTGAATGAATGAGTGATTGATTGGATGATTAGATAGGTTTTTGAGATATTCAATTACTCAAATCTTGCATATTTTTCTACGAACTTTAAATTTACATATCCGGTTGGACCGTTTCGGCTTTTTGCTATGATTACCTCTGCCTTCCCCCTGTCAGTTTCATCAAGAGTATCTATCCATGGACGATAAAGAAGCATGATTGTATCGGCAGATTCTTCAATTTCAACCGCATGGTGAAAGTCACTCAATACCGGTCGTTTGTTTTTTCGATCTTCGGGTTTTCGTGTTAATGAGGATGTAACGATAACAGGTATTTCCAGTTCTACTGCCATCTGTTTTAATAAATGATAGGTAAGTTGTTGTGCATCTCGTTTTTGGATTGCTTGATTATTATCAATAATCAGAAGTTTAATATCGTGTTCTGCTTTCAGTCGTATGGCGTTATGTTTCATCTTCAGAGATGATAAAGATATCGTATCATCAATGAAAATTGAAGTTTCACCCAGCGTAGCCATACTCGATGTAAAAGCTTTCCATTTTGATTTTGCAAGTTTTCCTGTCCTTACTAAGTGTGTATCCACTTTTGCTTCCATGCACAATAAACGAAAAGCAATCTGTGTACTGGTCAAGTCCATAGAAAAAAATCCTATGGGTACTTTTTCAACTACTGCTGCATGTCGCATAATGGTTAAAGCTAAAGCCGTTTTTCCCATACCCGGACTGCCTCCTATTATGTAAAGGTTCCCGGCATCGAGTCCGCAAAGCATTTCATCCAATTCCAGCAAACCGGTAGTTAAGTATGTTGGCTCTTGTTTCCCTGAATGTACTTCATTCAGTATTTCAATAACTTGATTCAAATGTAAATCAATATGTTCAAAGCCTGTTTTGAGTCCATCCGTGTATAGCATCAAAAGTGACCTTTCAGCCTTCATCAAAGCTTGGTCATAGGAAAGTTTCTTATCAGCGGATATTGTTAATATATCCTCGCCAACCTGTTTAAGTTTTTCTCTTAATTCTTTTTCTGTTGGTTTTGATTTACTCATATCTTACTCCTGTGTTTGCCTTATATTTTATGAGTTTGATTTATATGCTTTAACTAACTCCAATATCGATTTCAATGCCAATTCTGAATATTGTTCGATTGCCGTGAGCAAATGAGTGTCCATACAAGATTCGATCATATAATTGTTCAAACATTCCATTTTTTTAATATCAATGGTAGTAGACGTAATTTTCATTTCCATTTCATTATGGTATGTTTCCATTGCTTCATTCTGAACTTTATCCCAAATAACCAGTTTCCGCTGTAGTTCTTTAAATTGCATGAGAGATCCTCTTTTACGCTTGAAATCCAATTGTTTGATATTTACCATCAAACATACTGGCTGATTCGATTTCACAATACTTTATCAAATCTATCTGCATTAAAATTTTGCTTTGCCCTTTCCGGGATGCAGCTTCCGTAGCGGCATTTTTCACAATGATACTGATCTGTCCACCGGTGAGAGAATAAGATTTTGCCAGTGATGTTGTATCAATTTTTTTAGATCCGGGGATTGAATTGGGCAAATGCAGTTTCCAAAGAGCAATTCTTTCCTCTATTCCGGGAAGTGGAAATTCCAATTTCAGGTGGAATCTTCGACTGAAGGCCAAATCAAGATTATCCCGTAGATTTGTTGTTGCTATCATGACTCCCTTAAGACGTTCAAATGCCTCCAAGAAAAGGTTTTGCATTGTATTGTACATTACATCTACAGATGTATTCATTGTGCCAACACGTTTGCTTAAGAATTGATCCGCTTCGTTCAATAATAATACCGGTGGATTATCCGTTCTCCGTACGATCCTCTCAAAGACAGAAAACATTCTTCGGACGTTTTTCTCACTTTCCCCTACCCATTTGGATTGGATTCTGGAGATGTCGGTAATCAGTAACTTCTTACCGAGAGCATCGGCAATTGTCCCGGCTGCAAATGTTTTTCCTGTACCCGGTGAACCGTAAAATAACATCAACAATCCAGACTCTAATTTTTTATTCATTTTACCAACTACGGATGTTTCTCCATCAAATAATCCCCAGGAAGAAAGAGTTTGATCTACATTATCCCGATATTGGAAAAGTGAGGTTTGGATTGTTTTTTTCATCTCCATCGGCAATATCAGATCTCGCATACTATGCGTTGGATTAAGTAGAGTAAACATATCATCACCTTTTAAGATTTGAGACAGCCGTTCAGCATCATTGATTGGTGTTTTCATAATGATTTGCCGGGTAATGTCTGGAGAGCTCCGCACTTCACCACCTTTGCTTCGGAAAAATATGCTTTCTGATAGCTCAACTAATCCATGCTTAACAAGGTTTGATTCGATGGAAATGTATTTCCTGTTCATATACAACTCATGTTGGTCACTGCTTACGATACCGATGACTTCATCCGTATCTGTTTGACGGCCTTCCAAATCCTCTTTAATAAGATACATGAGAATGACAGCTTCGTTGTGTTCTAATTTGTATTCATTGATAATATCCAATAGTGGAAATTCTCTTTCTGTCTTTTCCATTCGTCGTTCAATTCTTTCTTTCCATTCCATGGCTTTTAAGTAATCGTTGGCTGTACTTTCATCAAGTTCAGAGTCAAATCGACGATTTACAAAACTGCAATAATTAAATTCACGTAATTGTTCAACGTATGAGAACCAGTCTGCTACAAACTCCTTATTTTTCAGATAGGGTTCATCAAACTTTAAACTGACATCTTCAAATTCATTCAGTAGTTTTCTGGTGAAAGAACGATGGAAACAAATATCATATTCTAATAAATAATATTTGAAATATTTGATACTGGAAGAGGACTTTTGTTCTTTGAGGTTGAGTACCTGCTTTTTCTGTGTATAGAAAATGTTTTTCTTAAGTAAAGCAATAATTCTGTCTAGTTGTTCGATACAAGAATTCCGATCCGGAAAAACAGTATTCAATAATTCAATAGGATCAAATTGGAGTTTTCTCTCAACAATATGTTCAAACCAGGCAGAAGCAATAATAAGAACATCTTCGTGTTCAAGTGAATAATATGAGAAATCCGGATGCTGTGCGATTTTATAAGATAGTTCAGTTAATTCATCAGAATAAATATCCGACCTTGCTTTATCAGAGTCCTCTTTCCTTCCAGAATTATGAGGAAAGAAGGAACCGATTTTCTGAAAGATGTTTTGTGGATTTGGGTTTTTTGGCACCATATAACTCCTCTTTTTTAAAAGAAGTTATATGGTTAAAGAGTCAGATTGGGTCGTTATAATTTAATATTATTTAAAACGATTACGCTGAATATACAATAATGCTATAAATAATACATGTGTGACTAATTCATGAAAAAAGTTTCTTGTAGGTTCTGTTTTTCTCGAAATGAATCAACGACTTCAAATCTATCAAAAGTTTCTCCTGGTAACCTCCATCTTTCCAAAGCAAATCTTATCATATCTGTTTCACGTTGATCATTAATATGAGAAGATAGTTTACGAAAATAGTTTTTTGTTTTTCTTAAATAGTTTAATGTGTTTTCAACAAACTTTACTGAATCGTTATAAAATATTTCGAGATTTCGAATTTGTTTCATTTTAAAAAAACCGAGATTTGTTTCATTCATCCTTCGAATTTTTTCTTCAATAGAAAAATCTTTTAGTTTAATATTTTTTGATAGTCCCATTAAAACAAAATTGCCTAGTCTTCTTTTCTCGAGGTGTTTTTCCCCGAATTCAATTTTTAAATTATTAGATGCCCATATATGTTCTAGCGAAAGAACATCATTATTTTCGACACCTTTGTCAAGACGGCTAATCAATATATTTTCAATATTAAAACGGTGTCCATCTTGCAATTGGAGAAATTCCTCATACGAAGCAAGGAAAAACCTAATTCCACTCCAATAATAATAGTCTTCGGCTTCGTCTAAATCGATGGTTAAAGATTGTATAAATTTTTTCTCATTACAATGAATTTTTGCAAATTCGATTAATTCCAATTTTATCCATTGGAAGATATCACCTTCAATTTGCTTATTACCATATTTACTATTACTATCACCACTCGTACTACCATGATAAAAATTATATGCCCATCCAAAAAGGTCACCCTGCTTGGAATCTGCTCTACTGGTCACCTTTGGAAGAATATATACTCTGAAATTCACTTTCTCAATTATTTCAAGAATTTCAGCAACATTTTTGGGCTGATCCATTCTGGTCATAGTCGCTAAAAATAGAGGCAATATGGATGCATTTACACTATGACATCTCAGTCTCTTTAATACAGTCCCAATTGCTGCTTTCTCCTCGCCTTGAAAAGTGATTTCAAAATGTCCACCATTGAATAGAAATGAATAAAACTGAGAACATTGTTCTAGAAATTTTATAAAGTCATAAATTTTATCTACGTTGTTCTCTATCTCTACCTCATTTGTTAAATATGGAGAATGAATAATTTTTAATTCATTATATACATACCAACTTTTTGATTTACTTGAATCATAAAAAACGATATAACAATTTCTTAAAAACCGATTTTCATCATCATTTGACACTATGCCTGCAATATTAAGATTTTTTTGAATATTCACCCATCTTTTGTTTATTGAATCACGAAGTGTGCTCTTATCGTAGATTGATGCATAATAAATGAAATAATTTTTGATTTTTTCTAATTCAGAAAGTTCTTTTCCTCTATTGTTTATTACCTCAAACATTATTCCAAGTTCTTTATCATTGTTTGGTGAAAAAACAAGAAATCCAAGTTTTTTCGTAACGGTATTTAAAATTGTATCTACGGAGATATTTTCTTCCTCTAACCAATTTTTAAAAAACACTTTAGCATCTAATAATCGTTGATGCGATTTTAATTGTGGATTTTCGTTTTCTTCGTCATTAATGATTCTATTATAAAAAAATATCCTTGTCTCTTCATTTGTTTCAAGAACAAACTTCTCATTTCCCCTTTTTCCCCGCTTTATAAAAGTTTCAATTATTTCTCTATATTTAATTTTATCGAAATTATATATTTCCTTTAATAGAATAAGTATTGACGTTAGTCTTTGTTGGCCATCAACAATCTCAAATTTATATTTATCAATTGGTGTTACTACTATCGTGCCAGTGAAATGTAAATGATTTTTATTCGATATATTTTCTATATCTTTTCTCAAATCTTTAAGATGTTCTTCTTCCCATGTGTATCCTCGTTGGTAATCAGGGATTTTGAAATATCTATCAGTTATTATTTCTTCAATTGTAATTAATTCTTCGTTGAAATTATTTGTGTTCATTTTTGTCCCCGATATTTACTTTTTGGTTTATATTATCATTTTAGAAAGGTGAATTATCTTCTCTTACCCTGTATCATAAGATTTTTTTCGACAAAATTAAGTAGAAAAAAACTTAACAATTATTATGTATCATTCGTATTGATAATTTCTGTATCTCCACCATCGCCAATATATCTTACCCGCAATATTCCTTTAGTTTATTAATCAATTTACTCTTTCCCCCGTCGTTCACAAATCAAATAATATTCTTCCGTAATTTTACGTGCCGTAATATTACGGGTGACAATTGCTGTGCTTGGCTAAATATTGATGTATCTCCACCATCGCCATCGTATCCTGACCACAATATTCTTTTAGTTCATAAATCAATTTACTCTTTTCACTACCGTAAGCCAATTGAATCATTTCATTCCAGGTAACCTGTGCTTCGATACCATCGCTAACGTCCAGGGTCTCATAACTCATTGAAGGTACAATAACCGGCAGGACACTTTTAAGGCTGTTTGATCCCTTGAATCGATAATCCGTATAGTATTTTCTAAAAATGACAAGTTGATCCCATAGGCGGTCAATGATTAACTTTAGTTGTTCTGAATACTCCGGGCACCACTGCGCGAGTTTGTTCATTATACCCTTTTCGAACCCCGCATTATAAGCAATCACTGATCCGGATTCTCCAATAGTTTTTGTCAACGATTCTGTTAATGATTTCCGTGGGTCATTTTCCGATTCGTGCAGATATTCAATATGCTCAAGATTCCCTTTCTTATCCATGATATGACAACTGTATTGGAATGGAAACTGCTCATAGGGATGCATGCCGTCAAACTTGGGAATCGCCGGGCTGTCTGTTTCAAAGTCAAGAAAATGAAGGGGATATTCAAGCTTGTTTAATTCTCCTGCTATGCCATTCCAATCAATTATCGGTTTTTGACTTTCCAAGCTTCTTATATACTTCTTTTGATTTTCGTTAAGTGGAAACTCTGCAGATAGTTTATCAATACCTATCCTGTTATCTTCTATCAAATATTCTTTATCTGTCCAGCGTAACCTTGGAATATTGAAGATGGAATGTTCCGGTACATTTTTCCAGCAGTATCCAACAAACGGACAATCGTAGGGATTGCTGCAATGTTGTCCAATAAGAACATTTGGTTCGGACTTATCCAACATGGATTTATATTCTGAAAGTTTTTTAGGAACTGATGTTAATACAGCATTCACTGGTTCTGTGATATCTTCCGTTCTGAAAAGATTGGTGAGATCAGGATACACACAATCACGATTAATATGTTTCAGAAATACACGCTTCATTTCTAACCCACATCCCTGGAGAACCCACGTCTGCACAGCCACATCATGAATATTGACTTCTTTAACGTCGGTTGAAGATTTCACCTCGATCATATTCCAACTGCCCAAATCATTCCGCAGAATAATGTCTGGTCGGACAAGAACATTCTCATAAATAAAACATCCTTCGAAAATGACATCTGTAGAATTATCCAATGCTTTTTTCGTTTGTTTAATAGCTTCGGGGATATTCAAATAGTCTGCTTCTATTAGGACTCCATCCGGGAATTCTTCCGTTGCTAATTCCCCGACTCTTGTTCCCTGATCAAAGATTCTCTGCTGGCCCGGGGGTGGGGGAGTTGCTAATTCCGGTTTATGGATTTCAAGCCAGAGTCGCTTATGGCATTGGAGGCCGGAAAGGTATTTGGATTTTGAGAGGCGCACTTGATTATTAGTTTATCTTATTCGATTCCCTAATTTTATACCACCTTGTCCAACTCCATTTATAGAGTTTCCACTTAATTGATAATTTTCCATCACCATACCATTTACTCGGATGGGTGAGAAACAGAAAGTATAATTCTGAATCACAATGAACTGCCAATTGAGCCATATCTGTAAGATAAGGTGTTTCATCGGTATCTCCAGCGGGGCCAACCATCATTTGAAATGTTGCACTCCCCGCGAGCAGTTTGGAAAAATCAATTGCAATCTCCCGCATATTATTTGAGAATTCTGATTCAATTTGCCATATTGGTTGTGATTGGAACCAAATAGTTTTTTTCTTTTCACTCGATTTAAATGAATAATACTCTCCAACAGATATATCAAATAAGAATTCACTTTGTTTGATACCAAGTTCCTTCTTTAAATCAAAGTTACTTGGAAAAGCAAAAATATTGTTATTATGAAAATTTTTCCTAAAATACTTTTCTAACTCATGTGCTAAATATTTTACCCAAGATTGGCTCAACCTTCTGTGTCTCCATTGGTCCGTTAATTCATCGAGATTCTTTCCCTTTTGAGATTTTGCAATTTTCAAAACGCCATCTTCGGCATTTTTAATAATATGAATTAAAGCATTATCATAACCGGATAATTGTAATTTGTCTTTCATGTCTATTTCCCTTTTAGTTTATATTACACGTTTATTAAGTCATATTAAGTCGTTATAGAATTATTTTATTCATGCATTTTTAAATACCGTCTAATAAAATAACCAATAAAACCATCTTCATCTCTATTTAACGCTGTGTAATAAGCATTCCTATTTTTATACTCGATGATTAATATGGGATAAGCAGAAAACCATAATATATGATTCATCAGCAGTCTGCCTATTCTACCATTTCCATCACCAAAGGGATGGATTTTTTCAAATCTATAGTGGACAATTGCTGACAATTCCACTGGATTAATATTATTTTTATTTTTTCGAATAAATGTAACTAATTGATTCATTAATTTATTCACTTCTTCGTGTTGGGGTGCAATGTGTGAACCAACCCGTACATTATAATTTCTATACTCACCTGCAATTTCAGGTTTTGTTTGATTAAATACCTTTCGGTGCCATTCCAATAATAAATCATTTACTATGGGTCGTCCCTTTTCAAGCATTTCAAGAAAAACAGCATTATGGGCTTCAGCCTCTTTTATATCTCTTAATGGTTTCCCGGGAGATATTTTATCTAAAATGATTCCCCGCACTTCTGCTTCTGATATTGTGGACCCTTCAATCGCATTTGTATGATAGGTGAAGGTTATCGCTAATTCCTCTTTTTGTTTCTCCTTTATACTTTCCGGGAGTTTACCCCAATCTTTTTCAAATTTCTTTTTAACTACTTCAAGACGATTGTACAAATCAGGTTGGATTTCTCTTTTATAATCCCTTTTAATTTTATCAATGTTTCTTGGAAGGATTTTACCAAGATATTTTTCCCTGGTGACGACTTTTCCCTTCAATCTGAATGAGTGCTGAAGATAATAATATTCACGATTCCCTTTTTTTCTTATCAATATTCTCATGCTGATAGTACCATTACTTATTAAATGTTACAGCCATATTGCACATCAATGTAATGGTATATTATTTAGAGAACAAGGGATAACTAACTTTGAATTCCAGCACTTCAAGGAACCCTCTTTTTTCACTTAACATACTGATCAGTTCAACGATTATTGATGTAATTGTAAACGGAGGTTTGTAAGGCATATTCATTTTGTATTTATCATGTTTTAATCTATATATAATTGTTCGATTTCTTCTACGTTTCGTTTTATTTCATCCACTAATTCCTGCGGCTTCAGTACTTTTACGTATTTATGCCAACCAAATATCCATGAGATTAATTCTGGTGTTATCCCCACTTTCATTGTAAGGATCAGATTTCCTTTCTTATCAATATCCACAGTTTGGGATGAATGCCATGTTCGTCCCTCGATGTGGTGACGGATGTTCTTATCGAATTGCAGCTTTACTTCAACTTGCTCCCCCGGAAATAAACCAAACTTCCCCTGCCAATATTCCTTTTCATTAAATGGGTGATCTTTTGGAAAGGATTCGTCCAACAATTCCAATTTTCTGATACGTTGAATCGCCAGCATAATAAAACTTTTGTAATGCCGCACGTAAACAATCACATACAACCCACCGTTGTAATGCACCATCTTTTCCGGTTCAATATGAAAAGTTTTATCCTTTTGTTCATTAGGGTTGTAGTAGGTCACCAGGCATTTTGTTCTGTGAACAATGGCAAAGATTAAATTGTTTATAGTTTCACCGTGGGGTGAATAATCGAATAATCCGACAGAATAGTTTTCAAACAGGTCATCAGCTTTTCCTGAATCCGTTTCCAAAAACACATTTTCAGGAACTATTTGGTCAATTTTATTAATAAGTGATTGAATTTCTTTTTCAAAGGGCGTTTTTTGAAATACTTTCAGGTTGGCTTTCAGGATGTGTGCTGCAATGTATTCGTTAGTTTCCAATGGTAAAGGGATAAAAGACCGGAATCGGCTTATTAAAGACCAGGAATTCTCATTCGCTTTGGTTTTTTCAGTGATTAACGGAATACCCGCTTCAGAAAGTGCTAGCAAATCCCGCTGAAGGGTTCGGAGAGAAACAGCATCATCAAAACGATGACGCAATTCTTTTGTTGTTATTTTTCTACCGCTGCTTAATATTTGCAGAATACGTAAAAGTCGTTGAATTTGAGATAATTCACCCATAATCAATGGTAAATTATAATACAAAAGGGTCAGATGATGTCGTTTTTATTCCACAATATTTTTTATTCAAAGATACAAATTCCAATAATACTATTTCCAAAATCCAGCCATATTACTAAGGACAATCAATTATTGAACTCCTAGGGAGTTCTGTCTTCTTATTATATTAGTACTATAGATATTTAACCCCTCCAGGGTATTTTTTTGAATGTGTTTTAATAAGACTCTATAGGAGTCTAATCTTTATAGAATAATAGTAAAGATAATTAACAACCCTGTTAGGGGTTGAATATAAACGAATTTCATTTTTAATTATATTTTATCACCTCAGGAATACCGGAAATTTAGTTCAAGACAATTGTTGCAGGATTTTCTGGATCTTTCGTTTAGGTCCTTTAACCAACATTTGAACACCTTCATCCGTATAATCTTTTTCCAGAACTTCCAACTCATCCTGAATCTCTGAAATGATTTTACCTTCAGTGTATGGTATATCCAATTGTACAGTTTGAAATCCTTCATCCATAATACTTTGGATGTCATTTAACAATTCACCCAAACGAAGTTTGTTTAGAGCGGAAACTAAAACAGCTTCAGGAAAGTATTTTTTATGCCTCAAAAATATTTGTTCATCATCGACTAAATCGATTTTGTTTAATATAATTAATTGACGCTTTTCTCCAGCATCAATCTCTCTTAACACTTCGTTGATAGTTTGATAATGATCATACACTTGGGGAGATGATGCATCTAAAACAATCAACAATAAATCAGCTTCAACAACTTCCTTAAGTGTGCTTCGAAAGCTGGCCACAAGATTATGGGGTAACTTGCGAACAAACCCTACTGTATCACTCAACAGGATCTGATGTGAATCATTAATTTCAACTTGGCGTATTGTTGTGTCCAGCGTCGCGAATAACTGATCCTGGATATAAACATCTGCACCGGAGAGAGCGTTCATCAGCGTAGACTTTCCGGCATTTGTGTAACCCACCA
>CAZIFK010000002.1:0-63360 GCA_964538995.1 uncultured bacterium
GTGCGATATAATATTCTATAAACAACAATCCTTCCGTTCCCTGAGTAAATTCAGGTGTCAAGAAAGAATGAAATGCTCCCGGTATTCCCCAGTAATACAGAATTTCATATAACCATTGTCTTCTGTAAAACATAATTACACCTGAGATAATAGAAGCAAGTCCGCACATGTGGAGGGGTAAATTATTGTAAATATCCCATCCTTTAAGATGTGCTACGTATGGATGGATTAGAATAGAACGAGCTATCAGTACTACACCAATCACAATAGCAAAATACGCAACTTGATTAGTGGTCATTTTTTTTGCAGTATAAAGCAATCCCCCAATAATGACTGTTGACCAAATAATGGTCTGCCACCAGATGGCGCTTAAGGGTTCGAGTATTTCATGGGGATTTGTCAATTTTTACTATTAATAGGGGGCTTTGTAAAGTCCTCTAATAGAAACCGTGTTTCGCTCCTTCATGATAGAAGCTACATATAAGAAGACCTAAAAATCAAATAAAGGGTTTACCATGGTTTTGGCAAAATATTAAGAAATTAAATGTAGATTACTGTTTTCTATGCAAAAATACTGAAGATTCAATATAAATATCTGGCAACATCAGAGGAAACTTAACGCTTCCATACTTTAGAGATAAACGATTTGTAATGTAAAAAATCATAAAATATGTGGGATGCATCACAGCGCACAATAGGCAAAATAAGTTATATTATTATCGGGAGGCAGGCTCACCTCCTTGGTTGTAATTATATAATCTACCTAGTCTGTCTCCCCATTCTCATATCCTAAAGGGTATTCTCAAATTCCTCAAAAAGTAGTTTTCTCAATAAAATTCGCTTCCACATCTTTTCTGTAAAAAAGAATGGGGCGCAATTTTTTATCCGAATATAGTTTTAATTGATCTGTTCTATGAATTGAACCCTCCTGGCTAAAATTCCCGTAACCAATCACACCATTTGCTTTGATTGAATCACCAAATTCTATCACTGCAACATACGTATCGCCGGCAATTAATTTTTGCTTATCATCATCAACGGGTCTGAAGTAGGACGTACGAAATACGCCATAAGGATCGCCAGGTGCCCCATTGGCGGGTAAATCCAAACTATCACGTTGTAATCTGAATACCTCTCCCCAAAATATATCCAGACGACCATATTTTTCTTTCACTTCTTTCGCCGCTCCATAAAGTCGATGGACAGCCATGGTTCTATCTTTCAAACCATCAGGAAATTGTGTTGGGCTTCGTTCATTCCATTGCAAAGCAAAATCATCCGGTAAATTCATATCATCTACCCAATGTTTGAACAAAACACTGCCACGGCTGGCATTATCAGCTGTTCTATCCCAGCGGTTCAACACGCGGACAGCATTCTTGATTTCTTTATCCTTTGCGTTAGAAGCTGCATCCAGCAAATCATCTAACAAACGATCTGCTAATTCCATCCGTGTGGAAAATTTATAATCTACTAATTCATTATATGTGATGCTGTCATCTTCGTCAAGCATTCTTGCTGATCGCTGTGCTCTGAAACCCATTTTCCGCGGAGCCATATATTCGGGATAATTATTTGGATCAATTTCTTCCGGAAAAGTAGTTGTCCAGGGTGGATCATTTGCATTTTGCAGCCAACCACTTTCAGGGTTTAAAATACGAGGCAATTCTTCATAAGTGTGGACTTCATTCCATAATGTTTCTGAAGTATTCCCTGGAACAATTCCAGCCCAATCATAATCCCCTGGAGGACGTTTGGGTGTTTGACCTCCAAAAAGATGCAAAATATTCCCTGCCTTATCAGCATACATAACAGTGAACATAGGCGTTTGTAAATCCTGTAGACTTGCTTCGAATTCGTCTAGGTTTGTAGAAGTCGCCATCTCCCAGCGTTCTTTAAATATCTGGCTTGCGTCTAATGCCACCATTCTTAATGATAGTGCTTTGCCATTTTCTTCATTGACTACCGGGCCGTGAATGGAGTTTTTAACAACGAATAGATCTGTTTTTAATGAATCTCCACTCTTGATTTTTAAATCTATCGAATCAATTTCAAATGCTTTGATTTCTCCGTCAAATTCATATCCGCCATCACCAAGTGTTAACTCAAATAAATCAGCTCCATCGTGTGTATTGACCGTGTGTGAAAAACCGAGGTGTTCGTTGAAAATTATCCCTAATGCCGGTGTTCCAACGAGGCTGGCGCCATAAATATTTGCATCTGGCAAGTTTAAATGAACTTCGAACCAAGTGAACAAATCTCCCCAATATAAATGAGGATTAGCTAATAGCATTGCATTCCCGGAAGCAGAACGATTTGGTGCAATCGCCCAAGCATTGGAACCTTTCTGATTATTCCAATCTGCGGTACTATTTTCAAGATCATCCTGACTGAAAACAAATGTAAAATGAAGCACCCTCTGTACATGTGCCATCACGTCTTGTAAAGTGATAGGTAAAACAATTTGATATTTTTCATTAATATTTTCGGGATTTTGTTTCACATAATCATTTATCCCTGCAACGTAGTTTTCCAACATGGATTTATAAGGTACCACTTGTTCTTTTGACCATTTTTCAGATCTTTTCGGAACTCCATTTGTCCACATCCATTTATCGCTTTTAAGAAATTGTTCTCCCCAGTATTCTGCAGCTCGCCCCCGGGCTTGCCCATATAATCTTAATAACAGATCACCATGTGCATGAGTCTGTGCCCAACCATATGCGTAAAAAAGATCATTTTCATTTTGAGCATAAATGTGAGGAATGCCGTATTCGTCCCAGAGTATTTCAGCTACTCTTGGCGGTTTTTGACACGATGCAAAAAAAAGAATAATCGTTATGAAAAATATAGATATGCGCATGTGATTGAATAAATAATTGGCGTGAATTTATAAAATACAATTATAATTCTTTCATGTTTTATATTTCATATTTTGGTGGAACAATAAACCAGGCAACGATATAACCTAAAACACCTCCTCCCCAGAAAATCATTAATATAAAAAAAATGCGGACTAAAACAGGATCAATGTTAAAATAATCGGCTATTCCAGCGCAAACACCGGCGATTTTTCCATCCTTTACATTACGATATAGTTTTTTAACTTCAGGCATCAGTATACCAATACGTAATAAAATACAAAAATCCAGGATAGGAGTCCATGGAGTATTGCCCAAAAGACTGAGTTGTTTATTGAAAACGAGATGGCGATGGCTAATGCTGAGCCAAATGTAATGCCATTTCGTATCCATGCTTCTTTATGATAAATGTATTTTCCCATTTTCACTCCTTAACGTATGCATAAACAGGACACAGACGATGACGAAATCAATTTGGAAGTATTCCTGTTCAAAGGAATCACCTCCATACCTGTGCCCTGCTTAGAATTATGTAAATTTTTTATCATTTCACTATGTATAAGCATTGACATAATAATATCAAACTAGTTGTCATTTTTTTTAACATTTTGTTTAAAAATACTTTGTCCAAGCCATTTTTCAAATTGTTCCATTTTCCGAAAATGAACCAGACATGATATTTGATCCTTTCTCTTTAATTTAGTCAAATGTCCCAAAGGCTGAATTTCTGAATTTCGCGAAAAGGTGATAGGAATAATTATTCCTATTGTTTCCATATCAAAAGCCTTTTCAGCGAAAACTTCATCTTCTGATTCACATATTAGGTTCACTGCCTTTACTTGTTTCCGGCGGATCCACACTGACCATTTTTCTAAATCCCTTGCTCTAGCAAAAGGGATAACTCCACCCATCTCTTCAACCATATCAGAGGTAATTCCTTCTTCATCCGTTTTAATGCTAATGTATATATTGGACAATTTTCCTTCTTCTTTCGCACGCCTGGCGAAAAGCATATTGACTTCTTCATTTTCTGTTAAACCGATAGCTCCCTTTCGTAAATCGATTTCAGAACGAAGTAACACATTTTCTTCAAGCCCATTTCCATAAATAACCTTTAATCCTTCTTTTTCTGCAATTCGGCATAAACCGGGATTTTCATCAATCAGGAAACATTCTTCATTTTTAGTCTTTAATCGTTTGGCCATTTCCCTGCCGATGGCATTCGCTCCAAGTATTACCCAACCATTATTGCTCTTACGTTTTAAACCCAACAGTTTCGCTGCCAATCCTCCTGTCAACCCTGCTGTTAATACGGTTATTGTTATGAGTAAGAATACCATTGCTCTTAATTGAGACCCATCAATTCCATTTTGCTCAAGTTCAATGGCAAAATAAGATGCAATGGCTGCAGCAACAATTCCCCGGGGTGCTATCCAAGATAGAAGCGCTTTTTGTTTGAATGTGAGTTCAGAGTTTAGAGTACCGACAAAGATATTCATTGGTCTAACAATGAGCATTAGGGCAATAACGGTATAAACACCTCCCCAGCCCAGAGCACGAACATCAGATAACCGTACATCTGCTGCCAGAAGAATAAACAACATCCCAATCATCATAACAGTCAATTGTTCTTTGAATTCCATTAATTCTCGAAGAACAAATGTTTTCCTGTTACCAACAACTAATCCGGCTATTGTGACAGCAACAATTCCACTTTCATGACTCAACACATTGGAAAATTGATATAGTGCAAACACAAGTGATAGAGTGAAAACATTTTCTAAACCTTCCGGTACGAGGTTTCGAATTCCTAGCAGCCAAGCCATGAAAAAACCGCCAACGATACCAATGAGTCCCCCAATAACAATCCGCCCCAATATAATGAATGGACTAGCAAGAAATGTCATACCGGAAGGACTGACAGCCACTTCCAATGCAACAACCGCTACAACGGCTCCGATAGCATCAAGTAAAATACCTTCTGCTTCTAAAACTGTTGATACTGATGGAGTTAGCCTAATTCTTCGAAGTAAAGGATTAATAACTGTTGGTCCTGTCACAATGATTAAAATACCAAACAAAACGGCTATTTGCCAATCCCAACCCAAGAATATTTTAGCAGTCAGAGTTCCACCAATTGCTGTAACCAGTGCACCCACTGTAATCAACTGACGTATGGTGCGCCCTTCCCTTTTTATACGACTGATTCGAAGATTCATACCACCTTCAAAAAGGATAACAGCTACTGCAAATCCAACAAGGATGGGAAGCGCTTCTCCCAGTGTACTAGGTCGAATGATATTTAGTCCATCTGGCCCTAATAAAACACCCGTTGCCAGTAATAATACAATTCCGGGGATTTTAATATGCCGGGCAATTGACTGGGCAATCATCCCGGCTGCGAGGGCAAGTGCTATGGAAAATGCAGGAGTATTCAATTCTCTAAAAGGATAGTTATTAATTTGTGCGCTGTCTCACGGGAAAGAATATACAGAATATGATAGTATTACGTCGAGGGCGACCTAGCGGAGTCCCATTTCTTCCCACGGAAGCCAGGATGGAGCAGTCGCCCTTTTATTAAGAGGAATATGAATCTGGGATGTATTCATTTCCGGGTTATTAGAGTGCACCATCAGCCGCTACCGAAAGTCGTCCTGCTTTTGTGAGCCTGCTTGATGTCATTGTTAGGCTAAATTACTTTTTATTTAATGAAAAACCGGTGAAATATGTTGATAAAAATATCAACCCAAAGGGTATCCATGTTCCCAATAAGCTTTTAAACATGTCAAAATTTTTCTCCATAAGCATGGCTACAACAAAATAATCCATTAAAAATACGAAAATAACAAAAATCATTCCTGTCTGGAGAGGAGTCGTAAATCCAAATTTCTTAAAATAAATAAATGATATAGTTCCAAATATAACAGGAGCACCAATGGCATGTATTATAAGGGCATTATCTATTGAAGTATATCGCATACCTACCGCCATGATCATCCCACATAATCCCCATCCAATAACTGCGTGAATTAAAATGATTATGGTTTTCATATTGTATTTACCTCGAATGTCCAACTCTAAACGATGAAGTTGGCAATAACTAATAATAAAACAGAAAGTTTATATCTAAACCTCACAGTGTAATGTAAGACTCAACTTGAAAAAATGCAAAAAGTCCTAATTATTGGATTCAAAGATTTGAAAAATAGGTTTGTCGGTCTCAGTGGCTTATACGTTATTTTTATACTGATGATAGGATTTGGTATTTGGAATGGACATGAGTGCCGATTGATGTAATTCTCAAAAATCATTACGGTTCCTCTTCCGAATTCTGATACAGTTTAAAACATTTAGTTAGAAGGAAAAGTTGTTATTAATTTCCATCATCTTTTATACTTAAATACTAGGAATTATAGTTTATCAGTAAATTATTGAAACAATTTTCCGTTGACTACTTATAAGAGCAAACCAATCCCATGAGGTTATTTTTGCAGCGTTTTATTACCCTGTTCATTTTATCATCTTTGTTGTATTCATCAGGTGAAATCCATAATCCCGAGGATTTTATTAAACGTGAAGTGTTGGGCCATCGTCTTGATAAGCCCCTGAAAATTGACGGATACTTGACTGAAAACCTATACCAAACCACATCCAACCAACAGTTTATCCAGTCTGAACCGGATAATGGAGAACTGGCTACAGAACCAACGGAGGTCTGGGTTGGCTACGATGATGCCGCTCTTTACATAGGCGCCCGTTTATGGGACAGTATTCCTGATTCTATTATTGGACGCCTGGCCCGCCGGGATGAGGATAATAATTCAGATGTATTTCAAGTGGCTATTGATTCATATAATGATAAACGCTCCGGATTTTACTTTGTCACCAATCCCAGTGGGTCCATTCAGGACGGGACTATTGCTAACGATAGCTGGTTCGATGGTACCTGGGATGGCATTTGGGAATGGAAAACCCGAATAGACGATAAAGGCTGGACTGTCGAAATCCGGATTCCCTTTTCTCAGTTACGATTTAATATACAAGAAGTCTATACCTGGGGGATTAATTTTGGCCGTCAGCTTCAACGCCGCAATGAACATTCTTTGTTTATCTTCTTCCCCCGGGGAGAAAGCGGGATTGTCTCCAGATTTGCCAGTCTGCACGGCATTACTAATATTAATCCACCTAAACGATTGGAAATCATGCCATATCTCACATCCGGATATAGCGTTTTACCATCAACGAAAGATAATCCATTTTACCAAGGGCAAGATTCAAATCTGGGTCTGGGCGCGGATGTGAAGCTGGGTATAGGCAGTAACCTGACTTTGGACGTCACTATTAACCCGGATTTCGGCCAGGTGGAAGTGGACCCCTCCACTATTAACCTGTCGGCTTATGAAACTTATTATCAGGAAAAACGCCCCTTTTTTGTCGAGGGATCCAGTATATTTTCGTTCGGTTCAGGCGGACCATCGAATCGTTGGGGTTTTAATTTTTTTGAACCTGACTTTTTTTACAGTCGCCGAATTGGTCGCTCCCCCCAAGGGGATATATTCGGTGATTGGGTGGATACGCCTTCTGCTACCCGGATACTGGGCGCAGCTAAAATCAGTGGTAAACTGAAGGGAGATTGGTCATTGGGTGGACTGACTTCCTTAACCAACCGGGAATTCGCCAGCGTTGATAATGGCGGTACGATTACTTCTGAAGAAGTAGAACCTCTAACAACGTATAACCTGCTTCGGATCCAAAAAGAATATAATGAAGGCCTTCAGGGTTTGGGAGCAATCGGTACCCATGTATATCGTGATTTTAAGGATCGGAATCTCCGGGAAGTTCTTTCGGACAATGCCCAGGCTTTTGGCGTGGACGGTTGGACTTTTTTCAACGGAGAGCGCGAATGGGTTATCGCCGGTTGGATAGGTGGTACACGGGTAGCCGGCTCGAAAGAAAGGCTCTTAAGCCTGCAAAATAATTCCAGCCACTACTTTCAAAGACCTGATGCAAAGCATGTAGAAGTGGATAGCAACATGACTGAAATGACCGGGTTTTCCGGACGGTTTATACTTAATAAAGAAAAAGGGCACTGGCAGTTTAATACAGCATTGGGTTTTATATCACCGGGTTATGAAAGCAACGATATGGGATTGAATTTTGGAACCGACAGGATCAATCATCATGTTGTTGTAGGTTATCGCTGGTATGATCCGGGAGAGATATTCCGGAATGTCCGACTAAATGCCGCTTATATGACCAACTATAATTTTGGAGGTTATAAAATAAACGAGAGAGTCTTTTTATTCGGTTGGGCTCAATTTCTGAACTATTGGAGTATAAATACCTTCACAGGTTGGGGACCACGTACGCTGAATGATCAACAGTTGCGGGGAGGGCCCATGGTGGAATCTCCTGATGGTACATTTATGAGAATAGGCTTTAATTCGGATGGCCGGAAAGACATCGTATACGGCGGTGGCGGAAATGTTGGTTCAAGCAGTAACGGCGGATATAGCTGGGGGGGGTATGGCTGGTTGGAAGTGAAAATAGGAACCCGATTACAATTGAGTTTTAGTCCGGATTACAATGAAAATAAAACAATTGATCAGTTTATTACTACAATTGATGACCCCGCAGCATCAGCCATGTATGGAAAACGTTATGTCCTATCTCAAATTGATCAAACAACTATCTCTGCTGACATCAGAGTTAATTACGCTTTTACACCTACCCTTTCTCTACAGGCCTACTTTCAACCCTTTATTGCTGTTGGAAAATACTCGCGGTTTAAAGAATTTAAAAAACCTCGTTCTTACGACTTGTTATACTACGGAGAAGAGGGGTCGACTATTACAGAGACAGAATCCGGTTATATCATAGACCCAACCGGTGGTGACGACTCCGATGCCTTTGAGATTTATGATCCTGATTTTAATTATAAAGCATTGGTAGGGAATGCTGTATTGCGTTGGGAATTCAAACCGGGTTCAACCTTATACTTGGTGTGGACGCGGAATGGATATAATTTCAACAATCCCGGGGACTTCCAACTTTTTCGCGATCTGAATGATTTAATAGGTGTAACCACGGATAATGTATTCGCTATAAAAGTAAGTTATTGGATAGGATAGTAACGGTTGAAATTTTTGTTAGAAATATTTCTTCCAAGTTTCGGTTGACTCAGGCCAACGGGAGGTCACTTTTTTCAAGTTTGTCCAGAAATCCACACCGCTACGGCCGGTGATATCCCCGTGGCCGAATTTAGATTCATTCCAGCCACCGAAGCTGAATGGCTCTCTCGGAACGGGCACACCGATATTAATACCAATCATTCCGGCTGATGCAGATTCAGAGACGGTTTTGGCCACCTGTCCCGATGTGGTAAACACCGCTGCTGCGTTCCCGTACGGATTTTCGTTCTCAATCTTCATGGCGCTTTCCAGTGTTTCGGTTCGTATTATCGTAAGGACGGGACCAAAAATCTCTTCTGTTGCACATGGCCATTCAGGGGCAACTCCGTCCAGGATTGTGGGACCTAACCAGTATCCATCAGGATAGGCTTCAGGTGGACTTGGATTTCGGCCATCGATCAACACTTTGGCGCCCATGGCTTCCGCTTCATCAATATATCCCGTGATTCTTTCCAAGGCTGTCTTGCTGACGATGGTTCCCATATCCACACCCAATTGAAATGATTTTGCTTCTTCCACCAGTTGATCGATGATGGAATCAACATCTGCAACAGCCACCGCCACACTGGCTGCCATGCACCTCTGCCCTGCACTACCCATGGAACTGGCCAATAAGCCTTTTGCAGTGGAATCCTGGTCCGCATCAGGAACAACAATCATAGGATTTTTTGCTCCACCCAAACAAAGAGCGCGTTTCCCCTGGGCTGTAGAACGGGAATAGACAATTTTCGCCACGGTGGATGAGCCAACAAATGCCACTGCTTCAATATCGGGGTGATCGCAGATGCTTTCCACAGATTCTCGCGTTCCATTTAAGACGCTTAACACGCCATCGGGTAAGCCGGCTTCTTTCAAATACTCAGCCAGTTTTAATGCTGCCAATGGCGTCTGTTCAGATGGCTTAAGAATAAAACAATTTCCTGTGGTGATAGCCAAAGGAATCATCCATAACGGAACCATAATGGGGAAATTAAAGGGTGTAATCCCTGACACGACACCGAGGGGTTCATGGGTCATGGTACAGCTGATTCCTTTACTCACATTGGACGATTCACCTTGTAACATATTGGGCAATGATATGGCGAATTCTATCACTTCTATTCCCCGGAGAATGCTCCCCTTTGCATCAGCTATTGTTTTTCCATTATCCAACGCAATCAGGCGGGTCATTTGTTCAATATCATTTTCCATTATGGTTTTCAGGTTGAACATTATCTGTGCTCTCTCGCGGATATTTGTTGCTGCCCAGGCAGGAAATGCAGTCTTTGCTTTTTTTACCGTCTGGTCTAAATCATCACTATTGGAGTCGGGTATAGTGGCGATTTCCTTGTTATAATAGGGAGAAATAACAGAAATTGATTTTCCGGAGGATGAATCATGAAAATTCCCATCGATCCAGTTTTGTTTTGCACCAAAGTTTTGAAATTGAATAATGTTACTCATTTAAATCCTTTATGTTTTATTTCCTTAAATTTACGCCGGACGCTGGCTACATCCGGTTCATTATTTGTTAGCAAATATGAACATTTACTTCCGTTAGATTGAGGTCAAACTAATTTTCTCTGTGATTAATCAAAGCTTCCAGATATCGTGATTTCACCTGCTGATTTGCAAGGACCTGTTTGAACGGTGGAAGTTTCAGAATGACACCTAATACTCCAGCCATGGCTCGATGACTCCACAAGACCTGATTGTCAAAAATCAGGTTCTGCAACTTGCCCCGTTCAATGGCCATTAACACTGATCTATGTGTTCCATTCAAAGGAGTAATAACCCTGCTTGGCCGAGATTTCAGATGAATACTATCTTTTGAGCATGTTCTAACACAAACACCGCATCCCAGACAGATATCTTCATCCAATTTCGCTACTTTCATTTTGGGTTTAATTGGGTTATTCGATGAAACCAATGTCATTGCTTCTACCGGGCAGGCAGTCACGCATTTACCGCATCCGTTACAATCCGATTCGATCACGACCGGGATAAAATTGGTTGTATGGACGGGGTTCATAATTGCAAAACGCCGGGCAGCAATCATAGCCTCGCAGCAGCACCCACAGCAGTTACAAATGAAGTTTACTTTTTCTCTTACATTTTCACCGAACTGAACCAAGTTGTGCTCATAGGCGACCTGCAATAAATCAAGGCATTCTTCCTTCTCTACGGAACGTGCGTGGCCGTGTTTAATCAGCGACGCTGCTGTGTTATTAAATGTCATACATATTTCCTGAGGCGCTTCGCAGGCTTTCCCCACGTGATGCATCTTGTGACGACAGTAACACAACCCAACACCCCGATGAGAAGCACTTTCAATGACTTCGGTGGCCCGCTCATAATCCAAAACATGCAATGCATTTTCATTGGATAAGGCAGGCTCATGGACAAACGTACGCCCTAGTTGAGTTTCTCCCCGGGTGAATAGTTCACGGATAAAATCTTCCTCAACATTTAAATAATCATAAAATAGTTCGCTTAAGACCTTTTGATCAATGTCATCCCGCACACGCATTAAAGAGAACTCGAAAAAACCTGCCATGGGTGGCGGCAGAGCATAAACGGATTCACCATTTTGTTCCATGTCAATCAAGATTGCGCGACCGGCCAATTCTTCCAGCATCTTTTGGGTACTAGTCAGGTCCATTTTCCAGATGCGGCTGGCTTTTTTCGCTGTGAAAGGTTTGATGGGCATGAGTGAAGCCAGTTTGGCTTCTTTTTCACTAAAAAGCATTTTCAAAATTTTAAATAATAGTTCAGAAGGAGGAGCACCCTGGGGAAAGCGATTTAATCTGTCTGCCAACTTGGAATAACTAGATTTGATTGTTCTGTGAGCCATTATTTTTTTGTCTCTCCAACGGTTGAGGTAAATTACCTACTAACTATCGCGGAGTAAGATATTAAATGTTATACACCATAATATTTACCTTTCACTAAATCACTTATTGATATTTCATCAGAATTTCTTAGTTCTCTATATCTCGTACCATCTCGTAGGAAGTATAGTAATCCAGCTATGCCATTTTCAACAATAGTATGTTCAAAATCAACAGTAGTATCTAAAAAATGTGTTGAGGCAATATTAAATGATGTGTTAAATGATGATAGTGAATTATCTATTTGATTTTCAGTTAATTTTGGAATTGGAGCAACTTTATTTGAAATTATTGATTCATAATCAATATGTGCTAATAATTTATTTCTTCGGTTTCTAATTGCTGAAATGGCTGCATTTTTTCTATTAAGTTCATTTGTTATTTTCTCGGCAATTTCTTTATATCCTAAAGAATGTAACGAATCTATTAAAGTGTAAAATGATACATTTTTATTTTTACCGGATTTTGATGGATCAGTAAGTCTACAAATAACAAGTTGGATTTCTATGAGAGTCGCTTGTTGAACATTGAAAAAATATGTGGGAGCACAATGATTAATTAAATCCATTCTCTTTTTTTTCGAGAATAAATATTTCAACTCATTCCATATAGCAAATGACCACCTTATCTGATTATATAGCACATTATAAACTGGTTTAATTAGTTTTGGTAGCTTGTTAGTTTTCATCAAATCGAACGACGCGGTAATTGAGAATCAATAATGAGTTTAGTATTCGTGGGATTACTATCATATCACCCACCTCTTCAAAAGGTCGGCGGGCAAGATATACTGGAAATGTCGACTTAATATTAACATATTATACTTGGAACCTGGGCATATTTTGGGGGTGTTTCCACATAGAAAAATCATTTTTGTTATTATAGAGTATTAACATGTTTCAGAGAAAAAAGAATATACACTTTTGATATCTACAGTATATTGAATAAAATGACAGCTGTTATACTGTGAGTATTAAAATTCTCTTCCTTTTCAATAATACCGAAGGTTTCAATATCTTTTTTTCCACCTAAATTCATAAAATTGTATTTTGCACTAACATCTAAATCGAATCTAGTTAATAGATGAATCACTATTCCTGCACCTATTCCTAAACCATATCTGGTCTTAGATGAATATATGGTAGCTGAATTATTGTATAGCGTTGAAAAAGGCGGTGTTCTTATTAATTTTGTTTCCCCAAATGAGTTGAAAAGGGCATCCAAAGAAACATACAATGAATAGGTACCGGGATTTATTAAATAATCGATTCCAACACTAGTTGTGAGAATACTCAATGAAGTTTCAAATTGTATTTTTTCCAATTGACAATCCCATGGATTAACGGTGTCCCAACGATAACCTTTTTGTCTCATAGGTAAGTAACTGACACGCCCGGTTATATTTATAGGTGAACCAGATAATAAGTATTTAAAATAAGTATTGAATTGATAGCTTTCGTTTAAACCAAGTCCGCCTTTGGAAATTTTACTTGTATAATACTCGGGTTGATATACCTTAATATAACTACTACCAATACCGAAGTATAAGTTTTGTGCTTTTCCATTACTGGTAATAGTTAAAAGGAAATAAAATGTAATTAAAAGATATTTCATTTATTCATTATTTGTTAGCCATTATATAGAGCTGCGAATTGTTATGTAGAAACTTTTGCTTTATATCACACATAGATTGGAAATGTTGATTGTTTATTAACATCTTAGGATTGGAATCTGGGAATATTTAGGGTGTGTCTCCACATAGAATAATCAGTTTTGTTATTATAGAGTATTAACATATTTCAAAGGTAAAACTACGGGATAGTATACGAACCCGCAACCGAAATTTTGTTCAGTAGAGGGAAACTTGGATTGTGAAAAAGGCCTTTCAGTAGGACAGACATTCCTGTCTGTCCTACTGCAGACAAGAATGTCTGCAGTACATTTTTTTTAACTTTTCTACATTTAATCGTACGATGATATTATCGTACGACAAATATGGTGTGTAATAAGATATTAATAAACTGATGTAAAGTGAGGTAAGTAAGAATATTTATTCTTCACAGCTATCGCCACTTTACCGGACAGAAAGAAAAAACAAGTTCGAAAATATAGGAAGACTGCTTTTTAACCCAACCCCTTTGCAACGCGTTCATTCCAGGATTCTTTTCCTTTTGAGCTAGGAACTTCTTCCATAGTTATACAGCCGGGAACTGGACAAATTAAGCTGCACAGGTTGCAGCCGACACATTCATCTTCATCCACAAAAGGGACGTGATCAGGTAACGTTCCATTCGTTTCATGAGTCACAGCCGGTCCGGGTGAAATCCTGGGATTGAAGCCATGATCCGATTCTCCATGAAAAGACCAGCATAGATTTTGGCGAGTATGAATGCATTGATGTCCACCGTCAAGACAAGCAATATAGCAGAGTTGGCAGCCGATGCATTTTTCAGAATCGATTTTGGGTACAACCCCATAGTTTAAGTCCAATTCACCCCAGTCTTTAACATTTTCTCCTGCTTTCCCGATTAATTCTGTTACGGACTTCAATCCTTGGTCGTCCAGGTAATTGGAAAGGCCGTCAATCAGGTCTTCAACAATACGATACCCATAATGCATTACAGCCGTGCATACTTGGACGCTTGTGGCTCCTAACGCCAAAAACTCAGCAGCATCCTGCCAATTCGAAATTCCTCCAATGCCTGAAATAGGAATCGTTATCTTTGGGTCACGTGCCAAAGCTGATAACATATACAGGGCGATGGGTTTCACTGCAGGACCGCAATATCCTCCATTGGTACTTTTTCCACCAACATTTGGCATGGGAACGAGTGTATCCAGATTGACCCCAATAATGGATTTGATCGTATTAATTAAGGAAATTCCATTGGCTCCACCTGCCACGGCTGCTAACCCGGGAACCAAAATATCGCCTGTGTTTGGCGTCAGTTTTACCAATACCGGTGTATTGGCGTATTCCATCACCCAGGATGTTATGAGTTCGAGGACTTTTGGCTCTTGCCCCACCGAGCTGCCCATTCCCCGTTCACACATTCCATGAGGACAGCCGAAATTCAATTCCAATCCATCGGCGCCTGCATCTTCGGCACGGTGGATTATATCCTTCCACTCTTCCTTGCTTTCCACCATGAGGGAAACAATTACTGCATGATTAGGGTATCGTTTTTTTACTTCATATACTTCTTTAAAATTAGAGTCTAAAGGACGATCTGTTATTAATTCAATATTATTAAGTCCGGACATTTTATTCCCTGAATAATCCACAGCCGCCAGTCGCGATGACACATTTGTAACGGGTTGTCCTAGAGTTTTCCAAACAGCGCCACCCCACCCTACATCAAAGGCTCTCATAATTTGTTCACCGCAATTTGTAGGTGGCCCGGAGGCTAACCAGAAGGGATTAGGACTTTTTATTCCGTTGAAATTTGTTGAAAGATCAGCCATTTCCATTACTCCCAATTTTATAATTTGAATTGACCGGATATATTCCCCAGCTATTTAACATAGCATGAGCCGCATCCCTGCCGTCTGCCACAGCATTTACTACTTCTTTACCTCCGTTGATACAATCTCCTCCGGCATAAAGATTCGGAATAGACGTTTGCTGTGTACTACCATCGACAACCACTTTCCCCTTTTCATCTACCTCCAGGTTGGCATCGATTTGACCGGCAAATTTTAATTGACCAATAGCCATAACAATCCAATCTGTAATATGAGCCATTGGTATTTTTGTGTCAGTATGTTCAGTCAAAAATTCCAATTTTCCATCATCGCTTTTTGAAATACTGACAGGTGTTTGTTTTTCGAAAAGTCTGACACTATTTTCACGGGCATGGGATAATTCATGAGCATAACCGGGCATTACATCTTCTGTTCTCCGGTAAACGATATCCACTTCCGAGACTCCCAGCATGGCAAGTTCTCGCGCAATATCAATGGCGGTATTTCCTCCGCCAATCACCACTACTTTTGATAATTCTTTCGGAATTTCAAAATCAGGATCATTTTTTAATTTCCGGATTAGATCTGTTCCACCCAAGACGTTTTCTAATTCCTCCCCTGGTATTCCAGGGAAACTATCTTGCCCTAATCCAACTCCAAGAAAAACAGCATCAAAATCTATCATTAGGTTTTCTAGTGTCACATCTTTTCCGATTTCAACTCCTGTCTGTATATCCAATCCAAATTGTTTCATCCAATTGATTTCATCAATGGCATCTGCAGCCATGAGTTTGTACGGAGCAATCCCAGTTACATTCAGTCCACCCGGAAGGTCTCCTTTTTCATAGATCACTGTTTGGATACCTTCCAATGCCAGATATGCTGCGCAGGATAAAGAAGCCGGACCTGCACCGATTAATGCAACTTTTTTATCAACTGAGGAAGTTGGTGTAAATAATGACCGTCCATTATTTGTTTCCAATTCCAATGCCTTGTGTGTTGCAAAACGTTGGAGTCTGCCTATTTGAATGGGTTTATGGTCCAAGTCATTGTATACACACGCTCCCGAGCATAATTCCTCTACGGGGCACACGCGAGCTGTTGAAGCGCCCAAAATATTTGAACGAAAAATGGCGTTAGCAGAACCACGGATATTCCCTGACGCTATTTTTTTTATGAAGCTAGGGATGTCAATTTCAGTTGGGCAGGCTTTTATGCAAGGCGCATCAAAGCAGAATAAACAGCGGTTTGCTTCGATCTTTGCTTCTGATTCTGAATACAACGGCTTTGCATCATTTAATTTTGTTTCAAGACGGTTTTCACTTAATTGATAATCCATATCGATCTCGAATATCCTTTTTTTTATTTAGTGAGTGCAGCGGCTGATTCAGCTAAAATTCCTAATGCATTTTCCACATCGTCCCGGTTGGTATTTAGATGGGGAGAAATGCGAACAACATTCCCTGAAAGTCCTCCCCTGCCAATGAGTAAACCTCGCTTTTTGGTCTCCTCCATAAATTGATCAACTGCTTTTGGATTTGGGGTTCGATCGCCGACTGTTTCATCCACAACAAATTCAATCGCCTGCATCAGTCCCATACCGCGGACATCTCCTATAATTTTCGGATGTTTCAGTTGTATATTTTCTAGACCTTCACGAAGGATTTTGCCCATTGTTTTAGCATTTTCTGCCAGGTTATCCCGGAGTATTATTTCAATGGTTTTATTTGAAGCGGCACAGCTAACCGGATTACCCCCAAATGTGGATATGGTATTTTTAACCATTGAGTCTGCGATTTCTCCTGTTGTAACCACTGCAGCCAAGGGCATCCCATTGGCAATACATTTTGCCATAGTCATCATATCCGGTTCAACGCCATAATGCTCGATTCCCCACATTTTCCCTGTGCGGCCAAATCCAGTTTGTACCTCGTCAGAAATAAATAATCCACCATAATTCCGGACGATTTCTGCCACAATAGTAAAATACTCTTTTGGCGGGGTGATAAATCCTCCAACTCCCTGGATGGGTTCAACCATCATGCCGGCGATTTCACCTGTAGTGGTGGTTCGGATTAATTCATCTACATCCTCTGCACAGCCTACACCACATTCCGGATAGGTGCTTTTTAACGGACATCGGTAACAATATGGTGAGAGGGCATGTTTCACTGATGCTATCTGGGTGGGAAGAGCTCTCCACGGCGAATGCGCCGTTAGAGACTGAGCCAACATGGATCGTCCGGCATAGGCATAACGAAGAGCAATAAATTCTGAATTCCCTGTGGACAATTGAGCCATCATCACAGCTGTTTCATCCGCTTCAGTCCCAGAAGCAGTAAAAAAGCATTTTTCCAAATTGCCGGGAGTAATGTTTACCAACCGTTCAGCCAGTTCGACAACGGATTCAACCGGATAGAGGGTTGAAACATGGCTCAATCGGTTTACCTGGGCAATAATGGCTGCATTGACTTCATCGTTGGCATGACCGATGGAAACAGTTAAAATTCCTCCAAAGAAGTCGAGATATGTATTTCCATCCATATCAGTAACCGTGGAACCCTTTCCACTGGATACAACAATGGATTCCTGGTAAAAATTCTTTACTGCAGGAAATAGAAATTGTTTATGTTTGTTACGTATATCTTGGCTTTTCATCTAATGACTCCGATTATCATTTATTGTAACTATTATGCACATCTATTAGAAATAATTCGGCAATCTACACTTTGTAAATAGGCAAGAGAAACAAAACTTTCTCCACCACCTCTTAATCCCCTCCTCAGCCCCGGGGTCTCGAGGGAGGTGTAATATTCTGTTTTTTGTACATATTCTCGATTATGTAGAGCAACGTGCCTTCTATCAAAAATGTCAGGTAGAAAGGAAAGGATTAATAACACGAGTTGGTTTTTTATCCGTAACGATATTTTCATTGATTTCCAATTAAAGCATTACAAGTTCATCATAGGTTTCCGGTCTCCTGTCACGGTAAAACTGCCACGTAGATCGAACTTCCTCAATTAAATCAAGATCAAATTCTGCAACCAACAATTCATCGTTGTCTTCCGAAGCAGTGGCGAAAATTTCGCCCCTCGGATCCACAAAGTATGAACTGCCGTAAAATCGTCCAAGATCCCAAGGCTTCTCAGTACCCACGCGATTAATACATCCCATAAAATATCCGTTTGCCACCGCATGCGCCGGTTGTTCAAGTTTCCATAAATATTGCGATAAACCGGCTACCGTTGCGGATGGGTTGTATACAATTTCAGCCCCATTGAGCCCTAATGCCCTAGCTCCCTCTGGAAAATGGCGGTCATAACAGATGTAAACACCGATGTTTGCATATACTGTTTCAAATACGGGATATCCTAAATTACCGGGACGGAAGAAAAACTTCTCCCAGAATCCAGAAGTGTGGGGAATGTGGTTTTTTCGATATTTCCCCAAATATGACCCATCTGCGTCAATCACTGCGGCGGTATTATACAGAAAACCGGCTCGTTCTTTTTCGTAGACAGGAACGATAATAACCATGTTGTATTTTTTAGCATATTCCTGCATTCGTTCCACTGTTGGACCTGGAACCGATTCAGCGGAAGCATACCATGCATTGTCTTGCCCGGGGCAGAAATAGGGTGTATTGAATACTTCTTGAAGGCATAAAATCTGAACCCCTTTTTTCCCTGCATCTTCAATGAAAGGGATATGTTTTTCCAGCATCGCCTCTTTGATTTCATTAATGGATCCTTCACCCTCCGTCATAGGAATGCTCATCTGAATTAGACCTGATTTAATATTTCTCGCCATTGTGGTACTCCTTCTAAAATTTGTATTTATTTTATTCCGCTATAAAGACCGCGTTTTAAAAATTGTCCATCCCCTTTGTTACCGACATATTCACAATCCTTAATAATAACTTTACCTCGGGATAGAACCGTTTCGGTAAATCCTTTTACTTCAAAACCTTCGTAGGTACTGTAATCTACGTTCATGTGATGTGTACAGGTATTGTTTACACTAATCGTTTCTTCTCTATTCGGATCAAAAATGACGATGTCTGCATCACTCCCAACTGCGATTGTGCCTTTTTTAGGAAATAAACCGAATAATTTTGCAGCAGACGTGGACGTAATCTCCACAAATCTATTTAGTGAAATTCTCCCTTCGACGACGCCACCTTGATACAAAAGACTCATGCGATTTTCAACGCCCGGTGCGCCATTAGGTATTTTTGTAAAGAGGTCTTTCCCCATTATTTTTTGGTCTTTAAAACGAAAAGAACAATGATCTGTTGACACTGCCTGTACATTGTTTGTTTGTAAGCCATACCAAAGTTCATCCTGGTTCCATTTTTCACGCAAAGGCGGAGACATGACATATTTTGCTCCTTCAAAATTTTCTCGTTCATAATAACTATAATCAAGAAATAGATATTGAGGACAGGTTTCAGCGTAAACTGGTAATCCTTCATCCCGGGCTGCTACGATTTCCTCCAACGCATCCGAGGAAGAAAGATGAACAATGTATACAGGAACATCCGCTTCTTTAGAGATGGAAATCGTTCGGTGAACTGCTTCTGCCTCCATCTGTGTTGGACGAGTCAATGAATGCCATTTCGGTTCTGTCTTCCCTTCTGCAATCGCTTCCCGGACAATTTCATCAATAACAATCCCGTTTTCTGCATGCATACAAATCATGGCTCCTAATTCACCTGCTTGTTGCATAGTGCGGAAGATCATTCCATCATCCATGTAAAGCACACCGGGATAAGCCATGAACAGCTTATAAGAGGTAACACCTTCATCCACCAGGGTCTTCATTTCCGAAAGATGGTCACTTTCCATATCAGTGAGAATCATGTGAAAGCCATAGTCTATGGCAGTATTCCCTTCTGCTTTTTTATGCCATGTGTTCAGTCCTTCCAATGCAGAATGTCCTATGGTTTGGATGGCAAAATCTATGATGGTTGTTGTTCCGCCATGGGCGGCGGCGCGGGTTCCGGTTTTAAAGTTATCAGCTGTAACCGTACCGCCAAAAGGCATATCAAAATGTGTGTGTGGATCTAAACCACCGGGGAATAAATATTTCCCGGAAGCATCAATGATATCATCCGCTTCCATTTCCAAGTTTTCACCAATCAGAGTTACCGTTTCATTTTCGATGTAAACATCAGCCATAAAGTCATCCATTGCAGTAATGACCCGACCGTTTTTAATTAGTATAGACATAATTTTCTCCCGCACTTACATGTGTTAAAAAGAATCATCTGCTTCCCCAGGCTTTCAGCCCCCGTTCTTCATCTGTTCCCGGAATTGTATTATCCAAAGCCAGTGCAGTAAATGCTCCTACAGCCATACCGGTACTCCCCAATGTATTGAGAATATTTGCCAGCCAGACCGGATCAAATTGTATGGGATGTTGAGCGAAATATTCAGGGACAGATAACCCCATAAAAAAGGCGAATCCCAGGATAAATAAATTCCGTGCGGAATTGAGGTCAACAAATTGCAGGTTGGACAAACCCACTGCAGCGATCATTCCGAACATGGCACAATACATTCCACCCACGATGGGCTGGGGGATGGTTGTAAACAAGGCACCAAATTTGGAGACTGTTCCCAATAGAATCATAATAATAGCGCCAGCCTGAACGACTCTACGAGATCCAACACGTGTTAAACCAATAGCACCAATATTTTCGCTATAGGAAGTTGTTCCATTTCCCGTACCAAAAATTCCAGCCAGAAAACATCCAATTCCTTCGAATGTAATACCCCTGTTAATGGTTTTTGTATCCGGTATGCGTGCTCCGGAGAGTCTCGCACATGCATAATAATCACCAATTGATTCCACCATGGAAGCGATGTAACCCGCCAGCATTCCCACGAATGCCGCCGCTCCAAATTGTGGAAACCCCCACTGAAATGGATAAGGAATTCGAAACCATGGGGCATTCTTCAGATTATCCAAACTTGTATAGGACGGGTGTCCTTCAGGAAAAATACCAAAAGCGGTAAAAATAGCCGATACAATCCATGCAGTGGCTATTGCAAGGAGTATTGGATATAGTTCAAATGTTCGATGCTTTCGCCGAAGATATTGACTGAAAAGGATAATCAAGAATATAGTTAGACCGCCAATGGGCCAATGGCGTCCTGCTTCCGGTGCACCAAATTTGAATAAAGATAGACCAATCAGCGCAATGGTGGGTGCAATGGTGATGGGACCCACAAATCGTAATAAGCGTCCAATCATTCCACTGGCGCCAACAAAAATCTCAACAAGGGAGCCAGCAATAATAGCCCCTTGCACATGCTGCATTCGTACTTCCCAACCTGCATTCGCCAAAGCTGCCATTCCGCAGATAGCAAATGTTGGTGCTAAAAATGAGAATGTTCCCCCTTGAACAATGGGAAGACGATTTCCCCAAGTGGTTTGTAGAAGCGTTGTAATTCCACTGACAAAAAACATGGTTGCTATCAACCAGCCTTTTTCCACCGGATCAACAATACCAAACGCTGGAGCCAATAGCAGCGGAATTGCAACTGTTGAACCGAACATGGTTAAATAATGCTGAAACCCCAAAATGATTGTTTCCATTAGAGGTGGGTTGTCGTCAATACTATACAACAATGATGTTTTATGTTCTGTCATGAATATATTTTGATGTATGATGATTTAGTTGGAAATTAATAACACATTCGTAATGAAAACAGATTTAACTCCTACACACACCCAGATGCTGGATGTTGCTATCAAAGAAGCACAAAAAGGCCTATCTGAGGGCGGCATTCCTATTGGGGCGGCTCTATTTCACAAAGATGGAACCCTGCTGGGAAAAGGGCGAAACAAGCGTATCCAGGACGATGATCCTTCCATCCATGGAGAAACAGATGCATTCAGAAACGCCGGTCGGCAGCGATCCTATTCAAATATCATTATGGTAACAACGTTAGCGCCATGCTGGTACTGCAGCGGATTAATTCGGCAGTTTAAAATTAAAACGGTCATCGTCGGGGAGTCGGTTAATTTTTCAGGCGGAGTGGATTGGTTAAAAGAAAATGGCGTTGAAGTCATAGATCTACAGTCTGAAGAATGTATTTCAATGCTTTCAAATTACATTCAGAATAATCCTGATATTTGGAATGAAGATATTGGAGAAGAATAACCGGATTGATTATATAAAAGAAAAGGGCAGTCAATCGACCGCCCTTTTCTTTTACTTGATACACTGTTTGAATTTTACTTCAAGAAGATCATTTTCTTGGTCTGTACAAATTCTCGACTCCCTACTCCATCGGGATCGTAGACTTGAATCTGGTAGAGATAAACTCCAGCACTTACCGGTTTGCCATGATCATTGGCAGCATTCCATATGACTGATTTAAAACCGGCATCCTGTGTTTCTGAAACCAGGGTTACTAGTTTCCTACCAAGAAGATCATAGATAGTTATTTTAACAAAACTGTTTTCCGGGAGATCGTAACGCAAAGTTGTGATCGGGTTGAAAGGATTGGGGTAGTTTTGATGTAGTCCGAATTCCGTCGGTATACCTGTCATATCATCGATTGATAAAATAACAGTTTCAACAGCATCCGTGTATTCGCTTTCATTCCCATTGAAATCAACTGCTGATAGGATGTAATAATACGTTTCCCCGGTTTCTACATCGTTGTCAATGAAAGTTGTGTCAATGGCTTCTGCGTAGGGTTCTAATCCAGTGGGATCGAATTCTGAATCAAGGCTCCGGTAGATTTTGAAGTAATTGAAATCTTCATCAACCGGTTCATCCCAACTCAATTTAACCGTGTTTTGTTCGGTAAGAGATGCCAGCAATCCTGTGGGAACTGCAGGAGCTAAATTGTCAATTGAGTAGCCTGAATCCACTGCCGAGGTATAAAACACTGACGGATTGGTGGTGTGAGCGGTGACATTGAATGTACTCCAGAATATCCCCTCGTCCGTGGAATCACCAAAGGTGTGAGCCAGGTAAATATATTCTTCTTCCTGGATGGCCGGTACATTCCCCAGAGAGATCCACTCATCATCAGGGTTCAGCTCCCACACACCATACTGGGTTATCCATCCCAGGGAATCCAAACTACTCGCCAGCCAACTCACGAAGACCCAACGTCCCTGGTCATCGGGGACATCGGTGATTGAAACGATTGATGTTACTGGATCAAGGCTTTGTCCAATCAAACCAATAGTAGCATATCCACCATCGCTAACAATATCCAGCGATGCGCTGAAACCACCAGCAGCATCAGGCCCAAAGACCACATCCAACCCTAAAAAGTCGCTGGGAGCCAAGGTAAACGATGTGGTATCGATACTGAAGTTCAAAGAATCAATGCCGGTAATTGCGATTGAAGAAACAACCAAATCGCCGATACCGTAATTTGAAACATTTACTAGTTTAGTTGTGGTTTCTCCAACTAATACATTGCTGAAATGGAGTGAAGCCGGTGATACAGCTAAGACACCTATTGGGCCAAAACCACTATACACATAAGCCGAACCTGAGTCAGTTCCATTATCATCATCATGCCAAGCTCCTACGATAACATAAGTTCCAGAGATAAAAACAAATCCAAATGCATCACCTGCAGCTCCATCAGAAGGAAGTAATTTTGCTTCCTCCACCCAGTTTGTGCCGATGCGTTTGAACAGATAAGCCGAGCCTGAATCAGTCCCATTATCATCATCATACCATGCTCCCACGACAGCATAATCTCCGGAGATGGAGGCTACAATCCCAAACTCATCACCTGCAGCTCCATCAGAAGGAAGTAATTTTGCTTCCTCCACCCAGTTTGTGCCGGTGCGTTTGAATATGTAAGCCGAACCTGAATTACTACCATTATCATCATCTAACCTGGCGCTCACAACGATATAATCGCCGAAAATGGAGACTGAATAACCAAACCAATCATTTACTGCCCCATCGGAGGGGAGTAATTTAGCTTCCTCCGTCCAAGTTGTGCCGGTGCGCTTAAATACATAAGCCGAACCTGAGTTAGTTCCATTATCAGTATCGCCTATAGCTCCCACGACGGTATAATCACCAGAGATGGAAACTGAATATCCAAAGCCGTCATTTGCTGATCCATCAGAAGCGAGTAATTTAGCTTCTTCCGCCCAGCTTGTGCCGGTGCGCTTAAACACATATACCGAACCTGATTTACTACCATTATCATCGTCAAACGGGGCTCCCACTACGGCATAGTCACCGGAGATAGAAAGTCGCTGTCCGAACCGCTCACCTGCTGCTCCATCGGTTGGAAGTAATTTAGCCTCCTGCGTCCAGTTTGTGCCGGTGCGCTTAAACACATAAGCCGAGCCTGCATCAGTTCCATTATTATCATCATACCTCGCTCCCACAATAACATAATCACCGGAGATGGACACCGCAACGCCAAACTCATCACCATCTGCTCCATCGGTTGGAAGTAATTTAGCTTCTGGTGCCCAACTAGTGCCGGTACGCTTAAACACATAAGCCGATCCAGAATTATTTCCATTATCATCATCAAATCTTGCTCCTACAACAGCATAATCGCCTGCGATGCATACTTTAGTTCCAAACTCATCATTTGCTGTTCCGTCAGAAGCGATTATTTTGAATTCATCAATTTGCGCATAAACCAGCCGAGAAATGGCCAATGAAGCCACTACACAAATCATTAATGATTTTATTAGTGTTTGTTTTAACATGGTATTCTCCTTTTTTCTCCATCAGCGATTCCCATGATGACGGGATCTGCGACGGGATTTATTTCAACAAAACTTGTCCTCCGTGTTCCTTTTGCAGGAAGTGGTTATTTACCACCAATGCTTAAAATTAACACAATGTTAATTACAACACTAACTGTAGTAATATACATTATCTTTCTCTGGATATTTTTTATTCCTTCAATAGCAATAACTTGTCGTTCTTCTAACGTTTTTTCAGTTTTTTCAGGTTGGATATCTAAATATTCCAAATCATTACTATTATTTACTATCGCATTACCTGATTCATCGCCATTATCATCATCAAATCTGGCTCCCACGATGGCATAGTCGCCGGAGATGGAGGCTGAAATTCCAAAGTTATCACCAGCCGTTCCGTCATCCGGTGTAATTTTGAATTCACTGTTTTGCGCGTAAGCCGTCTGGCTGATTGCCATGATTACCATTGCGCAAATCACTAATGTCTTTATTAGTGTCTGTTTTAACATAGTATTCCTCTTTATTTATCCATCGGCGATTTCCGTCCCGACGAGGCGGGAGGATCAACGACGGGATTTATTTCAATAAAACTTGTCCTCCGTAGTTTTAGCGTAGGAGGATCATTTTCTTTGTTTGCACAAATTCACCAGCGTGAATCTGAATTAAATAGACTCCGGCACTTACCGGTTTGCCATGGTCATTCGTCGCATTCCAGACGACTGACTTGTACCCAGCATCTTGGGTTCGATTAAACAGGGTTTTTACTTCTCTACCAAGAAGATCATAGATAGTTATTTTAACAAAGCTGTTTTCCGGGAGATCGTAACGTAAAGTTGTGATCGGGTTGAAAGGATTGGGATAGTTTTGGCGTAAAGCGAATACTTCAGGAATACCCATTGTTTCATCCAAAGATAAAATTTCGGCTGAAACATCGTCACTAAAGGCGCTTTCATTCCCATTGAAGTCAACTGCTGATAGGATGTAGTAATACGTTTCCCCGATTACTATATTGATATCGGTGAAGGTTGTGTCGATGGTTTCTGCGAAGGGTTCTAGTCCTGTGGGATCAAAATCAGATGTTAGACTCCGGTAAATTTTGAAGTAATTGAAATCTTCATCCACCGGTTCATCCCAGCTCAATTCAACCGTGTTTGTTTCTGTTACCGACGCCAACAATCCTGTGGGAACTGCCGGAGCCAAATTGTCCACGGAGTAACCGCTGTCGATTATTGAATCGTAAAACAAATCGGGGTCATTTGTATGCGCCGATACCATAAAATAGTGCTTCCCGAACGTAGCTAAAGATGAATCAAACAAAGTCGGGGCAGTATATGAATACGCAGCAAAACGATGCGCCGGTTGATTAGCTATCCATTCCCAGGCAAGGTCGTTACCCCTGAAAGATTCAATACGATATGTCTGTCCCGCAAAGTCAGCTGTCATATCAGCAATACTCTTGAATGTTCCCTGCAACTCGGTTCCATCAGGCAAGGCGCGCCAAATGCTGTAATAGGGAAGGCTATTAATATTGACATCTAATGAAGATGCGTTCCATTTTAATGTAACACTCCCTCCCTGGTCGTGTGGAACGTCGGTTATCAAGACGATTGATGGATCCGGGTCAATAATATCGTTTCCACTTAATACAACATTTACACTTCCACCATCGCTGTCAATATCCAGCGAAGCATTGAAGCTGCCTGTATCATCAGGCGTAAAACTAACATCTAACACTGTACTATCACCCGGCAATAATGTAAACGATGTGGTATCGACACTGAAGTTCAAAGAATCAATGCCGGTAATTGCGATTGAAGAAACAATCAAATCGCCGATACCGGTATTTGAAACAGTTACTAGTTCAGTTGTGGTTTCTCCAACTAATACATTGCTGAAATCGAGTGAAGCCGGTGATACAGATAAGACACCTATTGGCGCAAAACCACTATACACATAAGCCGAACCTGATTGACTTCCATTATCGTCATCCCGCATAGCTCCCACAATGGCATAACCACCGGAGATGGAGACTGAGTGTCCAAAATTTTCATCTAATACCCCACCATCAGAAGCAAGTAATTTAGCCTCCTCCGTCCAGCTCGTACCGCTGCGTTTGAACAGATAAGCCGAACCAGCATTAAGTCCATTATCATTATCCCAATTAGCTCCTACGACAGCGTAGAAGCCTGAGGTGGAGACTGAATATCCAAACTGATCATCGGCTGCTCCATCTGAAGCTAGTAATTTAGCTTCCTCCGCCCAGCTTGTACCTGTGCGTTTAAACACATAAGCCGAGCCTGAACGATTGCCATTATCATCATCGGTGAATGCTCCCACGACGGCATATTCGCCGGATATGGAGACTGAATTTCCAAATTTTTTACTTGGTCCTGCCCCATCGGAAGCTAGTAATTTTGTTTCCTCTACCCAGCTTGTACCGCTACGTTTGAACACATAAACACTACCATCCCATGTAGCTCCCACAAAAGCATAATCACCGGAGATGGATACTGAACTTCCAAAATTATCCAACGCAGCCCCATCGGAAGCTAGTAATTTTGTTTCCTCTACCCAACTTGTACCGCTACGTTTGAACACATAAGCCGAACCTGAACGATCGCCATTATCTTCATCCCCCTTAGCTCCTACAACGACATAGTCGCCAGAAATGGAGACTGACCATCCAAAATTATCACTTTCTGCTCCATCGGAAGCAAGTAATTTAGCTTCCTCCGTCCAACTTGTACCGCTGCGTTTGAATACATAAGCCGAACCTGAATAATTTCCATTATCATTATCCCTCGAAGCTCCCACGACGGTATAATCGCCGGATATGGAGACTGAAGTTCCAAAACCACCTGCTCCATCTGAAGCTAGTAATATTGCCTCCTCCGCCCAGCTTGTGCCTATCCGTTTGAACACATATGCCGAACTAGTAATAGTTCCCACGACGGCGTAGTCGCCGGAGCTGGAGACTGAAATTCCGAATCTATCACCTGCTACTCCATCAGAAGCCGTTATTTTGAATTCATTAATTTGTGCGTAAACCGGCTGGCTAATTGCCATTGTACAAATAATTATAGATTTTATTAATGTGCGTTTTAACATAGTAGTCTCCTATTTAAAATTAAAATACTAAATATCAGTCAGGAATCGTACCGTAAGTCAACGTAAACGTGAAACAAAAAACCGTAAAACCATCGTCATCACACCGTAGTTCAGAAGTTCTACCAACGGAATATACTAAATTATTATTAACAAATGTGAGTGAGGTTGTATCTTATATCATTATCCGTTTATTTTCTCGGTTTCCCATTTAATTCATCACTGACATTTTTAATAAGGAAGTAATGGTCAGTATTATTGTATTTTTCACAATTCCTCATCTATTGAGTTTTGTTCAGAAATCGTAAGATATTTTAAACCCTGCATAATGGTTCTGCATATTCATTTCAGGAGTATAACTGAACTTCAGCTGTTTGCCATACTTATAACGCACAGCATCGCGTTTTTCTTCGATGATCCTGACACCATGGTACACGTCATAGATGACATCTGCAACGAGTACGCCTATTCCCAATAAAATCAGCAGGCCTCCACCACCACCTCCTTCACGGTAGAGTGGTTTTAAATCATAGGTAACCGTACTTCCGTTCTTTTTTGTTGGAATCATTGCATAGCGCAGCTCACTATCACCCTCACCTTCAATATACACCTTATAATCCGTTTTCTGCCATTTCCCTTTATCATCATTGGCGTTCGCCACTATGGCTCCCGCAACTATTAATCCAACGCTTCCTAAAGCGATCCTGCGAATACGTTTTGCGGTTTTTTTCTCGTTGGCATAATCGTGGATCAAACCGGGTATGGGTATAGCTGCCAACGCTAATCCAACCGTTAACCGGCGGTTCATATCACGATATTCTTCAAAGGTCATATCTGATGGAATGGGCGTTAATGGAGATTCATTCAGCAAGTCACCGCCGGAAGATTGTCCATGGACGCCCATTGAACTTGCCAGAAATATAATACTAAGTATGGTTTTCATAACTCTCTCCTCAATTTCATTTTTATTAATGATTTAGGGTCAAGACTAGTTCAGCCTAATAATTTGAATACTTTGTCTTTTCGGCGGGCCTTGTCAGTTACCTTAACACCAATACTATCGCCTTTCTTGGCACTTTCCACGGCTTCATGCTCGATCTGCATGGAATTAACTTCTACTTTTAAATCAGTAGTATATCCCTTGATATGAATCGTATCACCGATAGATAATTTTCCATTAGTTATTTCAATTGCAGCAATCGATATCTGTCCAAAAAATTTTGATACATACCCAATTTCCTGTTCTTTCATAGCTCACTCCAAGTTTAATTCAATTGAATGTACTCCTCGAGTGGGATAAAGTCAATTAAAGAGCGAATTCAAGTGCTCGCAGCCTTTAAATTCTTTACCTATTCGATTTTTAACCATTTAATAATTTATCGTTGTGGTGAAAATAAATCATTGACAACCACTTACTCCGTTGCTACTATTTAACCACTTCAAACCAGTCGGTAACAAAAAATACAGACTGTTAATTCTACTTTATGGATTTCACTTTTAAAGGAGTAAAAATAGATTCATCATACCAATAACTCCCCACCGGAATAAATGAACAGGAGATATTCTATGGCAAAAATTACTTTAATAATCAATGGACAAAAGACTGTTGTAGACCAGGATCCGGATATGCCGTTATTGTGGTTACTCCGTGATTCACTAAATTTAACGGGAACGAAATACAGTTGCGGGATGGGAATATGCGGTACATGTACGGTTCATGTTGATGGTGAATTAACAAAATCGTGCATCACACCCCTCTCGGAAGTTAACGGAAGCAGAATTATTACCATTGAGGGACTTTCCAAAGACAATGATCACCCCTTGCAAAAAGTCTGGCAAGAGCTGGAAGTATCTCAATGTGGATATTGCCAACCGGGTCAAATCATGACGGCGGCTGTGCTCCTTGCAAAGAATCCGAATCCATCTGATAAAATTATTGATAAAACGATGTCATCCGTATTGTGCCGCTGCGGCACTTACCAGCGAATTCGCAGCGCAATTCACTTGGCTGCGTCAGGAGGAGGTGGAAAATGAGTAATATATCTTCTATAAACCGTCGGGATTTCATCAAATTATCAGCAAAATCCGGAATCGGATTGATTATCGGATTCCATATACCGTTTAAGAGTCTTTTAGCAATTGAAACAAGTGAGACACCAGCGTTCTTTACCCCGAATGTCTGGTTATCCATCAATCAGTCCGGAATTGCCACCGTTACCGTTTCCCGTTGTGAAATGGGGCAAAAAATCTGGACGTCACTTCCGATGATTGTCGCGGAAGAGCTCGAAGCCGAATGGTCAAGAGTTCGGGTAACTCAGGGTGATTATAATCGGTCGGCTTATGGAAGTCAGACAACAGGTGGAAGCGCCAGCATTCGGACTTCTTACGATAATCTCCGTAAGGCAGGGGCCGTTGCAAGAGAGATGCTCATCGCTGCCGCTGCGGAAATCTGGGATGTACCTGCTAGTAGCTGTCGTGCTGAAAATAGTACTATAATTCATCTACCCAGTAAAAAGAAATTAGATTATGGAGAATTAGTGGAAACAGCCTCCCGACTAAAAGTACCCGAAGAAATTCTCCTGAAAGATCCTGATGATTTTAAAATCATCGGAAAGAGTATTAAAAGTGTTGACGCTGAAACAAGAGTTGACGGCAGCGCAATCTTCGGTTACGATTTTCAACTTCCGGGAATGTTAATTGCTTCTGTTGCGCATTGTCCTGTGTTTGGCGGTAAAGTTAAACGATTTGACGATACGGCAGCAAAATTGGTCCCGGGAGTAAGGCACGTCGTAGAAATAAATAGCGGTGTAGCTGTGGTTGCAAATAATACATGGGCCGCTCTTCGTGGTCGGAAAGCGCTGAAAATCACCTGGGATGAAGGTCCCAATGCAGACCTGAGTAGTGAAAATATTTCACAAACAATTCGGGAAAATATTCAGGACCAGGGAACGGGTATTCGTGATGATGGTAAACCTAAAAAGGTGCTGACCGGTGCAGAAAATAAACATGAAGCCGTCTATGAATTACCCTATCTCGACCATGCTCCCATGGAGCCATTGAATTGTACCGCGGATGTACGGGATGATGTTTGTGAAATATGGACTTCTACGCAGAGACCTTCAGGTGCTCATCGAGCCGGAATGGAAATAACTGGTTTACCGGCTAAATCAGTTAAAGTACATATTCTACTAATAGGTGGTGCTTTCGGACGACGGCTGTACAATGATGTTGTCTGGGATGCGGTGGAGATATCAAAAAATCTTGGTATACCGATAAAAGTAATCAGAACCCGTGATGAAGATATCCAACACGGATTCTATCGTCCAGCTTCCTACCATAAACTACAAGGAAGTCTTGATACAAAAAAATATCCAAATGTTTGGATTCACCGTATTTCCGGTTCCTGTCCTGATGAAGGATTGTTAACCATGGGAGCAGCGGAAATGCCGTATGCGATTCCAAATGTTCAGGTTGACTATGTAACCTCTGATATCACAATTCCTGTTGGAGCCTGGCGATCGGTCTCGCACACACAAAACGCTTTTGTTAACGAATGCTTTATTGATGAACTAGCTGAAATTGCCGGTAAAGATCCCTATCGGTTTCGCCGGAATTTCCTACAGGAGTATCCTCGTTTATTGGGTGTTCTGGATCTGGCAGCCGAAAAAGCCGATTGGGGTAAACAGCGCAACGACCATTATCAAGGTATTGCCGTTCATGCTTCATTTCATAGTTACGCTGCTGTGGTATCGGAAGTATCTGTGGATTCAAAAGGAAATCTGAATATCGATAAAATCGTCTGTGCTATAGATTGTGGGATAGTAATCAATCCCGATGGCGTAAAATCTCAAATGGAGGGCGGTGTAGTCCTAGCGCTTACTGCGGCACTTTATGGTGCGATCACTTTTAAGAACGGACGGGTTCAGCAATCCAATTACCACAATTACAAATTATTAACCATGAAAAATATGCCTCGCGTCGAAACGTTCATTGTATCCAGTACCGAATCTCCCACCGGTGTAGGAGAGGTGCTTGTACCCCCGACGCCACCCGCTTTAATCAATGCAATCAGTGCCGCCACCGGAAAGAGGATCAGGAAATTACCGATTCGGTCCGGTGACTATGGTTTTTCTCTTCGCTGAATCGATATCGGCTTATTAACAGATTAATCACTCTCGAACGGTGATGTTCGTGTATGGTTTTTTCATTAGCCGGACTTATTTGATGTAAAAGTTAAGGTGATACTTTTGGGTAAATTACCGTTGAATGAAAGGATGAATAATGACCCCAAAATCAACAGGGGGGGGGTTATAAAAGAGATACTCACATTATTTGGTAATCCTATGTAATTTTTAATTCTTGAATTCAACTCTTAAGTGCAACTCAAAGATTCTGGAGCACTGGATAAAGAGTTAAAATCAGAATAAATGGATTAGATTTAACAAAGGGGTCTAGAATGAAAAGATTATTTATCATATTTCCATTACTTTTTTGGTTTGGTTGTGAGGATGAATCTGAAAAAGAGACAAATAATTTAATCGGTATTTGGGAAATGGATATGATATATGATTTTACCGATTCAACATTTGTTGAAGTAGATGACATATTCTATTACATAGAAGTAGATATAAGTTTTCGAGAAAGATATGTCGGTTACGCAGGCACTGATACTGCCTGTTATACTGATTGGAGTAATGAGGAAATATTTCAATCGTTTGATTCGGATTCTGGTACTGTTCTTATACTGTCCGGTGGAGGGGTTATCCGTGTTGGGTTAAAAGTAAAAAGTGAAAGAATATCTATGTCAGTCGAAGATATGGGGGTGGTTGCAAAAGGGATAAAGTCAAATACAACCGATTTTACACCATTATGTGAATAACAAATTCCTTTGGAGTCCGATAAAATTTCCAGGGGTAATTAAGGTTCTTTATTTATTGAGTTTTTTCAGCCGTTTATTCGCTTTCTTCGCGGATTTTGTATCGGGAAAATCATCAACAATAATATTTAGTATTTCTTTTGCTTTATCGTTTCTTTTAAGCTGTTTCTCATAAAGTTTAGCACACGTTTCTAAACTTTCCAATGCGCCATCTGTTCCCGGATAGTTGTCATGTACGATCATATATTGTTTAATGGCTTCTTCATAGGCCTTGCTTTTTTCGTATAATTTTCCGGCGCGCCGGAGTGCTTCTGTTGCTTGGTCGGCGTCGTCTTGATATTCAGAAGCGAGCCTGTTGTAAGTGGTAATAGCCGCTTCTTTCTGTTTCAGCTTACTCGCTTGAATTTCTCCGATTCGCATCAGGCTGGTGACTGATTGAGTATACGTGGGGTACTGGGTCACCAGTACTTCATACTCCGTGATAGCAGTTGTCCAGTCATTCATTTCCTGATCAGCAATTACGGCAATGCGATATTGGGCATCTTCTATGCGACTATCTTCCGGGAACTGCTCCAGGAATTGACGAAAGTTGGCAGTCGCCTCTTCAAACTCGCTGAATTGCTCCTGTCGGAGCGTACCAGTCTGGTATAATACGGTTGCATAATCAGTGCTAGACGGATACAGGGTCATCAACTTCTCATTGATCATCAGGGCTGAATGAGGTGCCTGGTTGGCCAGGTCCACTTCAGCCAGCCACATAAGAACCGTGCTGCTCTGGGGCAAATCAGAATACATACCTAGAAATCCCCAGGCTTCTCTTTGGAAAATTGATGAAAGTTTTGTATCATTAAGAGAACGAATTGTGGATAAAAATTCAAAATAACTATCGTGGATTTCCTTTGCTTCTGGCTTTCCCTGAATTAAAGATAAAAGTTCGTCCCGATTGGATTGGTAGAATTTTTCCTGTTGTATTATTTGTGAACCATTTTCTAGTACTGGCCCTTTTAAAGCAGAATTTTGATATAAGTAAGCAAACTTTAGCAGACCCACTAGTACTTCATTCCATCGTTTCTGGTCAATGTAGGTCTCGATTATAAATCTCTGTGCATAATCGGAATGAGCATCGGGAAAATAGATATTGAGATATGTCCTGTATTCATCAATCTTATAATTTGCCAGATTTTCTGCAGTGCTAACCGTTTTACGCAAAAGTTTACCGGAACCCAATTTGAATTTTTTCGGTTGTTCATAATTTAGCGTGTTAAGATAATCAAAGTAGAATGCTTCTATCGATCCACCGGAAGTGCTGGGCTGGTTATATTCTTTGTCGCCAGTACTTCCACTGTCTACACCAGCCTGAATGGTGGATGAATCCGCAGGCACATTGACAATAGCTGCAAAGGTTGTTGAAATAATAAATAAACTAGTTACTATGAGATTCATTTTAACCTCCTTGGTTAAACCAATTTCATGTTAATAGGTTGAATTTCTGGTTCGGGGTGTTCCTCCGATGCCCAACTCCAAACAGTGGAGTTGGTTATAAATAATAATAAAATGACAAGTATATATCTAATACTCACAGTGGAATGTAGGGATTTTTATTGAAAAATGTGGTTTGGATTAATACTACATAAAATCTATCCCATTATTTATATCAGTTTAAAATTTTAAAAAATCAACCGAACAAATTTACGGGGGTTACATATATACAATCCCTGCTCCCTTTTACTTCGAGATTGGGGGTCAGCTTTTTCGTTGAGTACAGGATTCTTATATAGTGGAGCTGTTAAATCCTACATGGTATCCTGATTTCTTTATTTCAACAAAACTTGTCCTCCGTAGCCATGCCTCCGCACAATCATGCTACGGCAGACAGGCTTTAGCGTAGGAGGACCATTTTCCTGGTCTGAACAAAATCTCCCGCTCTGATCCGGAAGAAGTAGATTCCGCTTGAGACATTGGATGCATTCCAGATGACTGATTTATATCCAGCATCCTGTGTTTCAGATAGTAAAGTTGTTACTTCTCTGCCCAGCAGGTCGTAGACAGTGATTTGAACATCTGATCATCGGTGTATCTCCTAGCGAAGTGTTGTTATAGAGTTGAAAGCATTGGGGTAATTTTGATTCAATACAAACTTATTTTCTATAACTGCTGAATGATTATCTATAGTAACAACTCCTTTAACAATTATTGTTCCAATCATACCAAAAGCCTGATGACGCGTACAATGATAACTGTATGATCCGAGAGTAACAAACACCTTATAAAATGTTGCTCCATTATTTAGTATCCCTGAATCCCAAACTTCATCCCCAGCAATGATATCAGAGGTAGTTGTGTGATTATTACTTTGTCATTCCCAGATAACCGTAACTCCAGCACTAATCGTAAGATTAACAGGCTCAAAAACAAACTGACCACCAGGAGTAACTAAAACAGTATGCGAAGTTTGAGCAAAACCTACTTTTGTAAATAGTACAAAAAAACAAAGGAATAAACCTGAAGAATATATCTTTTTCATTTAAAACTCCTTTTGGTCAATGTGCTATTTTCAGATAATACTCAGGTTGTCTTAATAAAGTATATAATAAAAGGGAAAATGAAAATATCGTACCAAAGACAAATCAACAGAATTTCGCTCTCCTTTCCATTTAGTAGTTATTAAACAATAAGTGAGCAAAAAAAAAATTGTAGTCATTAACCACCCTTGGGACAATTTTTACCAAATTCCGTCCCAAAATCAAAATTGTTATTACGTATTTTACCGATAATCGCCAGATTTTCGACGCTTAAACAAGTTTAAGACCTTTCTATAAGTGTATTGTGAATACAATTCTACCTTACACCGCATTTATTGACCTGCCCCACAAAAAGTAGTACCCATATTTTATTAAGGTTTGGTAAAACATGGGCGGTGCTTGGTCACGGCTAAAACATCATACCGACTGATAGAGCCGGGAAGGCTATAAACGATATCTCATTCATCGAACCAATACCTAATAAAAGATGCGGGTTAAAATAATATTTTTCTCCAATTGGAATCTTCCCGCCGCCACCAACTACAAAAGCAAAACCACCTTCACCTTCTTTTGAGGTTTCACCACCCCATACATCATATTCAATGTTTTCCCAATGTGTAGACAACAATTCAACCGCTACTTCAGTATAAAGACCATTCATTCTTCCTGTATTAGAAAAATAGTAAAGTAAGCTTGCTCCAAGGCTAAATCCTTCTGCAGAAAAATCTCCATAATAATCTCCTTCATCCCATTTCTCACTTAATTTAATGTAGTCTAACCTCAAAGATAAAGCTATTCTTGGAGTCACAAATTGCTCATACATTAATCCATATAATTGAAAATCCGTAAATAATTGAGTAAGAATCCCCGCAGGATTTATACTAATACCTCTATCCCTAATTCCATTATCCTGATAACTTTCCTCTATTATTTTTTGTTCTTGCTGTGGAAATGATGTGGTCAAATATAAATCTGTTTGAGTTCTTTTATTCGATAAAACCAAAGCGACATTTTTCATACCAAATCGTAACAAATCACCTAATTCTCCAGTATGATCGTATGTTGCTACACGTAAGATTTGTCCAGTTTCCACACTTATTGTTCGGGCAGAAATTGAGTACACGTTCCCAACCTTACCAATACTTCCGCCAACGACTTGTTCTACACCAATTAATCGTCCCACTTCAACGATGCATTCGGTTGATGTACAGCCAGATTGTTGTAAACCTTGTTCCGTGAGAATATCATCCATCATTTCACGTTCAATTACTTTGTATTTTCCGGTATTAAATAATTCTGTTCTTAATCTGTCAGTAAGCGTCCTTGCCTCGCTCCCAGAAATTCCCTCAGCTGATAAATCTAATACTGCTATTGGAATTTGAGCGGGAATGAAAGAAAGTAAAACAAATAATAGTATTACAAACAATCTAATCATGAATAATCCTTTTATTTATAGTAGAAGTTCTATTGAAATGATTAGACATGCAATTATTAACTTTCAAGTTATTTTTTTATACAGATTAAAATATTTATCAAAATTACGTGTATCACTAGGGTGTATTGTAAATACAATTCTACTTTACACTGCACTATTTAAGCGGAGGCAATTTCCCTTTCACTATCAATCAATACCTCTTCCTTGCTAAGAGTATCCCGAATATCCGTATCCCGATTTCATTACCTCAATAACACCATCTTCCTGGTCTGCACAAACCCTCCAGCGCGTATCTGGTACAAATACACTCAAGCACTCACTGGTTTGCTATAGTCATTAGTGGCATCCCTAGCGGGTTCTACCAAAATATGAAAGACCTTGACCGCCTTAGGGTGACATATATAATGCTGGACATTACAAGAAAAAAAGCGTTACAATTTAGCTGTCCGTACACCTTGATTTGCGTGAAATGAATAATAATTATGATACTTCAAAATCCTCTCTTTACTCAAAAGTAAAAATATCCAAAAGGTATTGACAGCGGATAGGCATCCCGGATATTATCTAAAATCATCGCGTTTACGTTTACTATGTTAAAATATCGATTCATCAGTTTTCTCCTTCTTATCTCAGAATTAAGCGCAGTTGTAATAATACATGGTACAATTATAGATGCAAAAACAGAGAAACCTATTGTCGGTGCTAATATTTTAATCGTCGGTACTCAATTAGGTGCTGCCACAAATGTCCATGGTACGTTCACACTTGAGGTGAACAACGAAATTCCGTTCACTCTAAAAATTTCTCATATTACTTATGAAACAAAGACAGTAATAATAAATACGTCCGAAGATATTGTTATCCGGATGATCCCTACAGTGATTAAAGGGAAAGAAATAGAAGTTGTCGGCACCAAACCGAAATATGAATTAGATGTAACCTCCTCCGTAGATTTACTGGATATAAAAGAAATTGAACGTCAGGGCGCACGGGATTTGGGAAGCGCTTTGCGTCGAATTAGCAGTATAAAAATGGATTTATCTTCCAGTGGGAAACAGACGATAAGCATAAGAGGAAGTAATGCGAACGATGTGGCGGTATTTCTGGATGGTGTTCGGTTGAATGACGCTAATACTGGTGTTGCGGATCTATCTACCATTGATCTTAATTCTCTAAAGAAAGTTCAAGTGATCAAAGGGGGGAGCTCTTCCCTTTATGGCAGTGATGCTATGGGAGGTGTACTGAATCTAGAACCCAAAACAGCCACGCAGAATACCGTATATTTTACTCGCGGACAAGGACTCACATTTGATAATGATCTAGACCTTTCTATTGGTGCCACAGGAGTTTGGGGTCTGTTTGGTGTGGGTGGACGTTACTCCCATCGGTCTCGCGCCTATGCAAATCGAACACTCACAACAGATATCTTTCAGAACCTTTTTACCGGAGGAGAACTTGACTTCGGACGCGTCGATGCCAAGTGGTATCGTCTGGAAAAAATCATGCAATTCCCTTCCGGAGGGTTGACCACTGCGGATGGTTTGACCATAATTAGCCTTAAGTATCACGGAAGATTATTCAATACTTCCGGTTGGGATCTATTGATTGGCCAACGTCAATGGTCCATAACTAAAGACTTTTTAAGCAGCTTGATCGAGGAATTAGAGGACGGAACCCAGAATATTCGTTTATCCAAGATTTATTCCAGGGGTAATTTCGAAGGGACACTCCAGTTAGAAGCTGACAATCAGTTTTTTAACGGAGACAAATCCTACTTTAATTTCTATGGTGATGTCACCGTAAAACACCGTGCACAAATGAAAAGGCAGACCCGTGCATTGGCTATGGTGACGCGTTGGACAGTTCCAGGAGGATATGACTACATCGATGACATAAACTGGGAGCTGGGGCTAAGGTTTAATCGCATCGGGACCACACAGGAAGAATGGTTTGAATCTCCATTAATTCTTATAGATGGAGAACCCATTGCTTATAAAAACCCTCGTTTGTATCAATTCAATACAATAAATAGCAAACATCTTGGAGTACAGATTGAGGGTCATGGTGAAAGTTTTTATTACTCTTTGTTTATAAACCAGGGTAGCAATAGTCGTCTACCAACGCTAAGTGATTATTTTCACCTCACCTATGCTGAAAATGATGAATCAGTCGATTCTTCTATAACCTCCGAGTACCTCACTACAACGGACGTTAGCTTAAATTTTACCTTTCCAGACATACATGTCCAATTACCAATTTCAAAAGTAGAGCTATCTTTGGCTATGTTTATCAATAATTATACCAATAAAATCGCTTATCGTTTTGTTGAAGTACAAGCACCTGTCCCCTTTAATGTTCCAATGGCGGATATCCGCGGAGTCGAAGGGAACCTGATTATGGATATGTTGGATGATAAATTTGTTCTTTCATTCAGTGGTACCTGGTTGGATGTGAGCAATCTCTTTGTATTTCCAAATAAACCTGGTTATCGATACGTTTTGACTGGAGAATTTTATCTGGACTGGTTGGTCATTAGTTATGATCATGTCTTTGAGGGAAAACAGTATTATTTTTTCACTGGCATCGGAGAGGGAATGCAGAAACCTCGTGAGAAAGCTAATTTAAACATATCCCTACACCGAAAATGGTTGGGACTTAACTGGACCCTCTCTTACACTTGGCGTAATTTGTTAACCAAAGATGAAAGCAACCTCACTTTAGAAGAATCCTTGAGGCGAGGTTTTAATTACTTTGAGAAATACCGGGAAGTTATCACATTTAAGGTGGACATTTAACCCATGGTAATACGGATCCTGATATCTTTTCTGGCCATTATTTTTTGGGCTTGTGAATTGCCAACTAGACCTAATTCTGATGATAAGGATGATCTGTTTACAGTCACTCATGACTATGATGGCCGTCGCATTGTTCACGCGGTACCCGTCATAATTCAATGGACTGATGTAACCATTGATAACTTTAAAGAGTTTCTGATTGAACGTGCCATCATCAATGAAGATGGTGCGAAGTGGACATTAGTTGACCGGATTTCCGATTCCCTTGCTACTTCCTACACCGATACTATCGATGATGATGATGTTACCCTTCAATATAGTGTAAGGGCGGTGGATAATAATAATCAATATCGAAATGCCCTGACCGCTCCTTTCGTAGTGCCAGAGGTCACCTCTATCATTGTACCGGACGATTACACTTCAATTCAGGAGGTCTATGGTACCAAATTTATCGATTCGGGTGATACGATTTCAGTGCTCCCAGGTGAGTATGAGGGTCATTTCAAATTTCTGAACAAAAACGTATTTATCATTGGGATTTACGGATCGTCCTCAACCACGTTGGTAGCTTCAGATAAGATCCAATCCGTGGTGGAAATCAACCGGGGATATCTAGAAGGGTTTACGATTACAAAAGGGACAGCATTCTGGGGAGGTGGAGTATACGCTCATGGATCAGTCCGGATAACCAATTGTACTATTATCTATAATCGATCAGTAGAAAACCCGGAGGCAGAGGAGTATGCGTATCCTTTTGGCACCGGTGGTGGTGTGTTTGCTACCGACTCAACCGTGATAAATAATTGTAATATTCAACGGAACTCCGCCATAAAAGGTGGTGGAGGAATCAATGTTAACAAAATGACGACAATTGTTAATTCCACAATTAACGGAAATTTATCTTCAATTGGAGGCGGTCTCAGAATACATGAAGATTTTAACGGAACCATTCGCAACAATCGTATCATTAAAAATCAATGTTACGAGGGAATTGGGGGTGGTGTTTACGTCGTCGAGGGAGAGCAGAAAATCTTCAATTGTATCATCAATCAAAACGGTTCCAAATTTGGGGGTGGTGGAATTCTTATTAGTGCCGGTTCCAGTCTATCGATTGTGAACTGTGTCATTTACATGAATTCAGCATTTGAAAGTAATGACGGAGCTTTTATGGTCAATGGGGACATACAAATAATCAATAGCATTGTGTGGGACAACTATGGTACTGTTAATAAAAAGCTCATGAATAGAAATGCTTCATATTCTAATATCCAAAATATAGGGACACAAAGCTCCTTCGGAAATATTGATTTGGAACCAGGTTTCGAGGATCCTAACGCCGGAGATTTTCACTTAAAACCCGGTTCTCCCTGCATTGATGCCGGCCACCCAGATGATGCTTATCGCGATGTTAACGGTTCACGAAATGACATAGGTGTATATGGGGGACCCTATGGCGAATAAGAACAATTTTCTGACTAATAAATTAGGATGATCTGTTTACATTCATATGGTTATTAGATCATTTACTTACTTTATCATTGGTATCATTTCATTGTCCCAAGCAGCGGATCCTTGGGTTGAATTTTCTCCCCAAAGCCCAGAAGTTGAACATATAATTTGGGATGGGAACCAAATATCCACAATCCATGGAAATCATGGAGACATAGTCAGTTTTCACATTACGAGTGCCGCAGGATTAGAATGGCCCAAGGGTAGTGATAAAACAACAGTGTTTCAAGCCGGCCTTTGGCTGGCCAGTGGGAAATTTCGTTCTGTTGGAAACGAACAATGGCAGGAAGAAATTCGAACTGCAGCTGTCATGTATACATCGGAATTTTTACCGGGGACAATTGATGGGTATACCAATGATGGCCATATTTACCAGATACATCGCGCGGAACTTGATGCATTCCTGGAAAACGATTATGCAGTTTACAGTTCCATGGGGGCGTTGCTTCCCATCACTGTAATCGATGGAGAATCAATTTATACCGAACTGGTTGAGTCATCGTTCCCGACGACAGATTTCGAGAATTGGCCGGTGGTGGCCGGTGCGCCGTGGGTAGATTATAATGGAGATGATATTTATAACATTAAGGATGGGGACCACCCGGATATACTTGGCGACATGTTCCATTGGTACGTCATGAATGATGCTAATGCCAGGCAGCACAGATATTTGTGGAGAACTGCGCCAATGAATATAGAAGTCCAAACATCTCTTTTCGGATTCGACCAGTCTGGCCCCTTGGATAATGTCTTGTTCATTCGCTGGGTGCTGATTAATAAAGGTACTGACGATTTGGATAGTACCTTTATTTCCATATGGCATGATGATAATATAGGGAACGCTTCTGATGACTTGGTGGGATGCGACACACTTAGTGGAATAGGATACACCTATAATGATAGTGATGGGGATAATTATTACAATTATAAAACTCCGGCTGTTAGTTCGAATTTCTTCCAAAGTCCCCTTATTGATGCGCGGGGTAGTCTTGCCAACATTCTGACTTGGTCTCAAGACAAAGGATATTACATCAAGACAATATATGATAAACGGGAGTTAGGGCTCACAGCATTTGTAAAATATAATAACTCTAATCCCTTTTCATCTTATGGTTTCCCTCGTAATGCCCAGCATGCATATAATTCTATGAACGGGTTAATCGGATCATCCGGACAACCATATTTAGACCCGACTAATAATTACCAGCCGACACCATTCGTTCACCCGGGTGACCCGGTTGGCGAAACCGGATGGCTCGATGATATTCCGGGGAACCGGAGCTATCTCCTTTCTTCAGGTCCTTTTTACTTCGGTGCCGGAGACACTGTAGAGATAGTTGGATCAATTATTATCACTGCCGGATCTAATTGGAAAAAATCCATAAGAAAAATGAAGTATTTCGACAATTTTGCTCAATCAGCCTACAATACAATCTTTAATTACTGTTCTCCCCCTTCTCCATCAGTAGCGGTCTCTCAGTTAGATCAAAAAATAGTTTTAACCTTTGAAGAAGGAAGCGATAAAATTGAGGATTTTGTATGTTCCGGTTATGAATTTCAAGGATATAACTTTTATCAAGGGGAAACGGAAACAGGCCCTTGGCATCGTATTGATACCTACGACATAATAGATGGTATTACAGCTATTACAGATTGGACTGTTGATGAAGATACGGGTGAATTACTGGAGGTGCTTAATCAGTTTGGGACCGATTCCGGTATAAAACATTATATTGAAATCACAGATGATATTATCGGTGATCGTCCCTTGGTAAACTTTAGAAAGTATTATTTTGCTATCACGACCTATGCTTACGATGAGACTGCTGCCCAGCGCGTAATCGAGAGTTCTCCTAATACATTAAAAGTTGTACCGGGAGTTCCCGGTGTCGGCTCTGAATTATATACCGATCACCTGGATGTGTTAGAGGTTGAACATCCAAGTGGAAATGCCGACGCATATTTTTTTCCAATTATTATTGATCCCTATAAACTTAACAATCATAACTATGAACTCTCTTTCATAAACGTAAATGATTCTGTTAAAAAGTGGATACTCACAGATTTGAATACAGGTGTCGTAACTAAAGATGATACAATTTTTCCGGTAACGGAAGACTACTTGAATATATTTACACAGAATGGGAATCTTGAGGCACCAGAATTTTTTATTAATAGTGAAATAACAGATGGTTTTATACTGGTTTCAGAGGATGCAACATTTATCATACCCACCACGTATGATCAGGCAATAGAAATTGTAGATATCGACACTGTAACACAAATTGTATTTCAGGGATTCCACCCAGGTTCCGTCGATGGAACTTGGACCAGCTTTTTAGAAACCAGGACGGATATCCCTCCTGATCCTCTTAATGGAAAACCTGATGTGGCAAAGCTGCGACAAGACCTGGAATTACATTTTACTGAAAATGGATCAGTTGGAATTTTCTTCAATCGGCTATTGACTGTTATTGATACAATCCGTGTACCATTCGAACTATGGACAGCTGAGGATAATCCCCGTCAAATTAATGTTGCCGTATACTCAATTGGATCAAATGAGAAACCTCTATTTGAAAGAGCACCCGGCACAGCCAGTGGGTATCAACTCAGAATGAACGTAAACTTCATTCCCGTGTATGAGGGATACGATGAAGCAGCCATTCTGGCACATTCTTATCACTGGGCTGCTGATTCCGATAAAATGGGTTGGATGTTATACTTCAATAAGAATAGTACATTTTATAAAGACAAAACGGTTTGGGAAAATGGTAATATATTTCGGTTGACCTTTATCGATCCTATTGTCCCTGGTCACGATGTATATACCTTTACGGCCAACGGTCTATTACCGACTGATAAAAATCAAACGAATGCTCAACTAAAGGCAATAAACGTATTCCCGAACCCCTTTTTCGGACAATATCCGAAAGAGAATCCCCAAGGCCGAAAAGTATATTTTTCACATCTTGGCATTGGGAAAACAACTATCCGAATATTTACTATCTCCGGTAATTTTGTAGCCAAAATAGTTAAGGTCATTGAATCCGAAAATACTCCTGATAGTCAAGCAGAATGGGATCTGCGAAACCAACTTGGGAATCCAGTGGCTAGTGGAATGTATCTTGCTCATCTTACAGTTGAGGATAGCAATGGTAAAAAGATTGGAGAACGAATTCTTAAACTGGCAATTTTCTAGGCCGATGAGAGTTTAGGTGTCAATTATTATATTATCGAATACGAATTAAGCTCGTTTCCGTGGGATTTCATTATGTAAGATTTACCCGTCCCATACATTAAGGGGCGGATGATTCTAATTCTGAATTATAAGATAACGCCTTTTACGGACACAACATCCCAACTATTGGTTGTTATGTATGCATTCGACGATTCAAGCGTAATAGGATAAATACTGTTGGCGTCCTTGTGGAAAAGAATATTATCATAAAATTCCACATTAGCGCCAGCGGTCATTTCGGCCTTGTGATGGAAAAAAATGCCATTCTCGGGTTGGTTTGGGGTGATAATTAATTTAACCCTTATTTCCCAACCGTCGATCGTGTAATCAGAAGTATTGGTAATATTCCAATCCCCAATGATAAATCCGCCGTATTCCTCCAGAGTTAGTTGCAACAACTTGGCATCAATGTCAATATATCGACGTGGAGGAAGGGATTCATCTTCACACCCCAGCGACATCAACATGACTAAAAGCAAAAGTAACAATCGTTTTATTGTAATGTCCATTTAAACAATTCAAGTGATTGAATTGGTCATAACGTACTCAAGAAAATAGGTTCTGACAACAATAATTCAATATTTTGATTAGTGGACTTCAATTGACCTTCGATCATATATTAACTAACCCACAAGGATAATGACGGTATTAAAAACTTTATATATAGTTGAAAAGAATTGTGGGAGAAATATTTTATAATTTTTATTCTGTTATTTTTCTCGATTTCTTTTGTCAAAATATTCAACTATACAATTTGCGGCCTTTGCTATTCTATTACATAGAAATAAATCTAAATTTTCGAGAAAGATATGTCGCTAACGAGGGCACTGATACTGCCTATTATACTGATTGGAGTGGAGAGGAAATATTTCAATCGTTTGATTCCAACTCTGGTACTGTCCTTGTGCTTGCCGGTGGAGGAGTTACTCGTGTTTGATTAAAAGTAAAAAACGAAAGAATATCGATGTCAGTTGAAGATTTGGGTGTGGTTGCAAAAGGAATAATGTCAAATACATCCGATTTTACTCCATTATGTGAATAATCAACACCCGGTCTCACGACCATTAACACTCTCTTTGAGTGAATAATAACTGAGGTTATATTCTACTTGTTCTATCGATAACAATATCGGGGTTTAATTGAATAAAATGTAAAATAAAGATGAATTTCTGGATTAAGATTCATCATTGAAAAAAGAAGGAGGCAGCTATGTCTTTCAAACATGTAAAAATCCTTTCAATCTGCATCATCGGCTTTTTATCTCAGGTTTTATCCGATGTTCCTTCTCCAAGAATACACCCGCCTAACATCCCATATTTCATGGAATCAATGGAGTTTCAAACCATGCAGATGAATATTTTCCCCCAACGTGTTTCGGGGATGGTAATGGATGTATACTCTGATCTTCAATGGAATCCGGCTTATATATTAAAACACACCGGAAAATCAGTTTATTTTGATTTTAATCCGCAAATCAGAGAATCAATTTATACTATCCCCCTTGTCACCCTTTACCAGAATTACGACGAGTATTCCAGTGGTTTGATGGTGTTACCAAGCTGGTATTCAACGTCATCTGTAAACACATTACAAACTACTCCTATTTATAATTTTTCCGCCTTATTTACTGTTAATTCCAGGTTATCGATTGGATTAATCAACCGTTCACTATTTGATTATGGACCCTTCCGATCAAGTTCAAATCAATATGGGGGGTGGTCTGGTGATGACCTCTATGCTTATGGCGGATCCCCTGACAACTATGAGCCTAAAAGAATGGAGGTCGACGAAAATCAGCAAATGGTATTTGGAAACAAATCAGAGGTTATTTTAGGATATAAACTTGCTGATAAAATTGATTTGGGTTTTCGCATAGGACATTACATATTTAACCGCGAGGGTAATCTCTATGATTCCCAGTGGGCTATTTATCCACATTCATCTTTTGCGGACTTGAATGATGAGGCCCTAGACATAAATGGAGATCATTTAGAGTTAGGTATTGGACTATTGTATAAATTAGGCAGTAAGACTCAATTTGGTGTTTATGCAGGTGTAAATAATGGAAATGGTACAGAGGAAATAGCATCATTAGATACTGCTGATAGCTGGTCAGAAAGAGATACAGACCCTACTTATTATTCTATCAGCGAATACTACCTGGACAGTAAGGACTCTTATACTTCAACAGGTAAAAAACCAAATATTACGTTTACCTTCGAGAGAAAATTATCTAACGATTTTGTACTAAGGTCTTTTTTGTATAATTCTAAGTCTAATGTTGATATTACTGGAGCAGTATCCTCAGCCGATACTACCTATGGTGACCGAACCTATGATGTTAGGGATCGATATAATGATCAATATTATTTCCAAAGAAGGGAATCTCATGGCAGTAGAGAAAGCGGATTGGATGGATCAGGGGAAGAGACGAAAAATCAATGGAAATGGTTTATATCATTGATCTATGCACCCGAAGGATCATGGTCGGCTTTTGGAGGAATTCAAATACAAAGATATGAAATTAATCAGGCATTTGAAGAAAATTCTGATTATTTTCGGCATAAATGGTATAATTATACCGGTTTCGAGACAAAGAATATTCGATTGTATAATAAAGATGTAAAGTATTACTCAGTAGAAAGAAATTTCGAGGAATTGTCATTACTACTTCCGTTAGGGTTAAAAGCAAGGGTAATACCAGGATTCAATATAATTTTAGGTACAAACATCAGTCTGAGTTTCCAAGATCAGAATGCTAAAGGTGAAGTTCTATATGCAGAAAGAATCACCCGCAGATGGGAAAATGGAACATTAATTGTTAACGACGAAGAGTATGATCGCTATGAAGAATACAATTCCAATCCTGAAAAAGTTTTTAACCATACCGTTGGGTACAGTTTCGGAATTACATATGACCATCCATCCGGAGCTACATTATTTATCAGATCAGGAGGAGATATTTTCAACACTGCAAATTGGGGATTGGGTTTTGAAATGAAATTTTAAGATAGAAATATAATTCTTGACAAGGATTAAATAAAAAAAGTCTTTATTTGGTTTGGATGTGTTCCGTATCCGAGAATCCGTATCCGATTTTGGAATCAAATTGGATAAATTAGTGAACGTTTCCGGTTGAATCCGGTTAATTCCGGTGTTTTGAATAGTTTTTAGGAGTATGAAGGAATAATATGTAAAAAAGTAAATCCTCGTCAACAAATTGAGTTTATCGACGAGGATTTGTGACGTACCCGGGGCCGGACTCGAACCGGCACGGCATTACTGCCAATGGATTTTAAGTCCATTTGCTGTCATATGTAAGTTCAATAATATCAGTATTTATACGGTCTCAAAAAAAGGGTACTACACCCTGTATTACAGAATGTTTCTTATGTTTCCTGAATCCAAGTTCTTAATTACTAAAATTATCCCTGTAGAATAGTATATTTCACTATGTGGATTAAATGTATACTTAACCTTTTTATTATTACTTATATTCAGCTTAATTATATTGAGATGGACACTTTAGCCCAGAACGACAAGTTCAACCTGTCAATATTGAATCGATTTTAATGATGAAATTCTTTATTGGTTTACTACTATTTACATCCGTCTCATTCGCACAAACTTTATTGCGTGGACCTTATTTACAAATTGGTACTCCAAATAGTATCGTTATACGATGGAGAACCGATACGGATACTGAAAGCCGTGTTCGTTATGGGGTTGATAGTACAAATTTGGACCATTGGGTTGATAGTTTGAGTTTAAAAAGCGAGCATGAAGTAACACTGACAAGTTTGCTTCCAAATACACAATATTATTATTCAGCTGAAACTACGACGGCTGTTTTATCTTCTGGCCCAGATAACTATTTCATAACAGCACCACCAGTAGGAGCCAAAAAGAAAACACGTATTTGGATTCTTGGAGATTCTGGTACCGCAAATGCGAATGCTAATGCAGTAAAAGAAGCTTATTACGACTTTACAGATACGACTCATACAAATCTATGGGTGATGTTGGGTGATAATGCCTATGTCCGCGGGACTGACGCTGAGTACCAAGCGGCTGTATTTGAAATGTATCCAGCTATGTTAAAGAAGTCTGTATTATGGCCTGCTTTCGGAAATCACGATGGTGTTAGTGCAAACTCTAATACACAGACGGGCGTGTTTTATGATATCTTTACTCTCCCAAAAAATGCTGAGGCGGGTGGGTACCCAAGCGGGACAGAAGCCTATTATTCTTTTGATTATGCCAATATCCATTTTATTTGTCTCAATTCACATGATATAGATCGTTCAGTCGGAGGGCAAATGTGTTCCTGGTTACAAAACGATCTTAGTGCAACAAATCAGGATTGGGTTATCGCTTACTGGCACCACCCAGCGTATACAAAAGGAAGTCATAATTCAGATACTGAAGGTCAACTAATTGAAATGAGAGAGAACGTATTACCCATTCTTGAACAAGGAGGAGCTGACCTGGTTTTTTATGGGCACAGTCATAGTTATGAGCGTTCTTATCTACTGGATGGTCATTATGGATATTCTTGGGAATTGACAATGGAAATGATTCTTGATTCAGGCGATGGTCGGGAAGATGGTGATGGGGCCTATACCAAACCATCATCAAGTTTAGCTCCCCACGAAGGTATCGTTTCCTTTACTGCCGGCAGTTCTGGGAAAACCGGCGGTGGTTCGCTTAATCATCCTGCAATGTACATATCTTATAATGAACTTGGTTCAGTTATCCTTGATATTGAAGGAAGTCGGGCTGATGTTACTTTTCTAGATAACAACGGAATCAATCTTGATTACCTTACTTTGTATAAGGGACCACCTATCTGGTCTGATATTCCTGATACAACTTTTTACGAGGATACTAATTTGTTAATTAATCTTAACGATTATGTCTATGATGATGGTGATCCAGATTCCACTTTAATAATTATAATCAATGGTGGTGACCAGATTAATAGCGATTTTGATAGCTCTAGCCATACATTAAATTTTTCTACCACACCCAACTCAAGTGGTTTTACTGAGTATTTTATTGCACTAGTTACTGATCCGTGGGGTGCAACAGATATTGATACTTTTAGTGTAAGTGTCTTACCCGTCAATGATGCCCCGGTCATAACCTTAATTGATAGTCAGATAGTAGATGAGGATGATGCTTTAGAAATAATTGTCGATGCTAGTGATGTTGATGGAGATACACTTTTGTATATTACCAATAGCGATACAAATAGTGTAATGGTCAGTCTAGTCGGAACAGAATTGACGATAATTCCTGTTACCGATTGGAATGGTTCTGCAACAATCACAGTAAATGTGAGCGATGGAATACTTTCTGATTCCGTATCTTTTGTATTAACAGTTGTTCCGGTGAACGATGCCCCATCATCATTTACTTTGAATGAACAGGATTCTATATACATTACCATGGATAATTTTGATTCCGACAGCATTGTTTTTACCTGGGATGAATCGGAAGATGTGGAAAGTGATGAATTAATATATCATATTACTACAGAGCTTTTCATCAATGGTCAATTAACGACAGAATATGATACAACATTAACAGACAATGTAATGAAAATAGATTACAAATCCGTATTTGATGAAATCTATGCAGCACAAACGATGCTAGCAGGAATAGAGTGGGATGTAAGCGTTTCAGATGGAACCGCTGAAGTGCTGGCTGAAAATGGTCCCCTTACTGTTGGCATTAATGCGTCCGATGCAGTACTGACAATATCAGAGGAACTATTACCAGAGGTTTTTGCCTTATACCAGAACTACCCCAACCCATTCAATCCAGTAACAACACTTCGTTACGACCTGCCTGAAAACAGCTTTGTCAATATTGCCATTTATGACTTGGTCGGTAGAGAAGTAAGAACACTAGTCAACCACACACAAGACGCTGGTTTTAAATCAGTCATATGGGATGCAACTAATGACTACGGCAAATCTATTAGTACTGGAATCTATTTTTATCAGATACACGCTGGAGGTTTTGTACAAACAAAGAAGTTGGTGCTGCTCAAATAACCCTCACCCAAAGGGTTAGGATTTAAGCAAATAAGAAAAAGGGCAGATTATTACTACCCCTTTTCTTTTGTAATCAATCCGTTTTCTATGCAGTTGCTTTAATCTGATCTCCATTTACCTTTGATTCAAACACCTGTTTTAAATAGCCAATCGGAAACTTAGTATAAACTTCTATAACTGTTACCGATGAATGGCCAAGTAATTTTTTAATTTAGTATTATACAAAACAGGTAATATTTAGCCTATTTTGGTAAAATTATAAATAATAAGAAACCCCCTAAATAAGGGGGTTTCTCGTTGAGTACCCGGGGCCGGACTCGAACCGGCACGGCTTATACAGCCAATGGATTTTAAGTCCATAGTGTCTACCAATTCCACCACCCGGGCTTAAATCGTCTATGTAAACAGTTATATTTCTTGTTCCAAGCTTCGTAACCGTTTACCGTCAAAAGAGGCGTCGATCGGATTCCCCACCAACTAACAGGCGGGCAGGGAACCTTAAATTACGATTTTGCAGACTGCTCCTCAATCTTCTGGAGGCGTCGATCGGATTCGAACCGATGAATGACAGTTTTGCAAACTGCTCCCTTGGACCACTTGGGTACGACGCCATTTGATTGCAATTCATTAGAAAAAAGCCGATGAATTTACTGAGCTTTTTTAGACAAATCTGAATAATAATTCACGAATTGCGTCTACATTAATTTTCAACGCTTGAATGGCTTGATATTGCATCCATAATTGCAATGAGATGGATAAAAATCCTGCTATAACTATGATATATAAATACTTGATATGTTTTTCCATGGTTGCTCCTTTTGGGTCATAAATCTTTGGTGTATTTTACGGTATGGATTTGTTCAAATTAAACATGTATCAGCGTTTGAGGGATTTTAATGTACCCGCATCTATTTTAGATGAGATTTTCTCAAATCCTGAAGATTTGGACATATTGGAATCAAACTGGGAAAAGTTAGAATCAAGTACCATAAGCGGCGACGAAATAGCCGAAGAAGTGGCAAAAGTGATCTTTGGCCAGTTAGGAATGACACCTGATCAATTAATGGACGAAAAGTAATTATTCGTTATCCTGCTTATGGGGTGCGGTTCCGGTAGAATCATTATTTTCTCAACCTGGCTCTCTTTTATTTTTTGAAGCACAGACTTTCCTAATTTCATCAAATCATTTTCCAAGACTTCATCCGCATTTAAAAGTGACAATAATTCCCCATTCGTTGTTAGAACAGATTGAAGATCGTATGATTTGATCTGGCTGTTCATATAATACTCGTGATCTTCTAAAACATATCCCTCAACTCTGGTTGCCACATTGTAGTATCGTTGCCTTACATCATTTTGGACGGTTATTTCCTTGGCATCCACACACCATATTGAAGTAACCAACAAGAGTATTGCTAATTTCATTCCAAACCCATACTCCTTAAGAAGGAATCTGAATTTGGTTCGCGTCCCAAAAATTCTATAACCAATGACAGTGGATCTTCCGTTCCACCCTTTTCAAGAATGATTTTGCGATATTTTATTCCCAGTTCCTCGTTTAAAATGCCTTTTTCCTCAAAAATGGAAAACATATCCTGGGCATAGACTTCGGACCACTTATAGCCATAATAAGCAGCGCCATATCCATTTAGATGACCGAAGGCAGCTTCCATATGTGTCCCTTCTTGATATGGATAGAAGGTGATCTCATTTTGTAATTTTGAGACAATGTCTGTTGTTGTTTGATCTCCATCAGGATTAAATCCATCATGGAGTGTAAAGTCCAGAACACCATAATAAACCTGCTGGAGTGCTTTCGTCCCTGAGTTAACATTTTTTGCTGCCAGCATTTTATCCAATAATTCATCGGGAATCATTTCACCTGTTTCATAATGCTTGGCGAACAGTGCCAGCGATTCTTTCTGCCAAACCCAGTTTTCAAGCATTTGGGATGGAGCTTCAACAAAATCTCTGGCAACTGATGTTCCGGCATAACCCGTCAATGGGGATTTTGTTAACACACCATGGACTAAATGACCGAACTCGTGGAAATATGTTTCAACGTTGTCATGTGTTAATAATGAGGGCTGATCTTCCGTAGGCTTCGGAAAATTACACACCAAAGCTGTTGTCGGTTTTGTATACCCTTCGCTTGTCATTTTTCCCATTGTTACGGAAAATGCTGCAGCATGACCATATTTGTTTGCCCGTGGAAACATATCCAGGTAAAACCGGCCGATTAATTCATCAGAAACATTATCAAACACTTCATACATCAATACGTCTTCATGCCACACAGACGGATTATCAACTTTTTTGAATGTCACATTAAATAATTTCTGGTAGACGATAAATAATCCATCCGTTACATTGTTAAATTCGAAATATTCACGAACTTCTTCCGGATCAAGATTAAACTTTTCCTTAAGAACCAGATTTTCGTAAAAACCTGATTCCCAAGGTTGTATCACCGTGGCTTTCTGACCAATTCTTTCGGATTTTATTGCTAGCATTTCGGCAACGTCCATCTCCCCTTTCGCCCGCAATTTGTTCTTCAGGTCATTTTCAAAATCCCATACATTTTGAGGATTTTTAGCCATGCGATCTTCTGTTCTGTATTCAGCGTATGTCTCATACCCAAGAATATCTACAAGCTCACGTCTTTTCATAATAATATTTTTTAAAACATCCAGATTTGTCTCGACAGATCTGTTATTGAATTTAAATTTCAAGTTTTTACGTGCTTCATCTGATTCTGAATAATCCATAAATGGAACGTAGGATGGATAAGTCATATCTATAGCATATGTACCATTTTCCTGCAATCGAACCTTTTTATAATTTTCTGGTAGACCGTCGATTTCATCATCAGACACAAAAAGAGTATCCGAGAAATCTGAAATATTCTTACTGAAGGAAAGTCCGAGGTCAGCTAACTCTTTGAAAACCTCTTTTACCTCTTCTCTGTTCTCTATTGGAAGCCCAAATCCACTTCGTTTGTAATCCAGTAACCTGTCATCTAGGAATTTCTTTTTGTAACCAGTCAATTGATTGGCATCTTTTGATCGGGAATAAGCAATCACAGCATTGTATAATTCTTCATTTAATGACAAATCGGTTAAATATTTTTGAATTGTACGGCTGGATTCTAATCCTTCATCCCTGATTTTTTCATCAGTGTGGGTAGATCCCATTAAATATCCCGGACTCCAGACTGATTCAATGGTAGCATAAATATCATCCCCGCGTTCCATCGTATTCTTAAAGTTTCGTTCATTATCCTGAACTGCTATTATTTCAGCCAAAATTTGATCGGATACTTCCAAAACATACTTGGTGGCTCTTTTAATGTGCCCCGGACGTAACTTGGCAAAATCATGTACTTCATTGAATTCAACAATCAATGGATTGGACAATGGCCGGCGGACCTGTGGATTGTTTTTTATCAAAACAACCAAGAAGACTGCCAAACCAATAATGACTATAGTTAGAATATTGCGGTTCATTTTATTTTCCTCATTTCAATCGATTTAATTACTTAAAATTTTATAAATGTAAAATATGAATACAAATGCAGTTGTACAATAGGCACATGTTGCAGTAAATCCTGTAAACTCCTCTGAATGTTCAAAATCTTTTTGTACTGTTTTGTCGTTGATTCGCTTCAGTGTTTTTTTTCCATTTTCTTCTTTTCGGCATTTCCATATATCAATAAAATATCGCGGCATTTCATTTACATTGATGGAACGCATACCTTCTTTCTTTGCCCGTTTAACTAAATCCGAATTACAGGCATCATCCTTAACTACGTCTTGGGCAAATAATAATGCAAAAGAAAAAATTAACACTTTTATTACATTCACCATCCGTACACCAACCCAAATGAATATAACGGCATGTCGTCGATATCAATATCAGGTCCTTTAATGGCTTTACCCTGAAATTTCCAATTATCATTTTTGTAATAATTATCCAAAAAACCAATTTTACCTTCAATAGCCAAATAGGGTTTAAGATAGAATCTGATACCGATACTACTTGTAAATCCAAAAAACGTTTTTGTCATTTCATCCGAAGATGATACTTCGATTCCAGTATTGTCAAATTCCGCTATCAAACTATCCCATGCAGCAATGGATTGAGATGATGTCATGGAAATCTTCCCGGAATTTATCATGGGAGCTAATGTGAAATTCAATTCTATTCGTCTTCGAATATGAAAAAAAGTTTCTAAACTTATGGCTCGATAGTTAAATGTTCTTGTAAAATCCTGCCCAGAATATTTATCACTGTTAAAAGCCGTCCATTGGCTGATGCCAATTCGCGCATTGGGATAAAATTGATAAGCTATCGACACATTAATCATCATGCTTTCAAAAATACCCCGTGTGGGGAAAGGGTCCTTAGCAAATGTTTTATAATTCGGAGACGCGTAACCGATTCCTAAAACGCCGCTAATTTTTGGCTGGGCAGAAATAATTGAAACTGTTAAAAACAGTAAAAAGCTGAAAATTATTTTTCTCATAAGAAGACTTGAATTTAAACAAGGAATTGCGGATTATTGTACCAGAATGATGCGCTATTTATTTCTATTCTTCATCACTTTATCATTTTGTCTTCCCCAAGATGTGAAGCACGTTATTGTAAATCTAAATGGTTCGACTGTAATTGGCCTAGTGGATTCAATGAATATTGAAGCCGTTTTTATAACGACCGAGAGTGATTCTTCCCAGGAAACCGTTGCGTTAAATAATGTGTACTACATTTATAATACATTCGGGAAACTTTATTACACAAGTCCGAACTATGAAGACAGAATTAATCTTATTGAAGAAAGAAGCGGATTATTAGTTAAAACATCTGGCGACACAATACATTATACAATGATCGAAATTGACAGACGCATGGATCAACCTTATATTTACCTTTCCTCTTCTGGAGAAGAATTAGCCCATAAAATTTCCTTATTTGATATTCATTTAATCCGTACGGATGCATCTTACATGGAACATTCAGTACGCAGGGGAGTCATTACCGGAACGTGTCTTGTGTTAACCGGGTTAGCACTGCAAACATTATCTAATTACGGAGATCGCAGCGACAATTTGCCCAATGATGCATCATTATTCCAAAAAGCGAAAACCATGGGTAGTGCATTGGGAACCAGCGTGATGAACTTTCTTCCCGGCGTTTCATCTGCAGGACAACAATATCAATCCCTAACCATCATTTTTCCTGTATCAACAATCGGTTGGATGGTCTATGATTATATATTTGATAAACGAACTCATTATTTTCGCCCGTTGACCCGTGAAGAGAAATTCCCACATTCCATGTATTGGTTCAATCCAAAGCGGATTGTGAAGAAAAAAATAAGAGAGACAATTGGCCCTCTTTGGGAAAAATTACCTTTCTAGTGATACGATATATTCTCGTGCAGGACGTGACGTCCTGCATAAGCTTCGTCAAATATTATTCAGGCGCCTTAATTCTTCCAAAACCCTCAAAGGTTAAACTACCCAAATACAAATATCCATTATGCTCTTCTACGCTGGTAATGGGTGAAAAGGATTCCGGAGAAGGATCCTGAAGATTATAAATCACGTTTCCATCGCCATCAATCCCTATAATAAAACCATACCGGTCCGGTGCCGGCTGCAGCGATTCCGGTAATCTCATAATCATTTTTCTGAAGAATGGTTTATCCGCTAAATTATCTATAATTTCCTTTCGTTTTGATGGAAAAGCAACCCAGTAAATTCCTTTTCCATTTGAAGAAACACCGTCAGGAATCCCGGGTAAATTTTCCATTAATATCTCCGATTGACCTGCTTTTTCACCGGAAATCCACACTTTTTGTATTCTGTACTCGGATGTTTCATTTACCAAAACAAATGATTGATCTTGGCTCACTGCAATCCCATTGGCAAAATATAGTCCGTCTAAAATTACTTCAGTTTCTTTCGAATCAGGGTGGTAGGCTATTAATCGACCATAAGGCCTGTGCTCAATAATATCAGCTCGATAATTTTCAATTCCCCATTGTTTGGACGCATCGCTGAAATATATAGTCCCATCGCTGGCAATATCCACATCATCGGTGAAACCAAAAGGAACACCGCCTGCTTCAGTACATAAGATTGTTATTTGACCTTCCGGTGATGCCGATAAGAGTCCTTTCCTGCTATCACATATTATGAGATTTCCTTGAGCATCAAATTCCATTCCCAAAGGCCGACCCATTGTATTGACAAACACGTGTCCATTTTCACCATTTGCATCATACCGCATTATTCGCCCGTCTTCGAAGGGAGCGTATATCCTACCCTGGCTATCCACATCAATATCTTCCGGACCGATGCCATCTCCCTTTCCAAACACATCAGCGTCTTGCAAATATGAATTGGGAGCAAATATGCCCGTTAAAGCCGGTGCTGGCAAGGGTGCCCAGACAGCTGGGTTAATCTCTACAGGCCAAAAACATAAATACAGAATAATAATAAGAACAACTATCCCAATGGATTTTAAGATTTTCATTTCTTTATCCTCTTTTTACTTAATTCCGGAACACCAAATTTGCGTACAACTGTATCACCGAATACAGGTGAAATTTGCCCGATGGCTAATAATGGTTTTATAGGACCTTTATTGACAATTATTTCTGCTTTATTTTGCAGAATAGCTTTCAATACGGCATCTGCCACATCCTGGGGTTTGGAACTACCTAATAGTGCCGGCGGATCAATATGACCATCATAAAACATTCCCGCATCTGAAATATATCCCGGACAAATCACTGAAATATTTACCTTCGTTCCACGTAATTCCTGGCGCATTCCATCCGTCCACATGATGAGACCGGCCTTGCTCGCAGAATAGGGTGTATTGAAAGCCACGCCCTTTTTTCCAGCTAACGATGCAACGGAAACAATATGACCGCCTCTTTCCAGCATGGATGGTAAAAATAATCGTGTCAATTCCATGGGAGCATGAAGATTAATATTCAAAACATCCGATAGATCGTCGGCAGAATAATTCTGATATTCATTATAAAGTTCAATCCCTGCGTTATTCACCAGTATATCGACCTCGCCATTGATACTTTTGGCTTTTTCAACCAGTTCTGATAAACCTTTAATATTCTTTAGGTCAAGTGGCAATGAATGAAATACACCGCCATCTTTTTCAATATCACGTTTGGTCTGATAGAGTCCTTCTTCTGATCGAGCCACGCCAACAACAACAGCTCCGGCGTGAGCTAAAGTATGAGCGATGAAATAACCTATTCCCCGGGAAGCTCCTGTCAATAAAACTGTTTTGTTTTGTAATTCCATTATCGCGGTAACCTTTCGTCCATATCTGCCACAACATACGCCATGATGGCCATTGTTGCCACACAGCGGTTAAATTCATCCTTATCCAATTTATCCATTGCATCAGCATTTGTATGATGATACCAAAAGTATTTGGAACTATCAACTTTTAATCCCATTCCAGGTACACCTTCTTTCATGATTGGACCAATATCAGCTCCGCCTCCATTATCACCTATAAAATCTGATCCAATCGGGTCCAGCAAATTGGCGATATCTTTCACAATCACTCGTGCTTCGTCGGAGCCGGAAAACCCAAATCCCTCCGGACTGAACACACCACCGTCCGATTCTATTGCAAGGATATGGTTTTCCAGTTCGTTTTTATTATTATCCCTATATGCTTTTCCACCTCGAAGTCCATTTTCCTCATTGGTCCACATGACCACACGAATGGTTCGTTTGGGTCGCAGACCCAATTCCTTGATTAATCGTACTGCTTCCCAGGCAGCCACACAACCCCCAGCATCGTCCATAGCGCCCTGACCAACATCCCATGAATCAATATGTCCACCTAAAACAATCACTTCTTCCGGATATTCTGATCCCGGCAATTCTGCCACAATATTGCGACTCCAGCTTTCAGGAAGTGAGCGCGCATCCATTTTCAGTTTAACAGTGATCTTTCCCCCTCTATCTTGAATGCGTTGAAACATGGCTGCGTCTTCTAATGTTATGGCAGCAAAGGGGATTTTCTTTATACTATCACTATAAGCAGTACCTCCGGTATGGGGTGTATTCATGGAAAAAGGTCCCACAGAGCGAATCAAACCAGCAATAGCGCCAGCTTTTGCTGCCACCGATGGACCACCATAACGATAACCAACTGTTTCTCCGTAGTTTGTAAATGGTACATTGAATAATACGATTTTTCCTTTTGCTTTTTCTGCGTTTTTTTCTAAATCATCATAATTATTCACTACAAACACATCACCGCGAATTCCCTTTTTTGGTGTTGCAATACTTCCACCCAAACCCAAAATAGCCATGTTCTTTTTATAGGGTTTAATTAATTCCAGGGATTCATTTCCACGCACCCATCGTGGTACTTTTACCCTCTCACCATGTACATTTGCCAGTCCATCATTTTCCATCTGTTCCAATATCCAGTCTATAGCATTTTCCAAGTTGTGCGAACCGGTGAATCTTGGACCAAACGTATCGCAGATTTCTGCCACCCTTTCAAAGCCTTCCTCATTATTTAATGAGGCTTGTATAATTCTTTCAGCGTCCGTTTTATATCGGTCAGAAATTTCACCGGAAATGATAATTACCGGTAATAAAATAAGTGCAATAAGTATTTTTTTCATAGGCTTCAATATTGTTTGATGATTAAAAACAATGATGAATATAGCACAAAAGAAAAATGCCCCCGATAGTAACTTAACTTTGCGTCCCGAAGAAATCGGGAAAAACTTCCACAAAGTTTACATGTTCACGAAATAATGATTTTCCGTTTGTTTTTACACATACCATTTCATAAGATGATGAGCAAATTTAATGATGCAATTCTTTTCAATAACAAGGATAAGTAATATGAAGTCGTTCACATTTATACTGGGAGTATCCCTCCTATCAGCCCTTGCCGGACAACAGCAATACACCTGGAGTGACTTGGGTTATGAAGAAGCTCTTCAAAAATCCGGTGACAAAATTATTATGATGGACTTCTATACAGAATGGTGAAGTTGGTGTAAGCGGCTGGATGCCGATGTATTCCCTGATGCTAGAGTAATCACCTTCGCAAATGATAATTTCCTTAGCCTAAAAATAGATGCAGAAAAAGGTGAGGGACCTAATTTAGTAAAACAATATAAAATCCCAGGATATCCTACGTTAATTTTTGTAAATGCAGATGGAAATGAAGTTGACAGAATAATTGGATACCGACCTGTTGACGAATTTTTAGCAGAGATTAAGCGCATCAACAATAATCGTGGCACCATTGGAAACCTCACTGATCAATTGAAAGCAGATCCTAAAAATGACTCCCTACTGCTGAAACTGGCTGAAAAATGGGATGATCGTGGCTCTTACCCAAACTCTTTGAAATATTGGGAAATGTTGTTGGATAATAGTGATATTCATGATGAATTAGCGCTGGTTAAAATAGCACAGAATAAAACCAAAATAGAAAACACTCCCGAATTCCTATTAGAATTTATTAATGATCATTCAGGCAATAAATATTTGACTGATGCCTACAAGAGTCTCCAGAGTTATTACCGGACTGAGCGCGATACAATTTCTGAAGCTAAAACGTATCGGAATCTTGTCACTTTATTGCTGGAGTCGGATAGTGTCTCTGCTGGTGATCTAAACGGATATGCCTGGCGTATGACTCAATTAGAACTGAACTTGGACGATGCATTAATAAAAATCAGACAATCGGTTATGATGGTAGCTGACGAAGATGAAGAAACACAAGCACAAACCATGGATACTGAAGCAGAAGTTCTGTGGAAATTAGGGCAATCTGATAAAGCAATTAACGTCATAGACAAATGTATCCTCTTACAACCGGAAGATGATTACTATAAGACACAGAAAGAGAAATTTAATAGGGCTCTTTAAACGATAATTCAAAATTCTGTCTTAACAGGTTTACTCCAATATTCCGCCAATAATACCGTTGTTTAAATACATATGAGGTCTTAATTTTTCGCCCCTAATTAATGCGAGAGTAGCTCAGCTGGTAGAGCACCACGTTGCCAACGTGGATGTCGCGAGTTCGAATCTCGTCTCTCGCTCAAAAAAGCCCTCATATTTTAGAGGGCTTTTTTAATAACTTATTTAATATTTTTCTATCAATCGTAATTTGGTAGAAATTCAAACTTTCTTTCCTGCCGGTTCAAAACCACATAACTCATAACAAGAAAGATGATATCACGAAGAATAGTGTTTAATCCAATATTTTCACCATCAACAGTGACCTTAAAACAACCACAAGAAATGTCAATGCCTCGCAGCATTGCTTGAGAAATCATAAGAATAAATACAATCATCATCAAAATGCTCAAAAGTGTAGCGCCATCCACAAATATTCCAACCAAAAAACATAAACCGATAATCAATTCTGTCCAAGGAAGTATAATAGCTACTGTATTTTCTAATCCAAATGGCAATGATTTATAATATCCGATCTGTTTAGCAAATTCTTCCGGGTGGGCAATTTTATCCAAACTGGCGTAAATGAACATGACGCCCAGGATAAGACGAAATGCTAAAACAATAGTATTTTTCAAGTTTGAATTCATTCGATGGGATATCCTGCCGTTGTCCACTCAATCCAGCCGCCCTGGAAAACCATTAATTTATTAAACCCTTCATTGTATAAATCAAAAGCCAATTCTTCACTGGAACCACATTCATCGTCACTGCAATACAAGACAACGGGATCATTTCTCGACTGCAATGTATCCAACCTGAACATTAATTCCATAAAAAAACCGCTGTTCCACGCATTTTTGATGCGGCCTTCAGCAAAATATTCATCGTCCCGTGCGTCGATAAAAATAACACCCTGATCAAACAGTTCTTTCGCTTGGGAGAGTGTAATGGCAACCGGTTCGCCGATAACGTCATTTATATCTTCTGAAACTTCTATTTCCTTTGCAAAATATGAAATTCCATCAGACCGTATTGAATTGGAAATTATACCAACGACGAACGATACCAATATCAACACCAACATCTGGTTTAATGGAACTCGGAACATGGAATCAGAAAATAGTGGTTTTCTTTTTAAAGGGACCTGATTTAGGCTTAATGATATTCTTTGACACTTTAATGGGTTTTCTACGCAAAGATTTACACGTTGCTAACGTTTCGTTAACAAATGCTAAAAGTTCCGGATCTTCACCAACACTTTTAGAAAGGGAAATACTTTCATATTTTGTAGTATTTACAGCGTTAGCCATAATGGTCTCATATTTAACGATTTGCTGACGATAATCACTGATTAAATCTAAAAGAACCGGTTGGTCAGCATAAATTTCCTCCGGAGAACTATTGGGGTCTTTTTTCTGTAGTTTTTTCAAACGCCGGTTAATAGATGCTACTTTCTCTTTTGCAGTTGAAATATCTACAAGAGGATCTTTATCATTACTTATATTTATTTCTACTACAGTCAAATATTTTCCCTGGATTCCACTACCATAAACATAAGGTCCATTATCGGCCTGTTTCGATGTTGGTCGAGTTTTTTGTGTATTTCGACTAAAAAATATATAATTCGCATCGGGAAAATCAGCGGCGATTGTTTTTGTTTGTTTATTTTGAACATTCGCCAGCAAAACAATATAATCAACCTTTTGTTTCAATTCTTGGATCATTGTATTTCCGGCTTCTTTATATGGCCGTTTTTTCACATTAACGATGTGATTGGGAATATGATTTGTAACACCGGTAATACCAATCTTAAATCCGCTTTTTTCAATAATAGTATACGGATCAAATAATAGTTGATCATTTATATCAGTTAAATTTGCAGATATGAAAGGTATGTTGAATTCTTCCTGTAATGAATATATGAAATCAGTGCCTGTGGCCAGATCAAAACCTCCAATATTGAGGGCATCACAACCGATTTTCTCATAACCCTGCATAAGCGCCTTGGCCTGTAATTTATCTGCTTCAACATTTTGGGCCGCTAACACTGAAGATGCAAAAAACGCATCACCGGCATCGATTATAATCGGATCAATCCCCTTTTCCTTACGGTAATTGTTAACTATTACTGACTTTCTGGACAGACCGCCCAGTTGATTCTTTTTTCAGCCACAGGGGTCTATCTGACCCCGGACATTGGCAGTGACCATCATGGTCACAATTCCACTTTTGGCTGGCTTCCCACACCCAAAAGAATTGAAGATGAATAGTGTTAATAATGTGTATTTAATTATTTTCATTTATGAATTTATTATGTTTATGATTTAAAAAGAAACGGCTTATTGAAGGGACTGTAAAATAATTCAATTCACATTTTGACTTGCTCTTTTGCTCATTTTCTACGTTATAAAAGTATTTCAATAAACTGTGGCTATTCGCAACTTTTATGCCTTGAAAATAAACAAAATACCTTCGCCAATTTTGTAAATGTTATTATTTCACAATTCCTAACCACCGCTGACTTTGGCGTTATACCCTTTTGTTTTTAAAATGTTCACAATTTTTTCACGATGATCACCTTGGACCAGAATTTCTCCATCTTTAACGGAGCCACCTGAACTACAAGATTGTTTCAGCATTTTACCCAATGCTTTCATGTCACTTTCTTTTCCGACAAATCCTTTAATGACTGTAACCATCCTTCCACCACCTAATCGCTGCCGCCAGA
>CAZIFK010000003.1:0-60746 GCA_964538995.1 uncultured bacterium
TCATCTGGCATAAATGGTCACAAACAGACCCTGTTACCCCAGGCATGGGATTCGTACGCAGAATGGTATCATACGCCCCGTTGAAATCCCCCGATGCAACTTGGTGCATATATTCGGGGATTTCCTGATCTGTAGCACAGTTTTCAATGCAGGGAGCTTGTACACAATCAAAGACTGTCAATTTCCGGTCTGTCTTGATGGACTCGAAATGTTTGTTCTCTTTGTGGTACGCCGGATGGTCTAAAACAGATTCTGCATAACGATTAAGATTGTTTAACCCAGATTGCTTCATATCGGAATCACCATCATTTTTCAAAATATATTCTTCAATTAAAGTAGCATTTTTTTCTGCAAACCGTCTATTTATTTCACTTAAATACTGGGCTAACCGCGTATACCCACCGGGCTTTAGAATATCAGTACAAACGGTTATTGGTTTAATATTGGCGGCTAATACATCTGAAACGTTGAACGCATCCATTCCTGCAGAAAACGAAATGTCAAGATTCCCATCAAATTCATTTTGCAGTTTGGCCGCCAAATTGATGCTGATAGGATGCAAAGCACAACCGCTTAAATACATCATGTTTTCATTTTCAGGGAAAATGGACTTATGATTTTCTACTTCCAACGTATTGGTGAGTTTGAGTCCAAAAATAACGCCTTTTTTGACTGCTTTTACCTGCAGATTATTTATCAAATTCAGCGCATCCGGATATTTTAAATCATGAGCAAAAGCCTCATCCGGAACAATCACATTCTTGTATCCCAATCGGTTATTTAATATTTCCCGAAGCTGACTCGGTCCTAGCAATGTTGGATTCAATTTGATTGTAGTATGATATCCTCTTTCTTCAATGAGATACGTCCCGATTGCTTCAATTTCATCTGGCGGACAGCCATGCATAGTTGATAGGGTGAGATTATCTGAAAGTGTCGCCGGGATATTCAAATTTTTTACATTAGGGTAAATGTCTGAAATCAGATCCAAACGGCTATCTAATTCTGTCTGACTGTTTTCCATCAGGTCCAGAAACTGCTGAACATTCGAATTTTTAATCCCGGTTAAATCATAACCGGCACTCATATTGAAAATGCCGCCTAAATCTTTGTTCGCTCCCCAACAAAATTTATCCTTTAAAATGTGGATAATGATCCATGCATTTAAATATTCAGAGAAAGATTGAAGTAATTGGAGTTCTTGGGACCATTCGCAATTGTAACCTTCGTCCTGCATGTCGATACAGGGCTTGGATACTTCAAGTTCGTCTAGTGTTTGGATCGTTTTCAATTCTATATACCGCGCACCCATGAGCCAGGACAATACAATATTCTGGGACATTTGAGTGTGAGGTCCGGCCGCCACACCGATAGGCGTTTCCATTAATTTACCGTACCGATTCATCCTAAACACATCGCCTTCCTTTGGCCGGAAGAACAAGTCTGTTGTTATACCAAAAATGCATCCGTGTTTTTCTTCTTCCAGAATCCATTTTAGCAAATGCCGGAGTTTTATGGGGTACAGTTTGTCAGACACTTATATTTTCCATCGTGTATTTCAAAACATTTTTCAACACCGTTCTCCGATATTCTGCAGAAGCCCGTATGTCAGCAATGGGAGAAATATCTTTATCTACAAGCTGAATTGCTTTTTCTAAAGAAACACCGCTTATAACCGCATCAGTAAAAGAATTAAGATAAACGATAGTCGGAGCCACGGCGCCGGCAGCAATATTCAAGGATGAAAAGACGCCATTTGAGTCCTGTTGGTAAGCAATGGCAAAATTTACAACAGCAATGGCCATGGATCGGCGCAGGCCCAGTTTATAAAAAATAGATTTCTCATTTTTTCTCGGTAAATGAATTCCCGACACAATTTCTCCTGACTCCATTACCGTTTTCCCCGGACCAATAATAAAATCTGATACAAGTATAAAACGGCTTCCGTTGGGTCCGATCACTTCAACATTCGCTTGGTGCGCATACAATCCAGGTAATAGATCTCCCGCCGGCGATGCATTACAAATATTACCCCCAATGGTGGCCCTGTTCCGGATTTGAACACCGGCAAATTGCCTTGCTGCTTCGGATAATGAACCGAATTCATTGTAAATCAATGATGAATTCTTTATGTCCTGAATGGTCGTTAATGCTCCAATGATAATTTCTTCTTCATTTTTCCGGATTCCCGAAAGTTCACCCATTTTTTTAATATCAATCAGGACATCAGGCATGAGTCCCTCATCCATCTCCCAGCTCGGCATTAAGTCCGTTCCGCCCGCTAATACTCCGCATTCAAGGTGTGAATGATCCAATAAGACCTGTTTGAGCTCTTTAAAAGATGACGGTGTTTTATAAATCATGTCTTGTTCCCCACCGCTTCAATCGCATCCACAATTTTCTGGTAGCCGGTGCATCGGCATATATTTCCGGATAAATCTTCACGGATGGTTTTCCGATCCGGTTTACCATGGTCTTTAATAATCTGCTCACCGGATAATACCATTCCCGGAATGCAGTAACCGCATTGGACTGAATGATGATCTACGAACGCTTTTTGCATTTCATTTAGTATTTTGCCTTGAGATAAACCTTCAATGGTCATCAATTTTTTTCCATTGGCCTCCACAGCAAGAATCAGACAGGAATTAACTGTTTTCCCATCAAGGACTATTGTGCATGCTCCGCATTCTCCTTCTCCGCAAACCTCCTTAGCTCCCGTAAGATTCAAATTATTTCGGAGAAAGTCCAATAATATAAGACCGGCGGGAACATCGGCCTGAACTTTGTTACCATTTACCATCACCGATATAGGATAAAGTGAATCAGGCATGCAGCTGATTCCACGCTTCATTAAAGGAATCCAACTTAGGTAAAATGGGCGTTGGAATTTTCACCCTCTTTTGCGCAGCATTGATATCTTTAAGCCCTGTACCAGTAATCAATACTGCGGCTGTTTCATCCGAAGTGATTTTACTTTCATTTACTGATTTTATCAGTCCAGCAAAGGCTGCGGCTGCAGCCGGTTCAGCAAATAACCCAGTCGTTTTCGCCAGGTGATGTTGTGCATCTAATATTTCTGCATCGGTTACTTTCAGGCCATAAGCCTGACTTTCTTTTACAGCTCGGATGGCTTTCTGCCCATCCCTGGGCTTGTCAACAGAGATGCTATCGGCAATCGTATCAGAACTCACAGAAGTAATTGTACCGCTTTCTAATGCATCCACAATTGCTGAAGAACCCTCAGCCTGAATAGCAACAAGTTTGGGCATTCTGTCTATCCATCCCAGTTGAAGTAAATCATGAAATCCTTTATAAACACCTCCAATGATGCATCCGTCACCAACCGGGACAAATACTTGGTCCGGCACGTCCCAATTCAATTGTTCGGCTATTTCCAATGCAACCGTTTTCTTTCCTTCTGACAGTATGGGATTTACCCCGGTGCTCCGGGAATACCAGCCAGTAGTTTTTACCACATCCATGGATAAATCAAATGTATCATCGTACGTGCCGTCCACTGGAAATAATTGTGCACCATATTGTAAAATTTGTGTCAACTTTGCTGGCGGTGCTGAAGCAGGTGCAAAGATAACAGCGTCCATTTGATGGACTGCTGACAAACACGCCAGCGATGCAGCTGCATTCCCAGTTGAAGCTGCCACTACTGTTTTAAAACCTAGTTCTTTAGCATGTTGAATCCCTACCTCCGTAGCGCGATCTTTCAAAGAACCGGATGGGTTTCTCGTATCATCTTTCAACCATAGGTCTTTAATGCCTAAATCTTTCGCCAATCGGGTTTGGTTTACCAATGGCGTTCCTCCCACCTGAATGGATGTGTTTTCGGGATTTTGAAAAACAGGTAATAAAGGAAGGTACCGCCAGATAGAGCGATCACAATTTCCCGACAAATGTTTACGTGACCAATTCATAATGATTTGGTCATAATCGTAGACCGCATCCAAATTGGAATCACATTTATTACATGTATAGTGGAAAGGTTCTGCTGGTGAAAATTCACCGCATGAAATGCATGTAAATCCGATGTGAGAAAATTTATCCATTTATTTTACTATTATTTCGTTTCTATTATTTATCCTTCGTGAACCTTTGCGATCTTCGTGGCTACTTTTTATATTGAGACAGCAAACCTGTTTTTTCATTGAATTCGGTAATTTTCTCATCCCAGCTATCCACTTGATTGTATGAGTTTATCCAGTAATTATCATCAAACCACTGGGCATCCAGTTCTTCCACCGTTTTCCCCTGTTGTTCAATCCAGGTGAAATATTTTAAATTATGCATTCGTTTTTTATCAAGATAGGAAAGCTCCATCACCCCTTCTGAATTCAGTCCCATGAGCCGGGCTTCGAAATCGACGGCTGCTCTTTGAGTCGAATATTCACCGTGCTTTTCACGTTCTTCAATTAACCGGGAGCCATACATTTCCATGGAGTCAGTGCCAACCGTAAAGACCATATCATTTTCGTTGAATTCATAATATTTTGCCATCTTGATAGCTCCGGCTAGATTGGCAATTCCGGAAATTCCTAGCAGATGAAGTTGATCAACGATCTCTGAAGACACGTCTTGTTCCTTCAGAAAGTCTATCCCAATCGATTCATTAAACAACTGCATGAGACGAATGGAGATTTCATCATCAATACCGATAACCATATCCATATTCTTCATATTTAAAATCCAAGGAACATGCTTATCGCCGATTCCTTCAATACGGTGCGAACCATATCCATTATATAAAAGTGTAGGACATTGAAGAGCCTCTCCTGCAGCAATTTTTATTGCAGGAAATTTTTCGCGTAAATACTCTCCGGCACCCAACGTCCCGGCTGATCCCTGGGTTAAGAATAATCCACTGAAACGTGACGTATCCATTTTGTTTTGCTCAAAGACATCCTCCATGGCTGCTCCGGTAATGGCATAATGCCATAATGGATTGGCGATTTCTTCAAATTGATTCAGCACAACTAAATCGTCCCCGCGTTCTTTTTTCAATGCTTTCGTTTTGTCGTAAATCTCTTTCACATTACTTTCACTGCCGGGTGTTCGATGTATTTCCGAACCGATATTTTCCAACCATTCAAATCGTTCCTTGCTCATTTCTTCCGGTAATACGGACACAGATGGACAACCAAGCAAAGCTGAATTGAACGATCCGCCTCTGCAGTAATTCCCTGTGGATGGCCATAGGGCTTTCTGCCGGGTTGGATCAAACTCACCAGTAATTAATCGTTGAACCAGCGGACCGAATGTCGCTCCGACCTTGTGGGTCCCGGTCGGGAAATATTTTCCAAGCAATACAAAAATCCGAGCCTTTACACCGGAGAGTTCTTTTGGAATTTCTAAATAATTCACATTTCCAAATCCGCCACCTGTTTCTATTGGTTCATTTTTCCAAGTGATTCGAAATAAATTTCGAGGGTTTACATCCGAGAGCCCTATATTTTTTAATTCTTGTTTTACTTTTTCCGGAATGCTATTCGGATTACGCATTTGTTTATAGGTCGGGATCAAAACGTTTTTTTCCCGGCAAAGGTTGATGGTATTCTCTAATATTTTTTCTCGTGTTGTCATTTTAATCCTTTAGTTCAAATTTTTATCCGGAATAATTTCTGTACCAGCTTTACCGCCCAATGCATCTAAAGCCTGATTTACAGATGAAATAATAGCTCGATCTCCACCTTTTTCTACGAATGCGATACACGCACTGACTTTCGGCGCCATACTTCCTTTTGTAAATTGACTCTCTTTTATATACCGTTTGGCCTCTGTTACGGTCATTTGTCTAATAGCCTTTTGGTTTATTTGACCATAATTCAGGTAGACATGGTCAACATCTGTAAGAACCAGAAAAATATCTCCATCGACGATTTCAGCCAGTTTTTGTCCTGCTATATCTTTATCCACGATAGCTTCTATACCCACTAATTCTCCATTTTCCTGTCGAACAACCGGAATACCTCCCCCACCAGAGGTAATGACGATCACCCGATTATCCAGAAGCGTTTTAATAGATTCTGCTTCCACTAGGTCAATGGGTGCGGGTGACGGAACCACACGACGCCAATTTTTTTCAGCACCCGATCTGACTTCTTTCACCACATATCCTTTGGTCTGCTGCAACTTCTTTGCTTTTTCTTCAGTATAAAACGGACCAACCGGTTTAGATGGATTTTTAAAATCCGGATCATTTTCATCCACAACCATTTGGGTAATTAATGTGGCTATTGGAATTTCGCGACCATCCCTGCGGAAAGCATTTTGTAATTGGTTTTGAAACATATAACCAATTTCGCCTTGTGTCATTGCATCCACTACATCTAATGGCATAGATGGTACTAAATCGCTCCCTTCTTCCTGTTGAATTAAAAGATTTCCTGCTTGGGGTCCATTGCCGTGAGTAAGAATCATCAGATAACCCTGTTTGTTCATTTTCACCAGCTGGTTACATGTAAGCGCCACGTTATTAAACTGGTCTTCAGACGTTCCTTCTTCTCCCGCCTGTTTGATGGCATTCCCCCCGAGAGCAATAACCACCAGTTTTTTCCCATTGATCATTTTATAACCGATTCTCCTTTTTCGTAAGGATTTCATCCAATTTATTTACCGGATTTTCCAACCTTCCCAAAAACATCATTGACGCAATAATAAATGGTTTAAAACCGGCTTCTAAATACGTATCCTTTCGATATCGGTCAAATACAGCTTTGCTCACTTCACCTTTTTCACAGCTTACATCGGTAATATCTGCAGGTAGGCAATGCATATAAAGAGCTTTCCCATCTTTTGTCAGCGACATTTTTTCTTCATCGCATTCCCAATCCCTAAAGCGGGCATTATTGGCTAATGCTTCTTTTTCCAGTGATGCCAAACCATCTTTATCACCGGATTTTAATAATTCGGTTCGTTTTTCCATAACCTGATAAGGTGCCCATGATTTTGGATAAACAATGTCTGCTTCACTGAAGGCTTCTTTCATATCATTAACTATGGAAAAAGACCCACCGCTTGCTATTGCCTGTTTACTCGCCAAATCGATGACCTCTGGGATTAACCCATATCCTTCCGGATGGGCCAAAGTCACTTCCATTCCGAATCGGGTCATTAGTCCAACAATTCCCTGGGGGACCGATAAGGGTTTTCCATAACTGGGTGAATAAGCCCAACTCATGGCGATTTTCTTTCCACGAAGGTTTTCCAGGGAACCAAAGGCCTGTTTCAGCATGGCCAGGTCGGACAGACTTTGGGTAGGATGGTCAATGTCGCACTGCAAGTTCACCAACGCCGGTCGCTGATGGAGCGTCCCTTCTTCAAATCCGGTCCGGACGGCTTTAGCTACCTCCCGCATGTAGGCATTTCCTTCTCCCAGAAACATATCGTCACGAATTCCAATTACATCTGTCATAAACGAAATCATGTTGGCTGTTTCGCGAACTGTCTCACCGTGAGCAATTTGGGATTTCTCTTCGTCCAAATCTGATACTGCCAGTCCCAGCGCATTGGCGGCGGATGCAAAACTGAATCGGGTTCGTGTTGATTTATCACGAAAAATAGATATGGCCAATCCGGTTTCAAATGTTTTGAATGATAACCCTTGTTGATGCATTTCCCGGAATAACTCTGCAAGATATAATGTGGCTATTATTTCATCATCAGTCTTTTCCCATGTCAGGAGAAAATCTTTTCCATACCCGCTGATATCCAGCTGTGCAATTTGATTAAATCTGTTCTGTAAATTCATTTTACTATATCCAATTGTTGTTTTTTCTGTAAATAAACCAGGGGAATCGCCACATACATCGCCGCTGCTTCCACCAGTTCATTCTTCCATGTTTTTTCATTTGGTGCATGTCCTTCTTCTTCATGTCCCGGGCCGAAGCCAATACAGGGAATGCCGTGGCGACCCATGATCGCCACCCCATTGGTGGAAAATGTCCATTTATCCACAACGGGTTCTTTTTTGAACAGGGACTGGTAGGATTCAACCAAAGATTGCGTTACAATGTGGTCTTCGTCAATAACCCAGGTTGGGAAAAAAGCTTCTGTGGGATAGATAAAACCCGTATAGGATGGTTTTGCGTAATTATACATTTCCACCGTCGCTTTGGCTGCTTTCACCGATGGCAGGTTGCGAATCTCCTCCATAGCAGACTCCGGTGTTTCACCCAATGTCAATCTGCGATCGATAGAAATTGAGCATCCATCTGCCACCGCGCACCTTGATGGGGAACTGTAAAATATTTCGGATACAGTTAAAGTCCCTTTCCCAAGAAATTCGTCATCTTTCAACTCATGGTTAAGTTGTTCCAGTTCCATGAGGATGGGCGCCATCTTAAAAATGGCATTATCTCCCCGCTCCGGCGCAGAGCCATGGCAGCTGACACCCGGCGTGCTTACCTTTATCTCCATCCGACCTCGATGACCGCGATAAATTCTGCAGGATGTGGATTCAGTGCTGACTACGAATTCGGGTTTAAGTTTTTCCTTATCGAGAATATACTGCCAGCAAAGTCCGTCGCAATCTTCTTCCTGGACGGTTCCCGTCACCACCAACGTATAATCGGCTTCCAATCTCAAATCTTTGATAATCTTTCCTGCATAAACCATGGATGCCATGCCGCCGGTTTGATCCGATGCTCCTCGGCCGATAATAATTTCGTCATCCTCGTATCCTTCGTACGGATCATAGTCCCAGTTTTTTATATTCCCCACGCCAACAGTATCAATATGGGCATCCATTGCAATCACCGTTTTACCATTTCCGATAAACCCGTAAATATTTCCCATTTCATCAATTTCCGTTCGATCGAATCCCACTTTTTCCATTTCTTCTTTTATCCGCAGGATAACCTGTTCCTCCTGGCAGCTTTCACTGGGGATGGCCAAAAGATCTCTTAAAAACCGGGATATTTCCGGTTTGTAGGCTTTCGCTTTTTCTAAAATTTGATTGTAATCGATGTTTCTCACCTATTTATTTCCTTCAATTGCGTCCATTTTTTTCCAAAGCCGGTTCGACTGGACCTGAGCATTGTTTAAAATTTCAATTTCTGATATTTCTGTAAATTTATAATCTCGAATTCTGAATTTGCCTGCTATCATTACATCGCTGGGTTTATCCAGTCCAAATAAGGTATGGCCAATCCAATTCCCGGCATGGAAAGTGGTTTTGGGATGATAATCAAAAATTGCCAAATCCGCAGAATAACCGGGATCGAGTTTTCCTATTTTTCGGTTGAATAATTTTGTGGCAATAGCTGGATTGTGTTTAAAGAGCAGTTCCGCATAATTCACACTATCCGATCCTCCGGGCAAGTGACTACTTCGAACCAGAGTCCCTTCCTTTGCTTCAGCCAGCATGTTTCCCTGCATGCCATCCGTTCCTAATCCCGCATCTAAATCTTCGATGAGTTCCGATGATGTCATTCCCACCTGATTATTGGCGTTGGATGATGGATTATGTACCAGCATTGCCCCAGTGCGTTTTATGATTTTGGAATCACCTGGTTGAAAATGGATACCATGGATGACCAGGCTATTTTCGTTCAGCAATCCAAATGAATCAAGACGTTGAATGACAGATGTATACCCACGGTCCTCTGCATCTGTTTGGTCAGCCTTATCTTCCGCTGTATGGACATGAATGCCCCAGTTCGATAGTTGCTGTAATTGTTCAGCTATTTGTCCCAATGATTCATCAGACAACGTAAATGATGCATGCAACCCCATGAGGGGTCGTACTGTTTCTGAATTTTTATGGGTTTTATAAAAATGAATATTTTCATTTAAACTTTCCCGGAAAGTTTGAGAACCGTTTCGGTCTGTCATTTCAAAAGCACTGGAAATATTTATTCCAAATTGTTTTGCTGTTTCTGCCAACAATTCTAGTGACCCTTCTACAAAGTTTTGACTGGAATGATGGTCGATCACTGTTGTTACACCGTAGCGAAGATGGTCCAACAATCCTGCTTCATAAGATGCTTTTGTGCTTTCTTTGTCCAATGCCCGGTCTAAAATCCACCAGACTTGTTCAAGTAATTCCGTAAAGTTAGTTGGGTTTCCTTTAGGAAATGGCATCCCCATAGCCAAGGCAGAGTATAAATGGGCATGAGCATTAATCATCCCGGGAAGAACAGTCTTTCCGTTTAAATCAATTGTTTCATCAACTGAAATGGAGGACTTAATATGACCGATATCTTTAATAATACCATCTTCAATCAGGATTGACCCGTTTTCGACGAAGTCAATTTCCCCGTAAGGATTTACAATGCGACAGTTTGTGAGTAACGTTTTTTTAGAGTTTAGTTTCATGTGCATCTTGGTTTTTAAAAGAGAATCGTCCTTGATTATTACACAAGCGTTGTGTAATAATCAAGGTAAATAAAGTTGATATTCCGTTCATAATTATTTCGCTTCGCTCAAACTTTTCAATACCCGTTCGGAGGTTAGGGGAATTTCGTTCATTTGAATTGCCAATGCAGAACTCACTGCATTGGCAATGGCTCCGGCCGTTGGAATGATACTCGGTTCTCCAATCCCTTTAGCGCCCCAAGGACCTTCCGGTTCAGGTTTTTCAACAATAATGGTTGATACCTCTGCGCTATCTAAAGCTGTCGGTAATAAATAGGTGGATAAGTTTGGTGTGGTAACTACACCTCGATTCATTTTGAAATCTTCTGTAATTGCCCAACCAATTCCTTGCACAGCACCTCCCTCTACTTGTCCTTCAATTCCCGCAGGATTGATGGCTTTGCCTACATCATGGGCGGCAAATATTTTGTCAACAAACACCTGGCCTGTGAGCGTATCCACCCGGACTTTTGCAATGTGAGTGGCAAAGGAATAGGAAAAATAAGCTTCCCCAATCCCCGTTTCTGCATCGTATTTCAACTTTGGGGTATGCCACCATCCGGTGAATTCCATATCTATATTTGACTTTTCCATGAAATCGCATAATTCATGAAACATGATTTCAGTATTGGAAATGACATCGGTCACTTTATCATTTCTGATGATGATATTAGATTCATCACAGTCCATTAATTCAGATGCGGATTTCTTGAGGATCGGCAAGAGTTTTTTTGCTGCGTCGCGAATTGCATTCCCGGTCATGACCACATTCCGGCTTGCCACGGCGGGGCCGCTATCAGGAACCTGGGCAGAATCTGTGGGAAGCACCTTTATCCGATTTGGCGAAATACCGAGTGCTTCTGCCGTCATTTGTGTCACCACCATTTCGGATCCCTGCCCCATTTCAATCAAACCATAGGCCACATGGACCTCTCCGGAAGATAAAATTTTAATATTTACACCTGAACCATCCATGTGCCATCCCGCTGCTCCCAGGCAATTTCCATAATGGATTGTGCTCATGCCAAGTCCATGTTTGTACCGGCCAGACTGGTCAGGGTAAAAGCTGTTCCATTGGGCAAGATCCGCTGCTTTTTCTATAGTTTCTTCTGCGCCTACACTTTCATTTAATGTTTGCGCTGTTTGAGTTTGTAAACCGGGTTTAACAATATTTTTTAACCGTAATTCCATGGGATCCATTTTCAGCTTACCTGCAATAATATCCATCATTCTTTCGTGGCCAAAGGCAGCCTGCGGCGAGCCAAATCCTCGAAAGGCGCCCGTTGGCGGTAAGTTTGTGTAGTAAGAATTAGAATCCACATTGATATTGGGAATCACGTATGGACCCATGGCGTGAGCCGCCGAACGATATGAAACAACCGTTGATAAGGTGGCGTAGGCACCGGCATTTTCTTCCAAAAGAATTTTTGCGGACACTAAAGTACCATCATTCTTCACTCCCACTTTATAATGCATTTGAAATGGGTGACGCTTGCTAGTGAGTTGTACATCATCACGACGATTATAAACCACCTTCACCGGCGACCCAATTTTCATGGCGGCCACGGCTGCGCGGGCGCAGATTTCCGATGGGATATCTTCTTTTCCACCAAACGCTCCTCCTGTGGGCGCTTGCTCAACCAGCACTTTTCCAAGGGGAAGTCCAAATACCTTTGCTACTGATTTTTGGATATAAAACGGGCATTGAAGTGAGCCAAGGATTTTAATCTTTCCATCCTTCTGGGGGATGACGATACAAGCCTGTGGTTCTAAATAATAATGCTCCTGATAGGGTGTCTTAAAACGGGCTTCAATAATCTGATCTGCTTCAGCAAATCCTGAATCAATGTTTCCCTTCTGGATCCGATGATGACAGGCTACGTTTGTTTCGTGGATAAAATTTCCTGTGGCATCTCGACTTTCATGAATAGACAAACAGGGATTTTTTTCGTCGTAATCAACTTGAACCAATTTTGCCGCTTTTAAAGCTGCTTCCGGGGTTTTGGCAACAATCAGTCCTATACTTTCACCAACGTATCGAACTGTTTTGTCCGCAAACAGAGGTTGGTCATGTATAATGACGCCTACCTGGTTCTCACCGGGAATATCTTGCGCCAAAACTAAAGTAATAAATCCATTAACCTTTTCTGCTTTTGAAAGGTCAATATTATTGAATTCACCAAAAGGAATTGATGAATAAACAGGAGCGCCATAAACCATATTTTTAACAGAAATATCTGTGAGAAAACGTGTCTTTCCAGTGGTTTTTCCAGCCGCATCTGGTCTGGGTAAAGAGTGTCCTATTATGCTCAAGTTTTCCACTCTATTCTTTGGATTATATCAAGAAAAAATTCCGGTGACCAAAGAGATAAATCACCATTTTTTATAAATTTTTCCACATCTTTTTTTGCTTTGTTAATATCCAAACCATTGATTTTATCCGTGAGTAATTGTAAACATTTGTCTTTGGTTAGTTTTTCTTCAGAATCTAAGTGACCACTATTTTTCATACGGAGTTCTAAATGCTCTAAATTAAGTTCCGGATAATTTGAGAGATACCAAATTAAATCATACCAATCCCTACCTTTTATTCGCTGGCTCCAATTTCGACATAAAATGGCGTGCATTTTTCCTGCAAATAAATTGGGTAAAGTAAAAATTTTTACGGGAAATGAAATGGGATGCAAAAGATATTTGATTTCCGTTTCAAACCCTAATGGCGGATGGGTATCCACTTCTAATTTTATTTTCAGTAATTGCTTTGGGTGAAGGCCACGTACAATGGATTGATCGGATGAAATCAGAAGCATTTGCGTGAATGTATTTGTTTTGATAAATGCGGATTCGATATAGGTTTGAACTTTTTTCACTTTTTGATTAATGGATATTTCAAACCCGAAAGCTTCCATTTCTTTTTGAAGAGGAATAAAAAAACGATTAAAGTCAAAAACATCATTTCTTTTTAATAATGAAAAATCCAAATCTTCAGAGTATCTGTCTAATCCGTGAAGAATCCTTAATGCACTGCCGCCATAAAAAGCCCCGTGTTCAAAAAATTTACTTCTCCATAATCCCAGCAAGGCAATTTCCTGCAGAATTTCACGTAGGGCATTGATACTGTCTCCTGTTGTTTGACACTGGTATTTATTGAGCATTTGTTTGATGGATTTATGCATTATGCACCCACGTGTTGCATCTGTTTTATGATTTGGCATAGTCGTGATAGTTTTTGCGATTTATAGGCCGCTGAAAACGTTTTCAGTTCACGGAGACTCAAGTTGGATAACAGTCTTGAATCCAATCGGATGTTTTCGAATAAGTACTGCTCATATTGTTGGGTGGAATGACTTGGAACGCCTTTTTGACTTTGGATAAAATCAGCAAGGGCTTTTTCCGGGGATGCCATCATAAAACTGATACCCGGCTGAAATTCAATAATCTCCATCCCTGATGAGAATGAGGGCAGGGCAATATAGCGATAGGTAAACACACCCAACGGCGTTTTGAATACACGGCTTCTTCCGGTGGTGACTGCTGTCAGGGTTTCTACTTTCTCTGGGATAAATCCATAATAAGACAAGGCGTACTCCAGCGAGACATAAGACGGGCCGTACAATAAATTGGATACATGTTCTAGAGATATATTTCCCCGACGATACGATTCATTTAGAACGTACAATCCCTTTTTAATACGAATTATTTCACCGGTCTTAATTAAGTGTGAAATTTTATCCCGTTTTGATTTATAAGATACCAGAGCGCCTTTCAGTGTTTGGTAATCAATGATATTCGGTAATGTATGCAATAGATTCACGGAATAATATAAAGCTTATTATGCATAGTATGTAGAGTATATTCGACATACTATGTATTATTCTATTGGCTAATTCCTGATTTATTATCTTATTCGATCCCGATTCATTGGGACAGAGCACCCTCTCATGATTCACCGGAAAATAAAGAAGTAAATTCAAACGATTTTCCGTCAAATAATCCTTGATCGCTTAATTTTAAGTCCGGAATGACTAACAAGGTCATAAATGAAAGAGTCATAAATGGAGCATTTAAAATTGATCCCATCTCTTTAGCCAATCTATCCAATTCTGCATATCCTTTCCCGACTTCGTATCCGTCCCCGTCCGTCATGATACCCGCAACTGGAAGTGGAATCACATTTTCAACATCCCCATACACCACGCAAACACCGCCTCTGTGTTTAATGACCAGATTGACAGCGTTGCAAAGATCCTCATCGGTTGCTCCCACTGCAACAATATTGTGTGAGTCATGAGCCACCGATGACGCAATGGCGCCCGATTTCAATCCGAAATTTCGGATAAATGCCACAGCGGGTTTTGTATCCCTGTACCGATTCACAACGGTAATTTTAAGGAGATCGTGCTCAATATCCTGAACAACGAAACCATTTTCTACCTTGGGTATTTCTAAAGATGTTTTCGTGATAAGTTGTCCATCAATTACATTTATCACGCGAATTTTCCCCGTTTTAGCAACAACTGAAAATTCATCAACAGATTTTTGGCTAACGTTAAAACTATTCACTTTTTCCACCGTTTGGGTTGAAAGAAGCGGTCCATTTATATCTGCGATTTTTACTCCGTTAACAAACGTGGATAGAATATTCATTTCATCTAAATTATCCACGATAATAAAATCGGCCGGATCATTATTTTGCAGCAGCCCAACATTAAGACCATAATGTTTTACAGGAGTCACGCATGCGGCTTGAAGGATATTAAATAAATCATACCCGGCATTCTTTGCCCGAATAACCATATCCCTGATATGGCTTTCCACTAAATCATCCGGATGCCGGTCATCGCTGCAAAACATAACCTTTTCAGGAAATTCATCAATCAAAGGCATCAAGTCGTCCAGGTTCTTTGCGGCGGATCCTTCCCGAATCTGAATGGTCATTCCATAGCTGATTTTTTCCCGTGCTTCTTCCAGCGTGACGCATTCGTGGTCTGTGGTTATACCGGATTTCACATATTTTTCTGCATCCTTACCACGCAACCCCGGGGAATGGCCATCCACCTTCTTACCATATTTCCGGGCAAGATTTAATTTTTCCACTTCGCCTGGGGCATTATTCAGCACACCAGGAACATTCATCATTTCCGATAAATACAAAATTTCTTTCTTTTGAAATAATGTTTCTAAATCGCTTAATGTAATCTGGGCTCCAGCCGTTTCAAATGGCGTTGCCGGAACGCAGGCCGGAGCGCCAAAATAAAATTTGAATGGGACAGAGGCTGCATTTTCGATCATGAACTGAACACCCTTAATGCCAAGAATGTTGGCAATTTCATGTGGATCTGAAACCGTTGCCACCGTTCCATGGACGGAAGCAATCCGAGCAAATTCTGATGGAACAAGCATGGAACTTTCGATATGAATGTGACTGTCGATAAATCCCAGTAGAATATATTGTTTTTCGATTGAATCCGTTTCAACTATTTTTCGGATAAGGCCATTTTGGATATGAATTTCACCTGAGAATATTTTCCGATGGATGACATCGACAATATTTCCACTAATTATATTAATTTGATTTTCCATGTTTTATTTCAATTTCAGCAAATCTATACATCATTGCGTTTATGAATAAAAAAGGGGCGAGTTGAAAGCCCAGCCCCTTTTTCCATTCCAGAATGGATACAATGATACACAAAATTATTAATCTAAATGAACAATTCCAAAACCTACTGATAATAAATATGTTAAAATCGCTGTAAAATATTTACTAATTTGATCACATATATTTACCATGCCGCAGCCAAAAGAATTCTTAAATCTATTTAATTCACCCCTCAAACTTTGCATTGCTTTATTTGGCGGAGGTGGAAAAACATCTCTGCTGTATCAACTGGGACATGAATTGGTCCAACAGTACAGCCGGGTTTTGCTGACATCCATCGTAAAAGCGGGGCCATCTCCGATTTTTCCAATCGTTTTATTAAAACCGAAAAACACAGTTAAAAATCTGTTTGAAGATCATCTTCCACTGTATTTATTAAAGAAAAAGATTGGTGTTGATAAATATCAAGGCTTTAAACCCTCCGAACTGCAGCCGCTTCTTTTAGATGCGGACACAACTGTATTTGAAGCAGATGGCGCCCGAGATCTTCCTTTAAAAGCCCACAATGATAACGATCCTGCCATTCCTCCATTCGCTTCCCATGTTGTTATATTAGTCGGGGCTGATGTCATTGGGAGCAAAATGAGTGATGGTAAAGTTCATCGGCCGGAAATTTTCAAATCTCTTTGGCATATAAACGATACAACCGCAATTGACGCTGAACTTGTCGCTGAAGTGGTCACGAGCCATAAAGGATATTTATCAAAAATACCAGAACCTATTTCCAAAATTTATTTCGTGAATAAAGCAGATGCTTATCCTGAAAAGGCTCGCTCTCTTGGAGAAAGCATTGCTTCAACTACTTCATCGCCTGTTTATTTCGGCAGCGTGAAAAAAACTTGGTGGAAACAGATTTCATGAAAATTTCGATGATTATCCCCGCCGCCGGATCATCCACAAGACATCCACCCAATAAACTATTAGATAAGATTGGCGACAAAACGGTTATTGAACAAACCATAGAGTCGTATCTTAATCATGATTTTGAAATCTTGCTTATCACAGGACATGACTATGAAAGGATGACTGAAGCAATCTCTTTATCCATCAAAAAACAAATTAAAATCATCAAAAATAATCAATATCAAGATGGGTTATCTGAATCGATAAAATTGGGTGTAGAATCCACACAAATAAACTGTGATTATTTTGGGTTTAGCCTGGGTGATAAACCCTTTATTCAAAAAGAAACCATCGATACAATATTGAATGAATTAAAAACAAACAGGTCAAAAATTCTTATTCCAACTTTTCAAGGAATTCATGGACATCCCGCTTTTTTTTCACAAATTTACCGTGATGAATTGTTAAACATTTCCGGCGATTCCGGTGGGCGGGAATTATTGAATACCCATAAGGATAATATCACTTATTTTCCGGTGAATGATCGTGGAATCATTTTAGATATGGATACTTATTACACTGAAAAAAAATGAAAATGGATGAACCACAACCATTAATCTGGATTCGGGGAGCTGGAGAAATTGGCAGTGCAACCGCCGTCTCACTAACCAAGGCCGGGTTTAAAGTCATTCTCAGTGAAATTAATCCACCCCTGGCTATTCGACGATCCGTTACATTCAGTGATGCAATCATCGATGGAGAAACATCTGTTGCAGGAATTCTGGGAAAACATATCTGCATAAATCAATTTGACAAAATGATCCATACTGATTTTATTCCCATTTTTAACGATGATCCAGAAAACATTCGATCCATTTCTCCAACGATTTTGGTTGATGCCAGGATGATAAAATCCTATTATGAAAATTACAGGGGTTGGGCTGACCATGTTATTGGTTTTGGTCCCGGATTTTCTGCTAATCAAAATTGTCATACTGTTATTGAAACGATGCGAGGTCACAACCTTGGAAAAATCATTTCTGAAGGCGAACCAATGAAAAATACCGATATCCCCGGATCCATTGGTGGTGAATCAAATCGTCGTGTACTTTATGCATCGAATAAAGGGAAATTGAAATGGACCGTTGATTTTGGAGATATGGTAGAAGAGAAGCAATGTCTTGGTACCATCGATTATACCACTGAAATTCTTGCTCCCTTTTCCGGGTTGGTCCGAGGATTGATTCATCCATCCGTCCCCATGAAACCTGGCCTGAAAATCGCTGATGTGGACCCACGAGGCGAAGGTATTGATTTCACAAATCTGTCCGATAAAGCGAGAAGTCTCGGGCGGGCAGCCCTCGAAGCAATCATGATTTTTCTGAATAATAATCCATAATTTAAGGGTCTGATGGAAAAACGATTTTACCGACAATTACTTGAGTTTGACTTTAGTGAACCTTGCGCACTCTGTACAGTCATGGAATGGAAAGGATCCGTTCCAAGGAAAGATTACCCAATGATGCTGGTATGTAAATCTGGAGAAATTGTAGGCACGATTGGTGGGGGAACCATGGAAAAGGAAGTAATCGATCTCGCCTTGGTTTCACTGGAAAATAACCAAACTGCACTAGAGTCCTTTGATTTTACAAACGATGATTTATCCAAAGACGGGGGCCTTTGCGGCGGCACCGTAAAAGTCGCTGTTGAGCCTTTTACAAATAATGTACAGTCTTTTTGGACCGGATTAACTGATAACAGTGAGGGGCAAGCTTGGCTCACGACATATCATTTTCATACAAAAAAAATAACGCGTCAAGCATTGGGACAACAAAATCAGATTCATAATATTCAAGTAGATGAATTGTTTGAGGGTAAGAAAAATAAAACCATTCTTACAAAAGATGCGATTCATCTATATCGGTATATTGCTCCGGAACCGGTTCTCCATATCTTTGGAGGCGGACATGTGGGAAAAGCAGTGGCAGAACTTGCTCATTATATTGATATAAACATTACTATTCATGATGATCGGAAATCCTTTGTCAGTGAGGAAAGATTCCCAAACGCCTTATCTCGTTCTTTTGAACCTATTGGTACACTAATTGAAGGGAGCATTCTTCAACCGTCAGATATGGCTTTGGTAGCCACCCGTGGACACCATCATGATTTAACATTAATTCGATGGCTCCTTAACTCATCAGCAGGATGGATTGGACTGATAAGCAGCAAGCGTAAATGGAAAATTTTGGCTCAAGGACTGGAAAAAGAAGGGTTTTCTAAAGATGATTTGAATCGGGTTCAGGCGCCTGTTGGACTGGATATCCACGCTCAAACCGTTCCGGAAATTGCAGTAAGTATTATAGGGGAGATTATCAATTATTTACGAAAAACAAAAAAAGGGAATAGTTAATTAAGAACACAAAACAACATTTCATTCATCACTAACCCGATTTATCGGATTAATGATGAATGACTGTATATGCCTTGTTTATTTTGATCCGGCGACCAGATTTTCTACAACCGTTGGGTCAGCCAACGTGGAGATATCACCCATGTTATCCGTATCTCCTTCAGCGATTTTTCTTAAGATCCGGCGCATTATTTTTCCGGATCGTGTTTTGGGCAATGCCGGAGTGAACTGAATTTTATCCGGTTTAGAGTGTGGGCCAATCTCTGCTGTAACTGAGGCCCGAATATCCTTTTCAATTTCTTCTGAATTTTCCACGCCGGTCATGAGTGTCACAAATGCGTAAATGCCCTGACCTTTGATATCATGGGGAAATCCCACAACAGCTGCTTCTGCCACACCGTTAGCTTTGCCGATGGCACCTTCTACTTCAGCGGTACCGATACGATGACCGGATACATTTAATACATCATCTACCCTGCCGGTGATCCAGTAATAACCATCTTCATCCCGACGGGCGCCATCCCCAGTGAAAAAATATCCCGGGAACTGGGAAAAATAGGTTTCAAAAAAGCGTTTATGATCGCCATAAAGCGTTCTCATCTGCCCCGGCCAGGATGTCTTTATGACCAGCAAGCCGGAAACATCATTCCCTTCAATTTCCTGCCCATCTTCCGATAATAGGACAGGCTCAATTCCAAAAAACGGAAATGTCGCCGAACCGGGCTTAATGGGCGTGGCGCCAGGGAGTGGAGTAATCAGAATACCTCCGGTTTCTGTCTGCCACCACGTATCGACAATGGGACAGTTTCCTTTGCCGATAACGTTATAATACCACATCCATTCCGGCTCTTTGATGGGTTCACCAACAGTCCCCAACAGGCGCAGGGAAGACAAGTCACGGCTGGTGACAAATTCATCGCCTTCTTTCATCAATGCGCGTAATGCAGTCGGGGCTGTGTAAAACAAGTTGATTTTATGCTTATCCACAATGTCCCAAAAACGCCCATAGTCCGGATAGTTTGGCACACCTTCAAACATAACGGATGTAGCGCCATTGGCCAGAGGTCCATACACAATGTAGGAGTGTCCGGTAATCCAGCCGATGTCTGCCGTGCACCAGAAAATATCATCCTCGTGATAATCGAATATCATTTCATGTGACAGAGCCGAATATACTAAATATCCACCGGTGGTGTGCAGCACGCCTTTGGGTTTGCCCGTGGAACCGGATGTATATAAAATAAATAGCGGATCTTCTGCATCCATTTCTTCCGGTTTACAATCAGTATCTGCTTTTGCCATTTCCTCATGCCACCACAGATCTCTTCTCTCACTCATGTTCACGGTTTCTCCCGTCCGTTGTACTACGACAACGTTTTTAATGGATGGTGTCTGCGAAACAGCATTGTCCGCGTTGGCTTTCATAGAGATGTTTTGTTTCGTTCCTCGGACGCCTGTGTCCTGCGTAATGAGTACCTTGCATTCTGAATCGTTAATGCGATCCCTCAGAGAATCAGAGCTGAATGCACCGAAAACAATTGAATGAACCGCACCAATTCGTGCGCAGGCCAGCATAGCAATGGGCAATTGGGGAATCATCTGCATATACATACATACCCTGTCCCCTCTTTCAACGTCCATACTTTTTAACACATTGGCAAATTTTTGTACTTCATCCAGCAACTCACTATATGAATAGCGCTGATCTTCCTCCGGATTATTGCCTTCCCAAATAAGAGCAGTTCGGCTACCCTGCCCAGCGGCCACATGGCGGTCCAGACAATTGTAGCTTACATTGAGTTTTCCACCGGCAAACCATTTAATTTCCGCTTTTTTAAAATCGTAATCGCTTACGGAGTCCCATTTCTTGTACCAGGTAATCCGCTCTGCATGTTCACTCCAAAAGGCATTGGGATCCTGAATTGACTTATCATATATCTCTTGGTATTGATTATGAGATTTTATCCACGCGTTATCCGAAAAATGTTTCGCCGGTAAAAATTGTTTAACAGACATATTATATCCTTTCAATAAGACTTTATGCAATGATTTACATAGAATAAATTTAACAAATAATAATAGGATGGATAAGTCTTATTATAAATAGTCTTTCATATTTTATAGGTCGATTGTTAGTGACTCATATAATAGTTACTAAATAACTTTTGGCTTGGAAATAGGATAAAGAATGAACATTGGAATTATCGGATTCGGCAGAATCGGCCGAAATCTTTTAAGGCTTGGATTTGACGATCCACAATTGAATTTCGTGGGAGTAAGCGACCTGGCTGATCCCGAAGCGCTTTTTTATTTATTGCATCACGATACCGTCTACGGACCCGTAGAAACCGAAGCCTACCTGGAAGACCATTTTATCCATTTTGGGAAACAAAAAGTACGCATATTGCCAGGATCCGGCCCCGGCCAATTACCCTGGGATGCCCTTGGGGCGGATATTATTATCGATTGTACCGGTCGTATCTGGCCCCGAACAGAATTGGAAAAATACCTCGAAGCCGGAGCCAAACGTGTCATTGTTACCACTCCCCCGAAAGACCCGATGGACAGAATTGTAGTAATGGGATTAAATGATAACGAAATTTCAATCGAAGACAAAATTGTATCCCCTTCCTCATCCACAACTCAAGTATTGGCTTTAATGCTGGATATATTAGACAAAGAATATGGTCTGGAAAAAGCCATGATGACTACGGTTCATGCCTATACGTCTGATCAACCTCTTGCAGACAGCGTACGTTCTGATTTACGCCGGAGTCGCTCCGCGGTAGAAAATATTATTCCGAACCAAACTCGGTCTCCGGAATTAGTGGAATCTATATTACCGCACTTGAAAGGGAAAATCGCGGGAATCGCTTTTAACGTACCCATCCCCGATGGATCGTGTGTGGATCTTACCACTGAATTGAAAAGACTCCCAACGGTGAATGAGCTGAATGCTAAAATGAAAGAGATATCTGAGGGACCATTAAAAAATATTATTGGATATACAGATGACCCAATTGTCTCCAGCGATGTGGTGGGCGACAGCCGTTCCATGGTATTTGATGCACAAGCGACCATGATTGCAGCAGGAAAACTTTTGAAAACTATCAGCTGGTATGATGACGGATATGGCTACTCCCAGCGTATTCTGGAATTGGTAAAAGCATATGGCAATTTGGAGGCGACATCATGAAGGTAGCGATTAACGGATTTGGACGAATCGGAAGAACTGTTTTCAGGATTTTAAACAATCAGAAGGACATTAAAGTTGTAGCAATAAACGACTTGGCGGATGATGACGCATTGGCATACCTCCTTAAATATGATACAGTTATGGGGCGTTTAAATGATACAGTCACTGTCGTTGATGGTATCTTAAACACAACCAATCATGAAGTTAAAATGCTTTCGGAACCAAATCCGGGTGATCTGCCATGGGCAGACCTTGGCGTCGATGTTGTCGTGGAGGCTACCGGTGTGTTTCGTACCAAAGAACAACTTCAGAATCATTTGAATGCCGGCGCCGATAAAGTTATCCTCACTGTACCAGCCAAAGATGACATAGATTACACATTGGTTATTGGTGTCAATGAAGACGGTCTTACGAATGAACATAAAATTGTTTCTAATGCATCCTGCACCACAAATTGCCTGGCGCCTATGGTAAAAGTCCTGAATGATGCTTTCGGGATTGAATACGGTGTTATCAATACGATTCATGCCTATACCAATGATCAGCGGCTGGCTGACGTTCCTCATTCCGATTGGCGCCGCAGCCGGGCCGCCGCTGAAAATATTATTCCTACCACCACCGGCGCTGCGCGTGCGGTGGGGAAAGTATTACCTGAATTGAATGGTAAACTGGACGGTATTGCCATGCGGGTACCTGTGGCTGATGGTTCCATCGTCGACTTGATTACAGAATTGAAAACAGATGTTACCGCTGATGATATTTGCCAGGCTGTCAAGGAGGCTTCTGCTACGGACAGACTGACTTCGATTTTGCAATACGAGGATACTCCCATCGTTTCGTCAGATATTATAGGTAATCCTCACTCATCCATTTTCGACGCCCCTTTCACAACGGTCGTTAATAAACGCTTTGTAAAAACAATAAATTGGTATGACAACGAATGGGGTTACTCGAACAGAGTTGTGGACCTCATCAAGATTTTCAGTCAACAGGTGTAGCATGATTGAAACAAAAAAAGAAACAGGTAATCAATATAAGATTGGCGATCCGGTCTTGATTGATCAACAGGATTGGGTCATTGCCGATGACCTTAACGGTGATGTGTTGCTCTATCGTGACAGTGTGGACGGCCATAGCCGCACCATGAAATATCCAAAAAGAGATCTACCGGAAAAAAGCGAATTTAGCTGATTATTTTAGCAGCAATACTTTTTTAGCCATCACCTCATGACCGATTTGGGCTTGGATTAGCCATCGCCCTGAAGGAAGTTCCTTGCCTTGATGGTTTTTTCTTATCCAGTTAATGTTATTATGTTTTCCTGTTGTCTCATTCTATTTTCTTATAATAAACATGGTGCTGTATGGTTTTAGCACAACAGTATTTGTATGGAGTCGGCTTTGCGGCTGAGTTGTAAAAACTGACTCATAATTGTAACGGGGGTCCAAATCAATGTTTTCGTCTTTAGACCCCTGATTAAAAACAACCAATATTTCTTCATTAAAATATTTTTTCAGCATAACCAACAGAGGACCATCAGCCAGCAAAGTGCTCACATCTCCCAAAGATAGGGCAGTATATGTACGACGTAGTTTATTAAGGCTGCTAATTACTTCTTTGTGCAAAATTTCATTGAGGCCAAGATCATCACCAAAACGCATCATTCTGCGATTGTCCGGATCTCCAGCGCCCATCATGCCAATTTCTTCTCCATAATATATGACAGGAACACCCGGCAAGCTGATATTCAAAGCGTAAAAATTCTGGAGTTTACCATAACTGGATTTTCTGTTAACATCTCCCGGGGGATTTAAAAATGATCGTTCAGTTCCATTATCGCTGAAATCCATTTGACCATCCGCAAAGGCTATAAAGCGCACTTGATCGTGGCTGGATGTAATATTGCCCATAAGGTGAATTGGATCAAAGGCAATCAGATTGTTTTCAATCACTTCAGCCAGTTGAGAAAATTCCGCTTTTTGTCCACTGAACTGCCATCGTGCATTAAAATAAACACCAAAATTAAACTGGGCATCCAATTCGCCGGGATTGACATAACTGCGAATCAATTGATCCGAACCGAATGTTTCACCTATCTGGTAATAAGTTTTTTCATTGTCCAGTGTTCGCATTTTTGATGTCAAATCCCTCCAAAAATCATGGGGAACGTGCTTCACGGCATCCTGACGGAACCCATCAAAGCCATAGGTCTCCAACCACCATATAGCATCATCAGTCACTTGTGTAATTGCGTCAGGATTCGCCGGATAATCGAAAGAAGGTAAAAACGTATCAAACCATGTGGTTAACCGCGTTTCCTCGCTCCAAAGTCGAATATTCTTTCTCCCGTCCGGCAAATTTACATTTCCAAACCATTGCCTATTATTTGTAACGTATGGATGTTCTCGATGAGTGTGGTTAGACACAAAATCCAAAATGATTTTCATATCCTGTTCATGAGCATTATTAACAATTTGTTGCAACTCTTCTTCCGTCCCATATCGAGGATCAATGGTTTTGGCTGAAATGGGCCAGTAACCGTGATAGCCGGATACTTTTCTATAGGGGTCAACAAATTCCGTAAAGGCGCTGTCCGGCTGTTGCTGAATAGGGGAAATCCACAATGCTGAAACATTTAAATTTCTAAAATATCCATTGATCAGTTTTTCATAAACTCCAGATAGATCTCCACCTTTAAAATTAAATAGATAAGGTAAGTCCGGATCATCTATCACGGTGTTATTTTCAGCGTTACCATCATAAAAACGGTCAACCATTAAGCTGTATAAAACAGAAAAATACCATGAATCTCTGTGGCTATTGACGTTTAATGCTTTATCACCAATTATTTCAGTATGATTTTCCAATACAACTCTGTCCAGTTCATCGACTGCAGCAATCCGTAGTCGTCCTGTTTTTAATCCCCGCTTGTATACAATAATTTTATTTATGTCTAAATCATACACATCAGGATGCAGCAATTCATTATCCAGTGTAGTTACAATATCTCTTAGGGCGGCGCCATCTGCTGATGGTTCATACATAAAAGTATATTTATCATTAAATTCTTTATCCTTGAATATTTTCCCAGGCGATCCTGTTTTATGACCTGATAAATCCAAGATAGAATTCCATCCGCCAATATTATTGGAAACAAATACGGGATTATCCGGATCGATCAGTTCTTCGTCATTTACTACAAATTTATATTCGTGGCGAATCGGGTCAAGAAACACAGTTTTTTCCAGAAGCCCCTCACCATCATCATCTTCCATCTTTAATTGAGAACGAGACCAATCATTAAAACCGCCCATAACCACCACAACAGTATCATTGTCATCGGGTTCAAACGTAAATGTATGGGGAACCATTTCCTTCAGGCGGACCAGTAAATTTTGTGCCTGACCATTTGCCGTAAAAGGAACCATAGAAAAAGATGCCGTATTTTCTTTGGTGGAGATGACCAATGTGTCAGTTTCTTTGTTGAATTCAATATTCATTTGCGGATGCTCCGAAAAATGAATAGAAACTGAAGATTGTTTCTTGTATAGTCCCATGTCTATTATCAGGGACTCCCCGGGATGCAACTGTTGGGTTGGAATAAAAAACATAGTTCCTTTTTCCTTTTCAGCGCACCCTGAAAGAAAAATAAATATAATTATGATAAGTTTTTTCATTATCGAATAGTCCGATGTTTTTAAGTTAGTGACTCATTTATTTAAGACTTAATAGAAATGAAGAATTTACAATCAGCAGTCATACTCTCCACTTTACTAATACTAATTTCGTGTCAGAATAAACCAATGAATATAATAACCAGCCCATTATCATATGGCACATTTGTGTCTGAAAACAGTACAACATTTCAAATCCATGCACCAAAATCCAATGATGTATTTTTAGTCATTTTTGATACAGCAGAAGCGGAAATCGGTACAGAATATGAAATGACCAAACTTGAAAATGGTGATTTTACCCTTGAAGTAAAAAATACTGGTGTGGGTACATTCTACGGCTACCGTTTGAAAGGGCCATTAAATGATTCGGATATTATTATCGCCGATCCGTATTCAAAAGCGGCTGTAACCCAGAATTCCATGCGCCATGTGGCAAAATCATTAATTGTTGATGATGCTTTCGATTGGGAAGGTGATTTTTGGATGGAAATGGATCAACGTGATTTAATCATCTATGAAATGCACGTGCGAGATATGACGGCGCATTCAACATCCACAGCCCAACAGAAAGGAACCTATTTTGGACTGATTGAACCCGGGCAGAACAGTGGTATTGAACATATAAAATCCATGGGTATCAATGCGGTACAAATTCTACCGGCACAGGAATTCGCTAATGTGGAAGTTCCGTATAAAGATAAGAATGCACCGGTGTATAACGATTGGAATCCCTATTCTCGAAACCATTGGGGCTATATGACCACATTCTTTTTTGCCCCGGAATCGTATTATGCAACGGATGGAACAGATGATCCCGACGCCTGGAACGGGTCCGATGGTAGAGCCGTGAGAGAATTTAAAGATATGGTTAAAGCATTCCACTCTGAAGAGATTGCCGTAATCATGGATGTGGTTTATAATCACGTGTCTAACTATGACTGGCATCCGTTGAAATATATAGATAGAGAATTGTTTTTCAGACTCGATGAAAATGGGGATTACATTACCCACAGCGGCTGTGGAAATGATACTCGTTCCGAGAATCTAAAAATGCGTCAACTCATTTTAGAGAGCCTTAAATATTGGATGACGGAATACCATGTGGACGGGTTTCGCTTTGACTTGGGCAATTTGATTGACGCTGATACAAGACAAATAATTATTGATGAGTTAAAAGTAATTAATCCGAATGTTATTATTATAGCGGAACCTTGGGGGAACGGCTATGATCCGCAGGGTTTTTCGGACATGGATTGGGCTTCATTCAATGATCAGTTCAGGGATGGGCTAAAAGGCAGCACGTTTGATATTAATGACAAGGGCTTTCTCTTTGGTCAATTGCGCAAAGGTGACAGTCAAAAGTTTCTTCAACGCTTGATCATGGGTTCCCTTCGGGAATTTGCCGGGCAATATATTGACCCTTCCCACAGCGTAAACTACCTGGAGAGCCATGATGACTATACCTTTGGTGATCGACTGCGCATCACCGGAGGTTTTGTAAATAAAAATAATAAAATTATTAATCGTGAACAGAATGCCCTTGTAGATGGCAATCTGTTGGCGATGAATAAACTGGGAGTATTATTTCTGTTTACTAGTCAGGGAATTGTCTTCATGCATGAAGGCCAGGAATGGGCGCGGAGCAAAGTCGTTGCCGAAACCACCGTTCCGGATAAGCATATCGGTATGATCGATCATAATTCTTATGAAAAGGATAATGAAACGAACTGGCTGAACTGGAACGAGCGGGAGATGAACCTTGAACTGGTTGATTATTACAAAGGATTGATCGAGCTGAGAAAACAGACTCCTGAATTTCGCCGATCAAAACCTGAAGATTTTGAATTCATGGATGTGGGTGAAAAAGTGGCTGTTGCTTATATTTTAAAGGACAAGTTTCTGGTTGCGCTGAATGGTGATATGAAAAAAGAACTATCTCTGGAAATTCCATCCGGTGATTGGAAAATCATGGTAGATGGTAAAAATGCATACCAGGATAATCAACAAACTATTTCCGAAATAATTAATATACCACCTTCATCGGGTATCGTATTGCTTCGCAATTGAATCAATTGCCATAACCGCCATAACCCTTATCCGATTTTTCCGGGTCACCCTGTTTTGAATGCCTGCCAGCCCCGCCAATTAAGTTTTTAATAACTCTTGCTTCTGTGTGCAGAAGAATCTCTTTCCATTTCACTTTAATAACTTCCGGACGGAAATCGTCCAGGGCAGTTCGGGCGTGTTCGGCCATGGTTCGCCGGTCATCGGTGTGTGAAGCCCAAAACGTTTCAAGTGACTGCAAAAAATTATCCACATCTTTATCAAAGTCCTGGTCCACTTTATACATAAATACTGAATCTTGAATATTTGCTGTAATTTCGCTTGGACCATCGATATTTTGCACGATAGCAGGTACTCTTCTGTCCAATGTTTCGCACATTGTATAACCGAATGGTTCATAGATGCCTGTGATGCTGTTGGCGCCGATGCTGTTCCAGTAAAAACGGGCTGTCTCTTTATTTGAACTAAAAGGAATAATGACGAGTTGTTTAGGATGTTTTCTACCCAATTCTTCCCAGAAGGGATTCCCTTGCTCACCTCGGTAATCCACACCCATATTAAAAACACGTACGTCTTTGCGTTGGGATCTTTCTACAGCAAAAATGGGTAAATCCGGACGCTTCCGCGGTACGTGTCTGCCAATGTAGCCAATATCGTTTAAATCATAATTGGGACGCCAGGATTCATCATCAAGTTTTGGTTTATAACTATTATATATTACATGGGGTACTGATTCGTATTTGTCATATCCGAAAGAGATGTAATGTTGTTTTTCTGCTTCACTGATTAAAACCACAATATCAGAATATTGGAATGTAATTTCTTGTTCAAAATATTGGCCTGTAATCGGGCCCCCCATGTTAGTGATATGTTCCATTTTAATCAGCGAATGGCAGACTGATCTCATGACCATATCGGGATATGTTTCTTTTATCGTTCGCGTAGTATCAAAGGCAACCCAGAGATTATTAATACAGGCATCCAGGTCAGCAAAGGCTTTTTTTACATCATCGGGACCATGAATAATGCGAATTCCTGGATATCGTTCGGGAAAATCAGCGGGTGGTTCATCCAGCTGGGCTAAAAATACTGGAATGATTTCAATGTCTTCATCATTGTCAAACATATCCATGAAATTCATAATCCACGTGGCAACACCCCCATAAACAATTGGTGGAATTTCATTGGTTAGTAAACCGACTTTCATTACAAATTTCCTTTTAAAGATACTGCTACTTCAGCAATATCATTTTGACTGTTTTTGTTTTCGAACCAGATGTCAATCGTGCAAAATAGATTCCGCTTGAAAATACTGATCCATCCCATTGAATGGCATACTCTCCCGGGCTCAATGGCTCATCGATTACTGTACTCACTAAGCGACCAGTTATATCATAAATCTGTAGTTGCGACATATGCGTCGCCGCAACGCTAAACCGGATAGTTGTTTTAGGATTGAATGGATTGGGATAATTCTGGTTAATGCTGAATTCGTAAGGAGTAAATATCTCACCTCTCAAATTTGACAAAATACCCTGTTCCGGCGGTTCAATAAATCTATCTGTATAAATATGGAATTCGCCCGGTAATAAAAATATATTTTCATTTGTATTTTGTACATTGATACTATCTCCTGAAAAATAATCGTACCACCTTCCGGAGTGATAAAATTGCGGATCAATGGATTGTCCTGCTACACCAAAGTTGCCAATAATCACTACATTCATATTACTGTGAGCAAGGCGAATTCGTTTTTTCCCGGTGGAGCTGCCAACTGATAATGAAACATCCGTATCCGCACTATGAAAAACAGGATTTTCCTTACGCAATTTGATTAATGCCTGAAAAACTTTATATAATTTTACCCGATCTGGATTCTCCATATATTCCCAACGGGGTGGTTTTTCGCCTAACCTTCCGCCGTAATCATCAATAGAAACATCATAACCCCGTTCTCCAAACTGCCAAAGCATCTTCGGCCCTGGGATGGTAAAGAAAAAGGCTCCAACAGCTTTCATCCTGTTTAATGCAGTTGAAAGTTCCTTTACATTATAATCTCCTGCACTATTACCCCAGGTTAGATTTTTATACATGAGTCGTTCTTCGTCATGGCTTTCAAAATAGGTGACTAAATTCGGTTGCTCCCAGCCCCTTGTACCATAATAACCCCAGGAAAAATCAGATTTACCATCGGAGCTGTGGTAACCCATAGCAGTTTCAGCATAATTATAATTGGTATTCCCCCATAACATCATACCGTAATCAGCTAGTTCCTCTTCTTCAGAGTTTTCTGAGAGATGTTCCAAAATTACATATATGGTAGAATCAAACGCCCAAATTTCATCTGCCATTCGTTTCAATAAACTAATTCTATCCGCATCATAAATACTTCCCCATGGATCATTTGATCCTTTGGTATTATTTCCAAATCCTTTGGTAAAATCAAACCGGAATCCATCTATTTTATATTCTTCCACCCAGTAGCGATTGATGCGGTCTACCAGTTTTTGGGTATGGATACTTTCATGATTAAAATCGTTGCCCCATTGGGCATCGGGATTTGTGAAATTGGATTGGGTGTTATACCATGGATTTTGCGGAGTTGGCGCTCCCCATTCCCCTGCATTATACAAACGAACAAATGGTGATTGTCCATAGGTATGGTTTAATACAATATCCATGATCACTGCAATGCCGCGATTGTGGCATTCGTCCACAAATGCCTTTAATGTATTTTTGGGTCCATAGTACTTATCCGGGGCAAAGTAAAACGACGGGTTATAGCCCCAACTGGAATTGCCTTCAAATTCGTTAAAAGGCATAGGTTCGATAGCGTTGATACCCAGATTATTCAGATAATCCAGCGTATCAACGAGCGTTTGAAAATCATGCTGATCTATAAAATCACGAACCAGCAATTCATAAATAATAAGTTCTTCTTTTGGCGGACGATCAAATGAATCGCTGTATTGCCACAGAAATGAATCTTGATCTGTCTGCAAAACAGACACAATATGATTTGTTTTACCATATGGATACTCTTTCAGATTGGGATAAGTCACATCTGATATCCCCTGATCATTCCAATTATCTAAAACTTTATCCGTATATGGATCAGCAATCCGGATTTCACCATCTACGAGATATTGAAAAGCGTATTCCTGATTTGGAATCAAATTATTTATTGTAATCCAGAAATGAACTGAATCTGTAGAACCAACATCCTTTTGCATATAGAAATCTTCACCCACCATCCAGTCGTTGAAATCACCAACGAGGTATACAAAATCTTTATAAGGGGCAAACAATGACAAAGTTGCCGTTCCCGTTTCGGTATCAAAATACGTAATTCCATCTTCGATATTTGCCGGGCGCTGACTTTCAACCGGTTCATTGTGAACCATAATGTAAAACCGGGCGCTGTCTGTCAAACCGGTTGTATTCAATGCAATTGCTGTAAGTTTGTGCATCCCCAATGTAAAGTTTTGCAAAATCAAATCAGTTATCAATGTATCTGATGATGATTGCGTATGCAGAGAACCATCAACTAACAGAATTAAATTAGAAATTTCAGTATTGATTGCGGCGCCAGTAATTGTTACAGGAATTGTACCTGTTGGAAATCCAAATACCGGAGCTCGTCGAGGATCTCCAAAAGAGTAATCTACAAACGGAGAGACAACAATTACCGTCACACCGGAATCATAGAGATTTAAAAATATATCAGCACCTCCGATATCTCTTCCAGTTTGGCTTCCATCATGATTACGAAAAACAAACGCTAATTGAAGAATCTGTTCATTATTCGGGACACCATAATAATCATGTGGAAATCCAATATCCAGTTTCCAGAGATTGTTGCCAAGTGGTGTTAGTTGGGTATCACTTGTATTTTCCCCCCAATTTGTTTTTACATATTTCCAATCTGTTGGACCATTACTTGCTGTTGTTATTACACCAGCATGTGCCCAAATATCCCCTGTAAAACCCATAAGTCCTTGGTCGCCTTCTGTCGCGTCAAAATACACGGTAATAGAATCCCATTCTGTAGCATAGTTTGGATCGGAATATACTACTTGGGCGATAATGGGTTGTACCAGTATCGCGCATAGAAAAACTAATTTTCTTTTGTAACTCATCTACTTATATGAACATTATTGGTGCTTCCTTTACAGAGGAATCTCAATCGTTTGTAGAAAGATGCTTGTACCATGAAAAATACAATATAATAGTTAGTGTGCCGCATATAACGGCAAGAATCAAGGCCGTTGACCATGTTTTAAATATGAGACTCATCATAAATAAAAACAGGGTGATTTGCCATGGTACAGCAATGAACGTTGAAAAAATATCCCTTTTATTTTCTGCATCAATCGCAATTTGCTGATTTTTGTCCAAATTCTTTTTGAATCTTCCCCATGTTCCAAACGGGCGTGTCTTATTGTAAAATTTCTGGAGCGTTTCATCGTCCGTCGGCTCTGTTAATAATGTTCCCAAGATAGTGCCAATCAATGATGCAGAACTGGATATCATAAACATGGTGTATTCTGTGACTCCTTCAGGCGCTACCGCTTTAAATATAAGGGCCGTAATCATACCGGCCAATATCCCAATAGAAAACCCATAGCCATTCATACGGGACCAATACCAGCGTAGGAGCATGGGGATCAGCATACCAGAGCCGATACTCATGGTGATCCAGCCCCAGATTGCATTAATATTTTTAAAAACCAGCATTGCAACCAATCCCAAAAGAACAATCAAAACAGAAGCGCCATAACTGTGTGCCATGAGTTGGCGATGATTAGCTTTTGGATTAATATGAATCTGGTAAATATCCTTTACCCAATAAGCTGCTCCTGCATTGACTGTAGAATCAAAAGTAGACATTCCGGCAGCCATCAGCCCGGCCACTAAAAAACCTTTAATCCCTATTGGAAGCGTTTCTACAACTTTAGGTAGGACTAGTTCAGGGTCTGTTATTTGAGTACCAAGTGAAATTCCGATCACTGCTATGGCGCCAATGAACACCCAGCGGAAGGAAAGCAATAATACCCATGCCAAACTCAATAAACCTGCTTCACGATCATCTTTCACAGCGAAATAGCGCTGGAGCATATAATTACCTGTCCCGCCGGAACCTTCCAATACAACTTTTAACATATAAAACATGACAGCAATGCCAAACAGATTATAAACTGAATACTGGGATGCGCCATCAATTGCAAGCTCGCTTTGTGGTAGAAAACTCGACCATTCTTTAAATGTCGTATTATACCGCTGAAATGTTCCATCGAACATGGGTAAAGAAATAGTAAAGGATTCTGGTAGTGTAACTTGCAGAGCTGTATATGCCATATACATAATAGCAGAAAAAATGAAAATACCCTGAAATACATCTGTCCAAACAACACCTTGCAATCCTGATGCAACGGTATAAATCATGGCAATGGAAATCAACAATGCTGCTGCCCAAAATTCAGAGGGTAATCCAAAATAATTTTCAATCCCTAAAAATGTATCCAAAAATTTTCCGCCACCAAGAGCAAAATATGTCACCATAGCGATGGTCATAATAATAGAAGAAATGGCTGCAATAAGTCGTGCCGTCTCGCCTTGTCTACCGTTTCCAAAGCGCAACTTCATCCATTCGGCCAAGGTCATGGCTCCGGATCGAGTATTCCACTTGCCCATATAAATTAACAGGAATGCCATAATCAAGGTAACGCCGCCTCTGATTTCGATATAAAAGCCTTTTGCTCCCAAAGCATAAATCAATGCTGCAATAATCATGGTCCCGGTGATGTCCAGGTTCGATGACATTCCGGATGAAGCCAAAGCCCACCAGGGCAACTTACGGTTGCCCAGGAAATAAGAATCAATACCTTCGCTGGCTTTTTTACTCATATACAATCCGACAGCAACAATGGTAAATAAGTATATTAAAACAATGGCGTAGTCGATAGTTGTCATGGTTTGCTCACTTTCTAATAATATTTTTCCTGATAATCGCGGATCATACGTTGCGCGGTAAACTGTACCCCTGTTTTAATTGAAGACTTCATTATGCTTACCCATTTTGAAGAATCGCCATAATATAGCGGTATAATTTCATTCTCTAATAGCTTATATAAGTGATTTGCGTCCGCCTCATCGTCCGGTGCGTCAGGATTACCAATAGCCCAGCCGTTTGTTCCGTTATCACATCCTTCAGACCACCATCCGTCTAAAATGGACAAATTCGGAACACCGTTCAGTGCAGCTTTCATACCACTCGTTCCGGATGCTTCGTTGGGACGCAAAGGTGTGTTTAACCAAACATCCACCCCGGATGTGATTAACCTTCCCAGCCACATATTATAGTTTTCCAGGAAAATCACCTTTACTTTCCCATACAAATTGTTCGCATTCGCAACTATGTCTCGAATGATGTCCTTTCCATGGTTATCATTCGGGTGAGCCTTTCCCGCAAAAATAAACTGTACTTGTCTATGAGATATATTTACTAATCGATCAATATCCGAAAATAATAAATGTGCCCGTTTATACGTTGCCGCCCGACGGGCAAAGCCAACGGTTAAAACATGTCGACTCAACGCTTTTTGAACCTGGGCATTTGCATATCCTAATAGTGACCGTTTACGTAATGCATGAGCATTTAACAGTTTATCATCAGGAATGGAATCAATGTTCAATAATTTCCCTCCATCTTTTCTCCATTCTGGTAAATAATCGTCGAATAATTCCCGCAATTGGGGACAAATCCAATATGGATGATACACACCATTGGTAATGTGTCCGATTTGAACTTGGGGAAATTGATCTTGAGCTACTTTGCCGTGGAGTTTTGATACACCATTTGCAGACCGACTGAAATGAAGACCCAGTTCCGTCATATGTAAACGACTATTTTGAACCAATGAAGGCAGATTAAGATTACCAGGGATTAAGTCGTGTAGAAGATTTCTTACCCGATCAACTGAAAAATGATCATGCCCTGCAGCAACAGGAGTATGGGTTGTAAAATGACATTTTTCTCTGACGCGATTTTCATCTTTTAATTCTTCTAATAATTTTAAAGTAAGAAACGAGCAGTGTCCTTCATTCATATGAAATGTTTCAATGTTGTCCAAAATTCCCAAATGCTTCAACAAGTGAATACCACCAAAACCCAAAATGGCTTCTTGCATTATTCTATCATCTTTATTCCCAGAGTAAAGACGTAATGAAATTATTCTATCTTCTTCTGAATTACTCTCCAGATCCGTATCCATAAAATATATCGGCAGTATATGACCATTAAGACCGGGGTAATCCAATCTATATACTTCTACTTGAACATCTCTACCTCGAAGGTGAAGTGGAAACGTAAAATCTAATTTTTTTAATAGTGGTTCGGGATCAAATTTCGGATATGTCTCAGTTTGATTCCCGTCTTCATCGATGCGCTGTTTAAAATATCCTTCTTTATATAATAATGTAATAGCACATAATGGAAGGCCCTCATCCGCAGCTGCCTTGATATGATCTCCGGCTAAAACTCCCAAGCCGCCACTGTATGTGGGTAAGCTGGAGCTGATTCCAATTTCAGCCGAAAAATATGCAATTTTGATTTGAGATTCTGTTTCAATCATACTTTTTACAGTCTGTTACTTTCTTTTGTTAGTTTTCTCATTCGTTTTATAATACCATTTGTTAACTGCTTTTCTTGGTATCGCCATTCCCAATTTCCACCTACCGTTCCTGGCGTATTCATTCGAGCAGTTGAGTCCAGCCCTAAAATATCTTGCAGTGGTATGATAACCGTATTGGCTTTTGAGTTCAGGGCGAGGGAAATGAAATCCCAATTGATTTCAGAACCATCTGTACCCAAAAACTCCAGAGCTCGTTTTCTTTCTAGAGAAATTTCTTCTTTTGTTTGTGGGTTTCCTTTTCCCGGTTCAGTTTGAAACCAGCCTATGGATGTATCATTATCATGCGTACCTGTGTATACAACAATATTCTCATGATTCAATTCAGGAATTGAGTCAATTGATTGATCCTTTTCCCAGAAAGACATTTGTAAAATTTTCATCCCTGGAATATCAAATTTGTCTCTGATTATTTTTGCGTCCGGGGCTGCTTCGCCCAAGTCTTCAGCCATGATCGGTTTTAATCCTAACTCCTCTTTCAGTGTCAGAAATAATTTTTCACCCGGCCCTTTGACCCATTTGCCTATTGATCCATTATCTTGTTCTAGGGGTATCTCCCAATATTTCGCAAAACCGTTGAAATGGTCGATTCTTACAATATCAACTAAGGTAAATAAATATTTAAACCGTTTAATCCACCATTGGTAGTTTGTTTTTTCATGTGCCTCCCAATCATAAATCGGATGCCCCCATACTTGGCCTTCATCAAGAAAAAAGTCTGGTGGACAGCCCGATTGAAATTTCATGTGACCACTTTCATCCAGTTTAAACAATTCGGGATTTGCCCAGGCATCAGCGCTGTCATGGGAAATATAAATCGGAATATCACCTACTATGCGAATTCCATTTTTATTAGCATATTTTTTCAACCGTTGCCACTGATCATCAAATACAAATTGTTGAAATTTTAATTTTTGTATAAAGGGCTGATATTGTTTACGAATACTTTCCAAATGCCCACCATTAGGAGAAGCTTCTTTTTCCCAATCTGGCCAAATTTCACGATGATGAATCTTTTTCAGTGTAAGGAATAACGTATAGGTGTCTAACCAGTCATTGTTCACAGCGCAGAATGATTCGAAGTTTTGTTTTGTATCTTTATCAGCTCTTTCAAAAAACCTATTACAAGCAAGGTCAAGAACTTTATCTCTGGTTGGCACAATATTTTTATAGTCTACCGTTCGATTAGAAAATTTTTGCAATTCATCTAAATCACTTTTATATAAATATCCATCGTCAATTAAAACATCAAAACTGATTAACCTTGGATCATTCGCAAACGCAGATACGGTACTATAAGGAGAATTAAAAGATCCTGTATCTCCCGTAGGTAGGATCTGCCATAGACTTTGCCCCATTTCAGAAAGTTTATCTATAAAGTGGAAAGCCTGGGGTCCGATCTCTCCGATTCCATAAGGACCGGGGAGTGAGGATATATGCAGCAAAACGCCGCTTTCTCTAGGAAAAAATTTCAATAAATATTCCTGATATACTAATTATGGTCAGTGTTTCTTCTGCGCTTGTTCAATCAACCTATCCAAATCAAACTCATCCTTTTGCATGATGTTTTTCACAATAGGATTGATATCCTTGCCAAGGCGTTGACCTGCTAATGTAATATCTAAAACAACATAATCAGAAGCGATCTTTGTTATTGCAGGATTTGAAGTCCAAATAGCGCGGCCATTTCGCTCTGAGGCACTTCCCATAATTGTAATTTCATGATCAGCAACAAACACAATTTTCGGTCGCCAAATCTGCTGAATATCTTCCTCTTTGAGGTTGTAAGAAATCGTGTTTCCAATTGGTTTGCTGATTGCAGAAAATGAAAAAATAAAAATATTTACTTTGCGGTCATGGGCAGCTGTTAATTCTTTATGAATCTTTTCTAATTCACTATTCCATGCATTAATAATGATTGAAGATTTAGCATTTTTAATTGCTTCTCGCATTTTATAAATAAGATTATCATATCCATGAATGTGCCAAAAATCGAACGATTTTTCATCCAGGTTTAATTTGTCTAAAGCGATTTTTAATCCATCTAACTGGTTTTCATGCAAATTTTGTAAATGCTCGATAAGTGACAATGGAGAAAGTGGAAAATATTTTTTAGGAGTCTCCCCTTCAAAATTCACAATACCCATTTTTTCCATACGATTTAACGTGGTATATATTGCTGAACGAGGAATTCCAGCATCTTTACTGATTTCATAACCCGTCGCTGGATTATTATGTATTAAACTAATATATGCTTTGGCGGCATTCGCTGAAAATCCAAATTGTTCCAGCGTATTAATAATTTCTCTTTCAGTGGTTGCCATACTCAGTAGCCTGTTAATTATTCCCACAATTTACTAAATTGTGTTGAGACGTTCACAAGAATATACTTAAGTTATAAACAGTAACTCAATAGTGAGTTACTAAATTTTATAGCTAATCGATTCAATAATATTCCATGCGATTAATATTTTTTGCATCATTACTCAGTACTGTACTTTTAGTTGCTGATAGTCCTTCTTGGGCTCAAAAAGCCATTTGGTATCAGATATTTCCAGAGCGCTTTTATAACGGCGATCCAGCAAACGATCCAACTATAGAAAGCCTTATCGGAACCTGGCCTTGGGAAATTCAAACTGAATGGCAGGTTTCACCTTGGACATCAGATTGGTATTTTTTCCAAGTCTGGGAAGTTGCCAACGGACACCCTTTCAATTATCAGTTCCAGATCAGACGTTACGGAGGCGATATCCAGGGAATTATTGATAAACTGGATTATTTACAAGATTTAGGTATTAATGCTATCTACTTGAATCCTGTTTTTGATTCTCCTTCCAGCCATAAATATGGCGCCTCTTATTTTCATCATATTGATCGGTTTTTTGGTCCGGATCCTCAGGGGGACACGAGGATTATGCAATCAGAAAATCCGGAAGACCCCTCAACCTGGCAATGGACAACCGCAGACCTACTATTCTTGCAACTCATCGAAGAAGTTCATGTACGAAATATGCGTATTATCATCGATGGGGTCTTTAATCATACCGGTCTTACATTTTGGGCATTCAAGGATATTTTAAAAAACCGTGAGTCTAGCTCGTACGTTTCGTGGTATAGTTTTGAAGGTTCAGGATTACCAGATAAATCGCATCTTAATGATTATCAAACCTTGCCTGATTTCTTTTTGGAGCAAGACCAAACTCCTCTTAGATATACTGGTTTTGTTGCAGACTTACCGGCTTTTCGTCAAGATGAATACGGGCCAGTTGAACCTGTGCGAAATCATCTGAAATCGATAATCCAGCGATGGATGGATCCAAATCAAGATGGAAATCCATCTGATGGCATTGATGGATGGCGGTTAGATGTGGCTGAACGTATTCAAATAAAATTTTGGGATTTGTTCGGAGAATGGGTAAGGGATATTAATCCTGAAGCGTATATCACTGGCGAAGTTTGGTGGGAAGATTATTGGGCAGGTAAACAATTTGATGCGTCTCCCTGGGTTACAGATACACGATTTGATGCTGTTATGAACTATCGGTTTGGAGATGCCATGTTCAAATTCTTCATCGATCAGCAAAACCAGATTTCAGCGACTGAATTAGATAACTTGCTAAATGGAATCATTTCAGATTATGGTTTTAAAAAGACATTGGTTCTCCAGAATCTCATGGGTAGCCATGACACAGAACGGTTAGCTTCGGCAGTGGTAAATCCAGATCGATGGATAGACCACGCCAATAATATACAATGGAATCGGGAATTCGATATCCGAAAACCCAAAGCTAAAGAAAAGCAGATTCAAAAAACCATTATTACATTTCAATTCATGTTCCCCGGAGCACCTTTTATATATTATGGTGATGAAGTGGGTATGTGGGGTGCCGATGATCCGGATTGTCGTAAGCCTATGATTTGGCCAGAATTCAAATACGATTCTGAAAAAGCTCACTTTTGTGATGAGTTGGAGGACTGTTCTGGTTCACGACCAATCGATGAAGTATCCGTTGATGAAGATTTATTGAACTATTACCGTGAATTAACAACCCTGCGAAAAAAACATAATGCGCTTTCTCGTGGAAACTACAAAATAGTTTATACAAATAATAAAACAGGCGTTTTTGCCTTTGAGAGGTTTATTGAAAATGAACGTATTCTGGCTGTATTCAACGGTTCAACAAAAATGACATCATTGAACAATGATATTTTCCCGGATAGTAGATCAAACTGGGAACATATCTTTGGTAGGAAATCAAACAACTTAAATGCAAAAGATGCACAGATTTTTATTCATAATTAGTATTTGCGCTTCATTTTTCCTTTCTTGTGAAAAGTCTGGAGAGCAAACCTTGGCTAGCGTCAATAAAACGGCGATTTCCTTGGATTTCTTTCTTCCACGTTACAATGATTTTCTTTACAAAACCCAACAGCTCGACAATCTATTGAATCGACATGTTTTCCTTAATACTCTGATTGATGAAAAATTAATCGTTGATTACACGCAGGATAATAATATGGTGAATGATCCAGCAATTATGCGTGAAAAGCAACGTATGTATGATCAATTGTTACTTAATACCTTTTTTAATCATCAAATCAAACCACGGACAAAGGCGACTGATATGGAATTGCGGCGTCTATTTACCTGGTCTAAAACTTCTCTGCATATACGTCATCTTTTCGCCCGCGATCTTGAATCCGTCAAATTGATTCAAATGGAATTTCAAAACGGCACTGACTGGAATATATTAGCGCGAACCTGTTTTAAAGATCCTGTTTTGAACAAAAACGGCGGTGATCTTGGCTGGATAAATATGGGTGAGATGGATCCCGCTTTTGAAGCTGTCGCTTACTCACTAAAGGACGCTGAAATTTCAAATCCAGTGAAAACGCGATATGGATACAGCATTATTCAAGTTGTTGAACGGGAAAAAGATATTTTTTTAACGGAGCAGGATTTTCAACTGGAAAAAGATTGGTTAGTATTGATGGTGGCACAGTATAAAAAACTTCCTGCCATCAGAGCATATACAGATAGCATTGAAATGGAACTTGGTATCAGTTTTTCCCAAAATGAATTAAAAGAATTGTATGATGTAATTATCAACGAAAATGAATCAAACAAAATATTCAGCCGTATGCCTTTAGTGTATTTCAAAAAAGATAATTACTGGACTGTCCAGGAAACGTACAATAAACTAACCAACCTTTCACCTCGCCAATACGATCATATTTCTTCAGTAAAAAACTTAAAACGAACCATTAAAGGGCTGGCAGTCAGAGATGTGTTTCTGCGGGAAGCCGAGAAATTAGAATTGCCTGAAACCCATTCATTTACTAATACATTTACACAAAAGTATAATTCTTATTTAATCAATCTATGCTTGAAAAGCCTATACGATACTGTGCCGTTCGATAGTGATGATCGTTCACAACACATTAAAACAGCTTATTTAAACTTCCGGAATGGGCTTGCTGACAAAAGTTCAATTACAATAGACAGCCTTGCAGTAAAATCGTTCGTATTAAATCAACGAGTTACATCATGAAACACCTTTTGTACTCATTTCTATTCTTCATTATACTCGGCACACTATCCGCCGGTACAACAGGAAAATTAACCGGTGTTCTTTCGGATCAAGAGACCGGCGAACCCCTTATTGGCTGCAATATTATTTTAACTGGAACTGATCTTGGGACAGCATCAGATTTAAACGGTGAATATTTTATATTAAACATTCCTCCTGGGAAATATTCAGTTCGGTTCCAAATGATTGGATATGAAACTGTCGTTTCAGAAAACGTTCGTATTTCTATTGATAAAACAACCCGTCTGAACGGTAGTTTAGGTATAGAAGTCATTGAAGGTTCTGAAGTTGTTGTCACGGCCGAGCGAAAATTAATCGAATTTGATGTAACACAGTCGGAATCACGTGTCACTTCGGAGCAATTGGATGCCATGCCGGTGACAGAAGTAAATGATGTTTTGAGACTGCAGGGCGGAATTACGCAGGATGCCGGTGGCGGTCTGCACATGCGCGGCGGCCGTAGTAATGAAATTTCTTATATGGTAGACGGCGTCCCCATGTCCGATGCCTATAACGGAGGTATCTCAGTTCAAATTGAAAACGACAACATCCAGGAGCTGCAGGTCATCAGCGGTACGTTCAATGCTGAATATGGGAAAGCGCTTACCGGTGTAGTTAACATGGTTACAAAAGATGGTGGAAATGATTTTAAAGGATTTGTAAATCTTTACTCTGGAGATCATACAACTAGCGATCCGATTTTCTTAGACCTTGATTCTTATTCTGTCCGCAATGATGTAAGCATGTCCGCTAATCTGAATGGGCCCATTATACCAGGTTTTATTACATTTTATTCTTCAGGACGAATAAATAACTCAGACGGGTGGCTAAATGGACTCCAAACATTCACGATGTATGGTGATACATTATTTTACGATAAAAACAATAATGGTTTTCGTGATAACCAAGAGAAACTAAAAGACCCATTCATCAAAAGCATGAACTGGTACAATTCCTGGTCAACCCAAAATAAAATTACTATTAAAATAAGCCCTACAACACGCTTAAAACGAAATTCCATTATTAACTCAAGGGAGTCTCAGAATTACGACGAAGGCGGCGGCCATTCCAACCAAATGGTTCAGGAAGGCAGAAAAACACAATACGATTATGGCCAATTCGTCGGATATAATTTATCACATTCCTTTTCATCAAAGTCCTTTGCTGAAATCAATGCCACAGAGTATATACACAAATTTGAATCTTATTTATTTGCAGACCCTTTGGATAGTCGCTATATAACTCCAGACAGTTTATTCTGGGCACATATTGAAGGTGAGTTACCTGATCACATCGAAAACAAATATGGTCAAGAAGTAAACTATTTTCCCCAGTACACATTTAACCGATGGCTGGTGGAAACTGATAGGTTTGAGCGTGAAACAAATACAAAAAGTTTAAAGTTTGATCTAACAAGTCAATTAAACAAATATAACCAGGTAAAGCTTGGATTTGATATTACAAGACACACCCTAACGCGGGATAGTTATGATTTACTGGATTTATCAGAGGCTGATCGCGTTTATACACCCATCATACCACCTGTTGGTAGTTTCAATCGTACCACGTATACATTCAAACCTGAAGAAATGTCCTTCTACATTCAGGATAAAATTGAATATGGAGATATGATTATTAATGTGGGGCTGCGATACGAATATTTCGACCCAAAAGCCAAAGTGCCAAAAAACATTCATGAACCCTACATTGACGATCCGCGCAATCCGGCCTTGGATACTCTATCAATTGAATTATTAGAAAATATTGATTGGGGCGCCATATCATATGTTGATCAAGACAGCCTCGGCAACCCTGTTTATCATACCTATGCAGAATATTATGACCGGTTTAACGATCAACCTAATTTAGTTAACCAAAAGGGCTGGTGGAAAGAAACAAGTGTCAAATCTCAATTAAGTCCTCGCTTGGCAATTGCATATCCCATTTCAGACAAAGGTGTGATACATTTTGCTTACGGCTACTTTTTCAAGATACCTGATTTTTCACTATTGTATGACGACACTGATTACAAATTATCGGAGACAGAAACAAGCTTCGGTATTTTCGGGAACCCTGATTTAAAACCGGAATCAACAGTTAGCTACGAGCTGGGACTTCGACAGGAAGTCGGTCTTAATATGAAAATAGACATAAAAGGCTTTTATAGGGATGCAAGAAATTATGTTTCCAGCGGCATACCAATAGATTTAGGCGATGGTAAATCATATTACACTTATGTAAATAAGGATTATTCTAATTCACGGGGACTAATTTTTTCTTTTTACAGGCAATTCAATCATTCTCTTGGATGGCAGCTCGATTACACTTATCAAATTGCAGAGGGATCCAATTCAAACCCTGATGAGGAATTTGGGGCTGTACTAGACGGAGAAGAACCTACTCGATCAATCATTCCATTAGATTGGGACCAAAGACATAATATTAATGGATATATCTTTTGGGGTTTTAATGGTTGGGGAGCAAATACTATTTTTCAGTACGGAAGCGGTTATCCATACACTCCAAACATTACCAATTATGAACAACAGGGTGGAATATTATCAAATATTTTATTACGCAATAGCCGGAGAAAATCAAGCAATTTCAGAATTGATTTAAAATTATTCAAAGAGATGCAATTTGGGATAATAAGAGGCAAACTCTATATTAATATTTATAATCTTCTTGATAAGCGAAATGAAGTAACTGTATACGGTGATTCCGGTCGTACCGATGAAACAATTGAAGAAGCTCGGGCTGAAATCATCTCGCAGTTTGAGCCGCTACGACCCAATACAATTGGTGAGTTTTACAACCGTCCCGATTGGTATGACGAACCTCGGGAAATAAATTTTGGGTTTCAATTCGCATGGTAAAATATATTCTCACATTTTTTATTTTTAGTGTTCTGTTGCTGGCTCAATCGAGTGAGCGAGGTGATCCAAATTTTCGCCGAGCAACCAATATTGATGTAAATAAAGTCCGCACGACCATTTTTAATTATGGAATTACCGGCAGAACCGGAGCTAACCCGGGTGAGATACCCTATGAATGGCCAGTAAATTCAAACAAGCACTACATTGCTATGACAACATTAGTTGTCGGTGCAGAAGTACAGACTAACTCCGGTGAAACCAGAGCATTGGTGACAATTCCGTTTCGTTCGGACCAATCTGGTAATTCCATGGCTTGGGAACCAGTCCCAGAGTATTTAAACCCCAATTCTCAGAAAATAACCATCAGCGATGACTTAGACACCTGGCCGCCGTCTTGGCCAGATAAAATGAATGATAGCAACGATCCTGGCTGGCCCGGTTCATGGAATGGGTATTTTGGAAAAAACCAATTTAATGCTCAGCAGGAAATTTATTACAAAACATCCGATGACAAAAATTATGTCGTGGGGAATCCTTACTCCCCGGATACGACGGATTTGAGTCGAAAAGGAGCAGGGCTTCTGACCGGTGTCCGAATAATGGAATGGAAACAAATCCTCATTGAAGATGTGGTTTTTATACTCCATGAGATCACGAATGATGGGTCCTATGATTACGATAAAGTTTCATTCTCAATGTGGTTAGCCGATCTCGTTGGTGGAGATGGTGACAGCGGTGATGACACTCCCGATTTCGATTTGATTTATGATGTAGCCTGGTCCATGGACAGTGATGGTATTGGGAACGCAGCTTTTGGCACCGATCCTGTTGGCGTCGCAGCAACTTCGTTTATTGAAACACCTGGGAATAATACAGACCGCATTGACAATGATGGGGACGGTGAAGAGAATGGACCTATCATTCTTGAAGTAATGATTGTAGATGAAATTTTAGGCAACGCCATTGATGATAACCACAATGGACTTGTAGATGAAAATATGACCCATGTTCCCTTCGGTGACCAGTCCGGCGTTACCTATGCTGACCATATTGATAATGACGGGGACGCTGAAGCAGGCAGCCCCACCGTGACGCAAGATATGATTGACGCCGCTAATTCAGGACCTTGGAGTATCTGGCCAAATATTAATGATGAAATTCAAGATTCAATTATTCATCTCATTGATTTAGATGAAACTGATTTAGACATGTCTTACGCTGACGGGATTGACAACAATGCCGATCCGAACAATCCATATTTTCTGGAATACCCTGTTGGTTTGGGGGCAGAAGTCAATTCACCGCTGGTGGATTCAGCCATGGTATTGGCTGCCGAAACGGATACATGGCTTCGCTACAGAGTCCCGAATACGGAAATTATTCTTTATGATGTGAACTATGAAGATATTGGGAAACCCTATGCCGATGGCCTCGACAATGACGGTGACGGAGCTGTAGACGAAGGAATTGATGAAGGAATTGATGAAATGATTGATGAATCCAGAGACGACTTTATTGACAATGATGGTGATTGGGAATTCAGTGACGATATTGGCATTAATGGGGATGAATCAGGTGGAGTCGAAGCGGGAGTTGGCGATCAAAAACCCACATCCGGTTCAGGTACCGGATTCCCCGGCGAACCCAATATTGATAAAACAGATGTTTCAGAATCAGACCAGATGGGCTTGACTGCCGTTGGTTATGACCCTGCAGGATCCATACCTGTTACCAGCGATAATTATCTATGGCTATTTTACATGACCCCGGGAAGTTATTGGCAGCCACCCGAAGGGGGACAACCTCCCGGTGATTATGATTTATTTGTTACATCTGGGTTCTTTCCTCTACAAGCGGGGCAGACTGAACGCATTGCCATGGCGATTACATTGGGCAATGATGAAGCGGATGCCTTAAGAAACAAAGCCGTGGCGCAAACAACGTATGACTTTGATTATCAATTTGCCAAAGCTCCGGACCCCCCAATTGTATCTGCTGTTACCGGTGATGGAAAAGTGTCTCTTTTTTGGGAGGAAAGCGCTGAAGAATCCGCTGATAAATACATGGGTGAAATTACGAATGGTGTTGATCTCCATGACTTTGAAGGATATAAAATATACAGAGCAACGGATTTTGAATTTAACGATGCTTATACCATCACCGATGGTGAGGGGAATCTTACCTTTTTAAAACCATATACACAAAATGGAAAAAAAGCCCAATGGGATATAATTGACGGCAGAAGCGGTTGGCACCCTGTGGACTTGAATGGAATCAAATTTTATCTGGGTGACGATACAGGCCTGGAGCATTCATACGTAGATGAAAATGTAGTTAATGGGCAAAAATATTATTATGCTGTTGTGTCCTATGATTACGGTGGTGATTTGACCAACAACATTATTCCAAGCGACTCTCCAATGAAGCTGCGTGTGAATTCTTTAACCGGTACTGTAGAATTGGGACCAAATGTGGTTGAAGTCATCCCCTCCCCTCCATCTGCCGGTTATGTTGATGCTGAATTTGAAGGTGAAGCAATTAAGCATGCCGCCGGGACATCCAGTGGTGAAATATTTCTGGAAATCGTTGATCCAATGGCTATCAAAGATTATCACACATATCAGATCACATTTGAAGATACTATATTACCAAACCAGCAAGGATTGGCAGGTTATGACACAATTACGACAAAATCATATTATTTAGTGGATATAACTTTCGAAGATAACCCAGATACACTTATTGATAACGACCACTATTTTCCTGAATCAGATGCACAAGTGGTGGACGGTTTCAGGTTGGCATTTGATAATGTTGATGATTTATCTTTTGATGAAGAAAAATCCTTTTGGTCGAGAGACAGTATTTGGACATTCAAAGTATTGCGATATGCCACATTTAATGTTGTTGGAACAAAGGTACCAAATGATTATCGTATTATCTTTACTGATGAACAATCTGACTCCACCATTGATCTTTGTATGCGGTATCTTCCAAATTCATCCACTTGCTTTCCAGGGTTTTTATACCCGGGGAATGCCGTTAATTTTAAAGTTCAACGGCGTGAATCTCTTACCGGAGATGACAGTGTAGACTGGGTGACGATTCCTGTTGGTTTTATTGATGTGATACCTTTAGGAACTCCTGATGGTTATTTCAATGCTGACGGTGATCGGGAGAGCGACTGGATTGTATTTATGGATTACGAAGATGATGAAGGAAATCCAGCACCCTCTTGGTCTTTCTTTTTGAACTTACTCCCATTTGATGATGAACTGATCTATAATGAGCCACAACCGGGTGACACAGCGTATATTATTATTGAAAAACCATTTCTTCCGGAAGATATTTATGAGTTTTCAACAATTGCAGCTTCTGTTGACCCTGATAGCGCAAAAAGAGATTTAAATAAAATTAAAGTTGTTCCAAACCCATATCTTGCAGCAAATGCTTTTGAAGGACAAAACACATTTACAACCGGACGTGGACCGCGAGAAATTCAATTTCGGTACTTACCTAAAGAATGCACCATTCGTATTTATACAATATCCGGTGAATTAGTTAAAACAATAAATCATACATCCACTATTGATTTCGGTACCGGTAAGTGGGATTTGCTTACTAAAGATAATTTAACTGCTTCTTACGGCATCTATATATATCACATTGAAGCTCCGGGAATTGGAGAAAAAATCGGAAAGATGGCCATTGTAAAATGATGAACCTTGCAAAAAATATCGTAGGTATTTTATTATTTGTATCATCTCTCCAAGCGGTTGATAAAACAGGGACAACCGCCGCAGATTTCTTGTCCATTAATGTTGGTTCCCATGCTATCGGCATGGGAGGTGCATTTACATCTATTGCTAACGATGCGACTGCCATGTACTGGAATCCAGCAGGATTAAGTTTTAATGAAATCGGGGAAGTATATATAAACCACTCCAACTGGATTGCAGACATTTCATTTGATTATTTTGGCGTAACAATTCCACTTCGTGGAAGCCAGGTTTTTGGATTTAGCATTACTTCTGTTACCATGGGCGACATGGAGGTCACCCGCTATGGAAATGAAGATACTGGCGAAACCTTTTCCGCAGCCGATTACGCATTCGGAGTGACATATGCAGTAAACCTGACTGATAGATTTTCAATTGGCTTTAATGGAAAATATATACAAGAAATTATTGCCAATAATTATGCGCGCGGTGCAGCTCTTGATGTGGGTACATTATTTACAACGCCTTTTGGTTTTAGGTTGGGAACAAGCATCAGCAACTTTGGTCCTAAGATGAGAATGACAGGCGATGATTTGTTGATCCCAGCTGACGTGGATGAAACTATCGAAGGAAACAATGAAAGTGTTACCGGATATTTATCGACTGATTATTTTGACTTACCACTATTGTTAAGGGTCGGTATTTCCGATGATATTCATTTTGGTAGTCTAGGCCGTTTAACTTGGGCTATAGATGCCAACAGTCCTAATGATAACTCTGTATATATGAATATTGGAGCCGAAGCGGGATTATTTAATGATATATTTATCATTAGAGCCGGGGCTAACTCTCTTTTTATGAATGATAGAGAAAAAGAGTTTTCGCTGGGCTGCGGAATTAATACACCAGGCACTTTTAATAACATTTTGCATTTTAATTACAGTTTTGAAGCTATGACCCATCTTGGTGACATCCACCAAATCAGCATTCATATTTCCTATTAAAACTACCAAAATTATTACTTGAAAATACCGAGATTTCTGCTGAAATTCGGAGTGACTCATAAGTGAGTTACTAATAATATCAAATGATTTTCTTTCCATAGAAGATACTTAAAAACTTTGGACATATAAACAAACATTATTAAATCAAGGATAATCTTATGAATAAAAAGATAAAAGCTTTCAGCCAGATTATTATGGCTGGAATACTATTCATGTCTGTTGGGTGGGCACAAATAAGTGTCACTTTCCAGGTTGATATGAATAACGAAACAGTGGGTGCAAATGGTGTTCACGTGGCTGGAGCATTCCAAGGTTGGGATCCATCAGCTACAGCTCTTGCTGATACAAATAGCGATGGAATATATTCAGTAACTATTGACACCTTTACTGCAGGCGATACCTATGAATACAAATATGTCAATGGAAATGCTTGGGGTGGCGATGAATTCCAAGGAGGATCGAATCGATCTATCACGATTCCTGATACAAATACTGTACTACCACCCTATTGCTTTAATTCACTTATTCTTTGTTCGGAAGTCAATGTTACCTTCAATGTTGATATGAATTTTGAAGTCGTGAGCGCAAATGGTGTTCATGTAGCCGGTTCATTCCAAGGTTGGGATCCTTCAGCTACGGAAATGTTAGATGGTGATGGTGATGGTGTATATTCAGTCACTTTAGCTATAACAAGTGGAGATACGGTTGAATACAAATTTGTCAATGGAAATGCCTGGGGAGGTGATGAGGCTAATAACCGCTCCTTAGTGATAGGTTCTGCAGATATGTTATTACCGGAAGTTTGTTTTAACAGCGCTGATCCTTGTGACTATTCTGCTGTAGGTGTTTGGGTCACCTTCCAGGTTGACATGTCTTATCAAATTATTAATGAGACAGATGGAGTTCATATTGCCGGTTCATTCCAAGGTTGGGACCCTGCCGCAACCGAATTGTCCGATACAGATGGCGATATGATTTATGAAGTAACGCTGGATATTCTCGAAGCAGCTGGTGACTCTGTGTATTACAAATACGTTAATGGAGATGAATGGGGCGAAGATGAAAATATAGGCGCTGATAGACTGCTGGTTGTCCCGGATACCACGACCGTTATAGTCGCTCCTTGTTATGGAAGCCCTGATCCTTGTCCTACCCCGCCTGACAGCGTTAATGTTACATTTGTTGTTGATATGCTATACGAAACTGTTTCAACAAACGGTGTTCATGTAGCTGGAAACTTCCAAGGTTGGGATCCAGCCGCTACAGCTCTTGTTGATACGAATAGCGATGGAAAATATGAAGCAACTTTTAGGTTTGCAGTCGGTCAAGCTCTGGAATACAAATTCATCAATGGGAACGATTGGGGTTCTGCTGAATCCGTTCCTGAAGATTGTGAAACTGGTGGCAACCGTACACTCACAGCACCAAATTTCGACCGCCCATATGAAGTGTGTTATGAATCGTGCGATGCTTGTCCGCCAGTGCCTGTTACAAAGGTGGTCGTTTTCTCCGTTGACATGACCGAATGGTTAGACGAAGCTGGTGCAACCGGCATGCCAATCTTTAGTGTTGCACGCGGTGATCAAATGCAGATTCGTGGCGGCTTTAATGGTTGGAATTGTGATACACCTGAAGATTGTGAAATGTCACGCATGCCTGGTACAAACATTTTCAGCTTGGCTTACTCACTTACTGATCAGTCTGATAAAGATAATGAATACAAATTTTACCTACAGCACGACTCAACTTCATTAGCATTATTTGAAGCTGAATTTGGCGCCATGTATGGAGATATGGGTTGGGAAGATTCTCCACAGTTTGGCGGAGGAAACCGTCACTTTATGTTAGGGGAAGATGATGATACCGGTATGCTTTTGCTTCCCGTTGCCGGTTATTATGATTTACCGGCAGGCGCTGTTGTTCCTGCTGACCAACCTTTCTCCCTAACATTCTCAGTTGATATGACCAGCGCTGTAGCAGATGGATTTGATGCAGATGAAGATACCGTTCGTCTTGAATTAAAAGATAAATGGTTGAACTATTTGCAGGGATTGGGTGATAATTCTGAGCATTTAGCAACAGCAAATGGAGATGGTACGTACTCAGTGACGATTGATTTTACTGGACCGATTCCTTGGCACATGATCTATACCTGGGAATTCTATGATGTTTCATCAGTTGTCACAATACAAGAGGGCGGTGGATTTGGGTTAGGCCGTTTCCGTGCTCGTTATTTCCATGCAAATTCAGATCGAGGCTGCGCTTGGGAGGATTTTTCTTTTCCACAGGATACCTGGCAAAAAGATCCGCCATTACCTTTGGAAGATTATGATTCCGATGCTGTTTGCATAGCTTTGGCAGTCATAAGCGATGTTGTACCGGCAAAATTTCAATTGTCGGATAACTATCCAAACCCATTTAATCCAACAACGAACATTTCGTTCAGCATTCCCATGGCATTGGATGTTAAAATAAACATCTATAATGTATTGGGCCAAAGAGTGGTCACCCTCAATGAAGGTGAACTCACTGCCGGTACGTATAATGTTCGCTGGAATGGTAGAGATCAAATGGGGAACACACTAGCCAGTGGTATTTACTTCTACGAACTACAGGCCGGTGAGCAGTTCAAACAAATCAAGAAAATGACTTTTGTGAAGTAATATTTTCTTAAAACGATAAAAAGGGGTTCGTTTTTGAACCCCTTTTTTATTTTAGATTATCACTTGTTAATTTGCCTCTAGAAAGTTTTTAAAATGAAAATAACCGTTGTTTTTTGGCTCATATTTTCCTCCTTATCATTTACTCAACCGCACGATCTTACATTTTTAATTACTGTTCCTGATTCCACCGATCATGTTTACCTGGTTGGCGGTCACAAAAAACTTGGTAATTGGAATCATTCTGAAGCTGTAAAGTTAGATTTTATAAACGATACTTTATTTACAACGACTGTCAGCTTACCGAAGAGCAGAACCATTGAGTTCAAGTTTACTCGTGGTAATTGGGACAAAGAAGCTCTAGATGAAAATATGTCTGTTCCACAAAATCATTCCATCAAAGTTGGCGAACAAGATACAGTTTATTACACAATACACTCGTGGAAAGACTGGCGATCGTTCCCAATGGAACAAGTCACGGGGAGCTTGATTATTCATGAAAATGTGTATTCACCACAATTGGATAATTACAGAACTATTCTGATCTGGCTCCCGCCATCATATACAACAAATGTCGATAAACGATATCCCGTACTGTATCTGCATGATGGACAAAATGTCTTCACTGTTGGTTTCTCATTGTCCGGCCAAGAATGGAGATTGGATGAGACTGTCACAGCATTAATAGCAGAACAAAAGATAGAAGAAATTATCATGGTTGCAATCTATAATGGTGAAAACAGAACTGCGGAATACAGTCCAAAACATCAGGGTAATGAATATGCAGATTTCTTAATCCATACCATCAAACCATGGATTGATCAAAATTACCGAACCATGCCAGAACGAGAACATACAGCTGTGCTCGGATCATCCATGGGTGGTATCATCTCCTTTCATCTGGGCTGGAAATATAATCAAATCTTTTCCATGGTTGGTTGCCTATCTCCTGCATTTTTGGTCGATAGAAATGAAATCGTCAAGCGAGTAAAAAAATCCAAAGAAAACCCGGATTTCAAATTCACTATTCAAAACGGAACAGAAGAATTAGAGGCCCGATTTCAACCCTCTATAAATAAAATGATTAAATATTTAAAGAAGAAGGGTTACAAAGAAAATTCTGATTATTTATATCGAATATATGATGGGGCTTATCATTCAGAAAGCGCTTGGGCACAACAAGTACGAGATACTTTACTCTTTTTCTTCGGCATTTGAAATCGCAGCATATTGCTGCCAGAACCTAACGGACTCTGCCCATTCTTCTGACGTATAATAAGCTTTTGTTCCCCCGGGCATTTCCAACTGATTTCGCATCATGGTTACGGGTCCCATGGGTAATGTATCGACTCCCTCAGGAATAGCGTGAATGCTAATGAGTTCCCATTCGCTATCAGTGGTATGTTCGTTGTTTTCTTCCAATACATCATGACGATACAGAATGAATTCTACTTTTCCCGATGGTCGGGGATCAATATTAACAACACGAATTTGAATATAAGGTTCTTCGTCCGGTCTTCGCCTGACTACTTCAGCTTTTAGTTTTGAATTCTCATCAATTTTGACAAAGGGACAGTAAAAATGTTTAGCCACCTCCGGCGATCCTTGAACGATGCGAACGCCATCTCGGTATCCTTTATTAAAATTTCCAAGAGCCATTTGCTCTTCTGCATGCTTAGCAATGTCTTCAAATGATAATTCAGGCGAATAAGTTTTCCCTGAGCCTTTTACTTGTCTATTGACAAAATCATTTACAGCAACTTTGTTCATTTATTCTCCGTTTAGTACAATAAAATTTACAGTATTGTTTTGATCCCTTTGCTGAAAAGGTGAATTTCCAACAATGAATTTTCTAAAAATTGAAAGGATTCATGATGTTTAATTTAGTTTTACTCCGCCATGGAGAAAGCCAATGGAATCTGGAGAACCGCTTTACCGGCTGGACCGATGTGGATTTGACATCCAAAGGGGAAGAAGAAGCCAGATCATCAGGAAAAACCTTAAAGGAAGAGGGGTATGAATTTGATGTTATCCATACATCTGTTCTTACCCGTGCCATTAGAACGATGGAGATTTGCCTGAACGAAATGGGCATCGCAGATATCCCTATTATTTATAATTGGCGACTGAATGAACGTCATTACGGAGCATTGCAAGGGTTAAACAAAGCCGAGACAGCGGAAAAATACGGAGAAGATCAAGTCCTCATCTGGCGCCGGAGTTATACAACACCCCCACCCAAATTGGACATCGATGATGATAGACATCCAAGATTCGATTCAATTTATAAAGATTTAGATCCCGAAGACTTGCCAGCATCAGAATGTTTAAAAGATACTGTTGAACGGTTTCTTCCCTATTGGTTTGATCAAATTGCACTGGATGTGAAATCCGGTAAAAGAGTATTAATTGTTGCCCACGGAAATTCTCTTCGGGCATTAGTAAAATACCTGGATAAAATTTCGGATGAAGAAATAGTTGGACTCAACATACCAACCGGTGTCCCATTGGTTTATGAATTGGATGAAAACCTGAAGCCGCTGAAACACTATTATCTCGGAGATCAGGAAGAAATCGCTGCAAAGGCAGCAGCTGTTGCTGCCCAGGGAAAAGTAAAATAATCTATTTCAATAATTATTCTCTACCTGACCTCCACATTTGGGGAGGAATTATAAGGAGGGGTAAAATATAATTGGAATTGACGGTGGACACCACGTTGATTCTTATCAAAAGAAAAATGATCAAAAGCGGACGGCAGATTTAGAAAAATATGGCTTATATATTATTCGATTTACCAATGATGAAATTTTTTCCAACATAAACGGAGCGTTGAAACATATTTCACAGATAATTGATAATATTGATAGGAATAGTACTGACTCTAATTAGTCGTTTTCTAGCAGCCGCCATCTGGAGCTTTCTTTTTCTTCTTCCGTTTAATTTTTGGTTTTTGAGTAGTTGATTTTGTAGAAGCAGTTGATTGCATAACACCACTACCTCCAAAATATTGACTGGCACCCTTTCTAAATTCATATTTTGCGATTTCATCATCCGGTGAGGTCACAGCAGGAGTTGTGGGATTCAAGATTGTTTCCGTCCAATAATTTAAACCACCCTGCAAAACATAGTTATTTTCATATCCTAGCTGACGCGTTATCATCCATGCTTCGAGAGCGAGAGTTGTTCCGTTAGAATAAAAAATATTCATCATCACACCTTGATCCAAATAATCGATCCACTCTTCTTCTAATAGTTGACTCAGTGGAATATTCAGAGCCTCATCCAGATGAAATTGTTCATATTCCTTCGGTGTACGGATATCAATCAATTGGATGGACGGATCGTTATTAATTAACCAATCAGCCAGTTCATCCGGTGAAATTATTTCTGTACCGAATTGAACTTCTGCTAACATTTCCGCTGCCGTCAGTTTATAGGGTTTTGTTGTGTTTTCAGGTACAAATGCAATTACCAAGCCTAACCCAATTAAAATAGATGCTAATCTCAACAGTGGTGTCATGATTAATACTCCTCTCGTGGGAATTTCTTTTCAACTATTTCAGCCACCCAAAACATTCCCAATGCAGCTAAAATGACGAAAAAGGCCAACATCCCTTGGGAAATTCCCAACACTTCTGACAATTTTATTTGGCCAAGGTATTTCGCCATATAAAGGGATTTGATTATCGGATACAATTCACCAAAAGCAAAGATGCCAATAACAATTCCACCCAGAAAAACAAAGGCATCGATTTTTCCGATGGCTGCTGCGCAAACACTGGTTCCGGGACAAAATCCGCCAATGATAAAACCAGCCCCCATAATAACACCGCCGACAATGGCTGACCATAAAAATGTGGGATTTACCCAAACCAGATTTAAGTCAATCCAGTCGAACAAACTAAAATAGAGTAGTCCAATCATTCCTACGACCGCTGCAGTGAAAAAGACCTTTAACACGACTGCGTCATATCCATAAAAAACACCGGCTAGTTTCCTGCTTGAAGAAAAACCGGCTTGTTCTAACGCAAAGCCAAAACCAATTCCAACGGTAAAGGCGATGAAAAAATTCCAGCCTTCGCTAATAACTTCTTGTGGTACTAATGGTCCCATCATATCCTCCTAAATCCAATTCTTTCTGAAAAAGTACGCCAGAGCGTATGCCGTGCCAAAAATGGCCATCATGGTTACAAATCCTGCCAGCGATAAAACTGCCATTCCTGTAAGGGCAGCACCGCTGGTGCACCCCCGGCCTAATTGACTTCCAAATCCAAACAATACACCGCCAATTCCTGCCATGATTAATCGTTTTCTTGAGGAAATCTTAGGCGAATGTTCAATTTTGAGCTTGAGCCTCCCGGCCAATGCACCGGATAAAAATCCACCCACCAATACGCCAAGTATTTCATACACCAGCCAAGAATTCATTGGATTTTTTCCATCGCCTATATATTTACTGTAAAACCCTGACTCACTCGCATGGTCCGGCGATACGGCATTAACAGTAGTGACCACAACACTTTTTACGGCTCCACTGGCTCCAAGGCCCCTGCCGGAAAAATAAAAAGAAGACAGAAGCACAAGCCCCAAAAGGACACCTGCCAGATATGGATTCATGTATTTGGTTTTCATAATTTCTCCTTAATACAGCCAGCGACTTGCTTGGCCAGCTTCTACAAAAATTAGTCTAAGTAATAATCCTCCCACGATTATCAATACGGAAGGAATGGCAATAGGTATTTTTGAACCTTTTAATTTCAACACCTGAAGAAAAACCGGTAGAATCAATCCAAACCCAAAAGCAAATATCCAGAATGATGTGGTGTATTCTCCGCCTAATAACAAACGTGCAGCTTCTATGTGAACTTTTGTCCCTGCCAAATATCCCATTATCATATGGATCTGCAGAAATATTTGAATTCCTGCAAAAATCAGCATTAAGACAATAAATCTTTTCTCTTCCTTTTCATCAGGTTTCATCAGTAAAACCACAGCTGTTGCAGTTGTTAATCCGGAAGTAAGAAAGAGCGGGCCAAGAATTGCAGAATTCCACAATGGCCTTGCATTGAATGCCGATAAAAGTATTCCCGTATACATACCTAATGTCATAGCCAAAAGGATGATAATTCCAGCCAGTACTTTTTTGTATTGAGTTAGCCAATCTATACTTTTCACAAGCCAGTCCACTTTTATATCCAACGAAGGAAAGACATCCCTAATATGGATCGCTGCCCAGAGAACGCTAATTGGTGTAATAAAAAGGTATGTCCAAGAACCCCAGCTCATGGGCGATTCCCAGCGAATATTTGTGTACAGTTGCCAAAAGTATAGTTTGTGGGAAAGGTCTAAAAACAGGAGCAGTAGTGCAATACCAAGTAAGAAGGGGGCTAAAATCGATGCCCGCTTTACTGCTGCGGGAAATTCATTTTCCCGGCCATGCAATGTTAAAAATGCAGAAAAGATCAAAATACCAGCCACTAATGCCGCAAGAAACAAATCCGTAGGGACATACCAGGGCCAGGCATGAAGGTGAGGATCGATCTCCGGGTTCATTCTTCCACTGATAATTAATTCTTCAATCATAATTTACCTCAAACCAAATAATATATGTTTGGATCCGTTCCTGCTTCGGGAATTAACGTTTTCCATTTGCGTTTTTTCAGTAACTTGGAAATCTCACTGTTTGGATCGTCTGTATCACCAAAATACATGCATTTAGTAGGACATACATCCACACAGGCAGGGTTTTGACCTTTCTCAACGCGATGGATACAAAACGTACATTTATCCACATAACCGTCAGGATGTACAAAACGCGCATCATAGGGACAACTTTCTATACATGCTTTACAGCCGATGCATTCATTCGGCTCCACTAAAACGATTCCACCTTCAGCATAATGGCTTGCTTCCGTGGGACAGCAGCGAACACAAGGCGCATTCGAACAGTGGTTACATCTTTCGGATCTTAATTCCAAAGATAGATCGGGATACGTTCCGGTGGTTGTTTCCACAACCCAATCTCTACAGTATCCAATAGGAACATTGTTTTCCGTCTGGCAGGCTACCACGCAGTCGCTACAGCCAACGCATTTTCTCGTATCAATCGCCATGGCGTAACGCATTATGCAGCTCCTTTCACAGGTTCTTCAGTGAGAAAGGTTACAAAATTCACCCGCATACCTGTTCCGCCCATGACTGGATCCACTTTGGTTTGAGTGATTAATTCTGAATCGCTGGCTCCTTTTCCATATGCGCGACTCATGCGTTTATCCGTATGCCCGAATCCATGAACCATATACACCGAATCCCAGCGGATCCGTTCTGTTACCCGAACTTTTATTGGGAACGATGTAATAATTCCATCTTGGTTTTCCAGCCAGATTTTTTGTCCATTATTCAAGTCCCACTCTTTTGCAACCTTTGGATTAATCCACACAGAATTTTCATCCATCAAATCAGTCAGGTTTGGGTTGTTTGCTGTTCTGCTGAAAGTGTGCATTGGCGCTCGGCCGTAAATTAAGCGATAGAATCCTTCCGGCGGTTCTTCGTGGTGTGTGTAAACCGGTAATGGATCATAGCCCTCATCCTCCATGGCCGTGGAATAAAGTTCAATTTTTCCTGTATTTGTGTTGAATTCATAATCTTCAAGATTTTCGAGGGGATAAAGATCATCATATTCACGGTTGAATTTTTTCACGCCGATCTTTTTCATTTCATTCAACGAAGAACCGATTTGCTTTAATTGCCAATCCAATTCCTCTTCTTCTGTTTCGAAAGGAAAATAATCGCTTAACCCAAGTCGTTCTGAAAGTTCTTTGGCCATCCACCAAGCCGGCTTGGAATTATATTTTGTTTCAGCTGCTGGAGCCCTTAAGGCAATGGTGGGTTCTCGGTGGGCACTGACTCGGATATTATCATATCTTTCAAGATAAGTACACTCAGGCAGCACTACATCCGCATAACCCGTGATTTCCATGGGCATGGTATCAATCACTACCATAAGGTCCAAGTTTTGAATCGCTTCCAATGTGTTTTTTGGTTTGGGCAGTGTAGAAATCAGGTTGGTTCCATTTACAATCCAGCCCTTGAATGAGCAATCCCGTTCTGCTGTGGGTATCGTTGCGTCACAGATACCTGACGCCAAAGCAAGACTGGCCAGTTTGAATTGATTAGGAAATGCATCGCGCCATGTTTTGGAAGGCTTTGGATATTTCGGGAGTTTCAGTTTTGCCACATTTCGTTTTTCCGGATTGTAAAAACCGCCGCGCCTTCCCCAACTGCCTAAAAGGGCATTCAAAATAGCAACTGCGCGTAAGCGCTGGGTGTCATCTCCATACCAGGTTACATGGCGGCCAGGATGAATAATAACCGATGGAGCTGCATTGGCCATTTCTTTTGCCGTTTTACGAATAATATGTGGTTTAATTGTCGTTATGCCGTAGGCCCATTCCGGCGTAAAGTTTTTTACATGTTCTTTTAATTGTTCTAATCCGAATGTGTATTTCTCTACATATTTTTTATCATACCATTCTTTATTTATAATTACGTGTATCCATGAGAGCAAAAGTGCCATGTCCGTGGCAGGTTTAATGGGCAGCCAATGTTTTGATTTGCTGGCAGCCGTTGAAAAACGGGGGTCAACTGTAATAATGGTCGCCCCTTTATCAATGGCATCGGACATTTCCTGCACCTGTCCATTGTGCATATTTTCGCCGATGTGGGAGCCAATCAATACCAGGCAGTTTGTATCCCGAATATCTACCCGCTCAGGCGAACCAATTCCTTCTCCATAGGTAGCAAAAAAGGCAACTTCCCGGGGACCACGGCATTGGGCGTATGATGGCGCTGTAATATTTGGGGAGCCAAATGCCTTCATCATTCTACCAAAATGTTTACCACCAGATCCATGTGAAAATAAAGCAATGCATTCGGGGCCATGTTCATCAGCAATCTTTTTCATTTTTTCGGCGATATAATCGAATGCTTCATCCCATGAGGCTTCCCGAAACTCTTGGTTACCACGGACTTCCGTTCGGATGAGGGGTGTTTTCAGGCGATCATCATCATAATACATTCCCACACCACCAGTGCCCCGAGGGCATAAGCGCCCGTTGCAGTGGGGATCATCATCGTTACCAGTCAGTTTCCATATTTCTCCCTGCTCATTTAAATGAGCCCAGCCAGCACATTTCCAAAAGCAGACTTCGCAATAGGTGGGGATTCGTTTATAGGTCCCGGGTAAAGCTCCCGGAACCATTACTTCACCATTTAACCAATTAAAGATCGGGCTTGATAATGCAAGTCCGCCTAATCCCACGGATGAAATTTTAATAAATTCCCGTCTTGAAAAATGTTTATCCATAAGGAGCTTCCTTAATCATCTCCATCCAGGAGCTGTTTATACAATTGTTTTATGTCTGAACATTGATTTGCCAAATTATACACATCACAATCACGGCAATTAATATCTTCACATTCATTCCCTTTTGGATCCGCTTCCCAGCAGGGCTTATTTACATTAGTGTATGCTTCGCAAGATTGACGGCTTTTTTTACTGCAAGGCTTAATTTTCCAACAGGGGACCAAGGCCAGCAGGCTACGAATTCCCGCAATATTCAAGCCATCTTCGTCAAGATGTTTACGGATACATAATAATCTTTCAATGTCCACATCTGAGTAAACGCGTCTGTTCGTCTTTGTTTTATAAGGAATAATTAGCCCTTTTTCCTCATACATACGCAGAGTTGAAATGGCTGTATTTGTTAATTTAGCCGCAATGGAGATTGTATAAAGTGGTTGTGAATTGACTTGAGAAAAGGTCGTCGATCTATTATCGTCACTATTCATTATCTATATTCTTCGCTGTAGATTATCTCATTTCTACAATGAAGTTAAAAAATAAATAAAGAAAATACAAGATAAAAAGACCTTGAATTCAACTATTAAGTGCAACTCAAACACTGTTTGTAAAGAAAGCGGAG
>CAZIFK010000004.1:0-56232 GCA_964538995.1 uncultured bacterium
TTGTGTCTCAAATTCACTGACGAGTCACGTATACCTAATTTTCAAAAAACAAATTCGCTCTACACGCACCGTGCAAAGCCCACAAAATTAATTCCCTTATTCATCCCATGTCAATACATATATCATACATTATTAAATTATATTTTATACCTCTCATTTAGTAATTAATTCTGGCTCCGGAAAATCCATGAATCGATCAACGGAAATTTTATCCGTTACCTTTCCAACAAATCGTTGAACTCGAGCTTTATTAGCTTCGTCAACATCCATCCACGTTTTCCATATACTGCCAATATATAATCCAACGCCAACGATGATTGGAGGTATTAATATTTTAACATTAGCTGTTGTCAAATTGATTTTTCCTGGTACACTTAATCCACGCGTCTCGGCAAATGAGCCATTTGTCATTTTAATTCCGCCCGATTGGGGAATAATTGTTTGATTTGTTTCTTCAAATGTCAATTGCCCTGATTGCGCAAGCGCTGATGAACTGAGTATCGATGAGACAAGAATAAAAGATATCATTGTACCACCCGCCGTTTCCCATTGATCTAAATAAGCGTAACCACCTCCCGGTATAAAAGATGCGGAAAATGATAACCATTTATTTCTTAGTGGCACATTGGCTGATACATCAATTGCCTTAAACATTGGAGCTAATCTCTTAGAATAATATGGATGGTTAAACTGTTCTTCGGCTGCTAAAAATGCTTGGCGCGCTTCAATCCATTCCATTTTATGAAAGAATGCATAACCGCGAAATATTAGGTCGTACGGATTCTCCGATAATTCTGTTTTTTTCAATATTTGATCATATTCCCCGCTGTCTAACAATAAATACATTTTCCTATATTCAGCCGCTCTGTACACCATATCTCTCCTGTTCGTCGATTCCTGAACTCGATTATAATACATATTTGCCAGTTCCGGGTTGTTGGAAAATTCATAACTCTGGGCGATATAGTAATAAATAACTGTTTCCAGACTATCCCCTGGATAGCGGTACAAATATTGAAAGAGGTTCAATAATGCTCGTTCATAAACCTCTTCAATAATAAGAAAATCGCAGAAGGATAATAATTCCTGTTTTTGGAATTGGGTATAATCCTGCCAATCATCTTGAGCTTGCTCGATGGAACGGTATTGATCCTGCCCCAATAATGATGAAACAAGTAACCCGACAAATAATATGTATTTTATCTGCATAAAAAAAATTCCCTTGACCTCGCGGACGGGGGAATTTATACAAATTGAGTTAAAGTCTAAACAGTTTACCGTAAGAGCAGCATCTTTTTCTTTGCCACATAATCACCGGCGCGGATTTCGTAAAAGTATACGCCTGAAGCTACTTCATTTCCACTGGCGTCCTCTCCATTCCAATCCAACACGTGATGACCGGCATTCATAAAATCATTTGCGAGTAGTTTCACCTGTTGACCAAGTAAATTATACACGACCATTTTGACCATAGACTGATCTGGAAGATCAAATGAGATTCGCGTAGTGGGGTTGAATGGGTTGGGATAATTTTGAGCTAAATTGAAAACAGTTGGGACAGCATCATCACCAATCCCCACCATTTCAGATGTATTAAAAGTAACGGTATGATCCACATCCGGATAATCGCATACTACATTTAATAATTCCGGTGCCATTGATGTACCTGGTAATTTCACTTCATCCAGATAGAATGTAATTGTTGCAGGTAAACCCTCATGACCATTAGGGGCTTTATATGTTAAAGTAAACAAAACTCCTTCTTCACCGTTCCCTGCTGTTTGTGCACGGTTCGTGCTATAAGCCATTACCTTTACATAATCATCCACTTCATTACTCAGCAATTGCATCGCATTAGTACTGGTTATTGGTTCTCCGTCTTCATCGTAAACCGTTTCTAGTTTGATGCCTTTATTGACAGAACCATAATCACTATAGTCAAGAGTTGATCCGGCATCATGAAATACATTTAACTGGATGCCTCGAATAGGTTCATTATCAATAATTTTAACGATAAGGGTTACCGACGAATCCTCTGATATACCCTGAAGAATTGCGCCAAATCCAAGGCAAGTACAAAGACCCGTATAAATTTCCTGGTCATAATTTGGATTTGGAGTCCCATCGGGAAGTAAAGTGCGGTTATCGATGTGAAATGCAGAATCAGCAGGGCAATCTAACGCTGTTGCAAATCCGACAAATAATAATAAAAGTACTAATCTTTTCATTTTTCTCGCTTCCGTCTGGAAAGTTACGGTAAAAAGGTTTATTTCAACAACACCATCTTCCTGGTTTGTACATAATTCGTAGTTTGGAGTTGGTAAAAATACACACCAGCACTAACTGATTTACCAAATTTATCTTTTCCATTCCAAATAATAGAATACCTTCCTGGAGTTCTTGTATTATTGAAAAGAGTTTTTACGCGTCTTCCCAGCAAATCATAAATCTCAATATTAATTTGGCTCTCGACAGGTACATCATAATGAATTCTTGTAACTGGATTGAAAGGGTTTGGGAAATTTTGATAAAGATTATAATCCATTGGTAAGTGGACTATATCTTTATTTGAGAGTACTATCAAGGTATCTACTAAAAGCTGCATGTCGTCGATAAACCATCCTTGTGATACATCGCTTTCATTCGTTTGTATCAGAAACCTGATATAAACCCCTGTTTCCTTATATTCTGTGACATCAAACGTAACTATCTCCCCAAAATTCGAGCCAGAAATGGTATATTTTTGTGTCCAATCAGTCATGTTACCGGAGACTTCAACGGTACCATAATCACCATCTTTCAAAACCGATCCGTTCCAAAATTGTAAATATGCTGTATAATAATCACTAATTTGAAATGGAGTTATTAGAGTTAATGTATCTGACTTATTATTCTCGTAAGTCGTTTTTGGTGAGTCATTCATTCCCCATTCGATGAGTTCATTAATATACATTAACCCCCAACTATCACCGGTATCCCAGGGTCCAACTTGCTCATTATCCCAGTCAGTCAGTGTGGTAGTATTAATTATTATGAAACTTAACGTATCGGAATAACCTACATTTGCATCAACAGAGGTATCAGTAGCACTCGCAAAATAGTAAACCGTTTCGTTGCCTGGCAGATCCGTATACGTTAATGTTCCCACCCACCGATTATTATCATATACCATGCCGGCAGTTTCTACCTCATTGGGCGTAGAGGAATAATACCAATGCAATGTGGCATTCTCTACACCGATATTGTCTGTTGCGCTTACAACTAGTTCTTCACTTCCAGATCGATCAATTCTGTTTTCCAGTTGGGACAAATCGCTTAGAACTGGAGGAATGAGATCTCTGCCAATATTAAATAAAAACGGTGAATTTATATTAATGGGGTTGGTCCAATTGTAATACTGGGCACTGATACTGAAATAATATTCTACAAGTACCGTTGAATCAGGCCCATCCATCCAATAGTATAAACCGTCCAAAGTATCAGACATTTGAACAGAAATATATTCATTATTTCCAAACCGATAATTTAGCATCGGTGTTGTCATTCCTTCACCATCATTGAATATTTTTACGTGAAATTCGATAGTGGCAGTAGAGTCTTCTGTATCTGTTAGAGGTGTGTGAGAAATGAAATTCAGAAAATTCAGTGAACGTTCTAAAAAAGTTTCTTGAATGTCATTAACATCGTCAGGTGCCACAGAATTTATGTTACTTCCAAACGTTTCTAATCCAACACCAGTATAGACTAAGCGGTAATCACCTGAGTACGTAAGACCCATACCCAATCCATTATCATATTGAAAAATTAGCTCAGCATCATTCGTAGGAGTGAAATAATCGGGATATTGGCTTGATGCATCATAACCGGGTTGGTAAAAGCTGAAATTCAATTCATCTGAAATTGGATTTCCTGGTATACCATTAACCTGAAAAGTGCCCGCATTATCTCCGCCCCAATTCGCGTGCAGATAATTCGAAAAAAATGATGTTTGGGATGAGTTGCCCGGATTTTCATTGAGGTCCCAACCAAGGTCTTGACCACTAATATACAGATTCCCCCCCATATCCAAATATGATGACAACGCATTACGATCATCCTCATCCAAGGTAGGGAACGCCCACTCAGTTAACCAGATTATAATTGGACTTGCGTTTAACTGATCTGGTGCTATTGGCCCATCAGACCTGTTATGAATTAAGTAATTGATACCCAAGGAATCTAAAATTGTTGTATAAAAAAGATCTGCTTTAGGAGCACTCTCAGTATTATTATCATCATCTACAACAAGAACAGGAGCAGTACCAATATTTATTCGAATTGGATGAGAAAGTAAAAACTCACCATCCTGATAAATCAGTAATTCCATCTCAGTATTTCCTATATCCGCACTTTCTAAAATCTCAATACTAAAAGCATTTAGTATACTCATACCGGCTTCTTTCCCGACTGATAAATTTGAAACAATACTATTCGGAATGGACAAGTCTTCATTGTTAGTCGTTAGTTCCAGATCAATGTTATCAGAACCAAAAATTGAATAATTGTAAAGTTCAAAGCTGATTTGTACTGTTTCACCAGGATCATAAATAAAATCAGAATTTCCAAATGCAGTATCACTGATAGCGATTGATATTAAGTCTATCCTTGTAGGAATCTCCCTGAACTGATCGTTAGTGTAGGTTATACCTTTATGTGCATTAACGCGACCTGATCCTAAAAATAAATAATATTCAGAATTTACATCGTAGATATCATCTGCTGTTGCAGATAGTCTTAAACTTAAATCGTATGCACTCAAATTAGGGAATTGCGACTTAATCAATGCAGCTACGCCTGATGCTACCGGACTGGCCATAGATGTGCCTGATTTCGTGCCATAGGAATCATTTGGGATTGTAGATAGTATACTAGATCCAGGTGATGAAATATCTACGGAAAGATGATAAGTGGAGAAACCAGACTTGGAATCTCCTATAGTAGTAGAAGCAACACTAAAAACATTTTTATAACTAGCGGGATAAAAGAGATTATATTCATAAGAATTACCTGCGCTTGCAAGTGATAGGGTACCAAGTTCATAAGCATATTGAAAGGCGTCTCGAAGATACTGACTATATCCACCTCCGCCCCAACTACTATTCGTCACCGCTGCACCCATATCTGCTGCATATATTATCGCCGCTGCAGCATCTCCTGTAAGAGTACCCGTTTGATCGTTAGAAATTTTAAGTGGTAATATTTTACAACGCCAACCTGGGGCTGCGACCCCAATACCGTTATCAGTCACTGCAGATGCACATCCGGTGACATGTGTTCCATGATCCTGACTTGATAAAACTGGATTAGGATCATTGTCATTATCTGCGAAATCCCAACCATGAATATCATCGGTATATCCATTTTCGTCGTCATCTACGTCTGGGGCACCATTAAATTCTGCCCAATTTGTAAATATATTAGCCGCGAGATCTTCATGATGGATATCGACCGCGTCATCAACGATAGCTATTATAACATTCGTATCGCCCTTTGTGGTGTTCCAAGCACTGTTAGCGCTAATTACCGGCAGATGCCATTGGTTAGAATACTCTGGATCATTTGGAATCGTTGTTTCGTAATAAATATATCTTGGTTCAGCATATAAAACACTGGATAAATTATTGAGGCTATTACAAATTATTCTGGGATCTATATCATCAAAATATTTTACTCTGTAAATCCTATTTACATCAGGCAGTTTAGGGTCTCTTTTCTTATATGGCACTACAGGTGATATTTCTTCGATCTGATATTGAGCTAGCATATTATCGATTTTTGAGATTCCTGTGAGCTGGACACCCCGAGAAATAAATTCCGAATCAGGCTCAAGCTTAATAATTAACTCCCCTGGTATTATATTATTTACATCAATATTTTTAGAAAATGCTGTAGAAAAGTATAATACAAAAATCAGGCTCATTTGGAAAATTTTAAACATTGTTAAACTCCTTTTATTACTTAAAAATACTTATGTAAATAAATTTAAAGAACTTCAAAATAATAATGATACTATTATTAAGCCGATTTCCGCCGTCGTCGGAAAAGAGGATCTTTATTTTTTTCAATCACATCCTTTGTGATAATGATTTTATGAACACCATCCATTTCTGGAATATGATACATAATATTCATCATTGATTTTTCCAGAACTGAACGTAAACCTCTTGCACCTGCTTGATGTTCATGAGCTTTAGAAATAACAGCTTTTAAGGCATCTTTTCTAAATTCCAGTTCGATTCCCTCCATGCGAAATAGCTTCTGATATTGTTTAATAATTGAATTTTTTGGTGTAATCAGCACTTCAAGTAATTCATCTTCAGTAAGGGATTCCAATGTGGTTGTCACAGGTAAGCGACCAATCAATTCAGGGATAAATCCAAAAGCAATCAAATCTGGTGTAGATACGTATGGTAATAATCCATGGGGTCCGGAATCCTGACGTTTTTTACTTCCGCCAAAACCAATTTCCCCTTTACCAATCCTCCGGGAAATAATGTCATTCAGTCCTTCAAAAGATCCACCACAAATAAAGAGAATATTTTTTGTATTGATGGGAATCAAGCTCTGTTCAGGATGTTTTCGGCCTCCTTTGGGAGGAATATTTGCAATAGTCCCCTCTAGTATTTTTAAAATGGCTTGCTGCACACCTTCGCCGGAGACATCGCGCGTAATGGAACTGCTGGAAGACTTACGACCGATTTTATCGATTTCATCAATGTAAACAATTCCCTGCTCCGCAAAATTGATACTGTAATTGGCAACTTGGAGTAGTCGCACAAGAATATTCTCCACATCTTCACCCACGTACCCAGCTTCTGTCAATGACGTAGCATCCACAATGGCAAATGGTACGGAAAGATACCGGGCCAGTGTTTGAGCAATGAGCGTTTTTCCTGTGCCGGTTGGACCAATCATTAGAATATTGCTTTTTTCCAATTCTACACCATCATCTATATCATTCAAAAAAATACGCTTATAATGGTTATGAACAGCAACTGCAACTATCTTTTTGGACTGTTCATGCCCGATGACGTATTGATCTAAATATTTTTTTATTTCTGAAGGTCTTGGGAGTGTTTTATGCTGTGGGGTTGATGTGTCGGTATCCGGGATTTGATCCGGTGTAAATGAGGATTTTCCTGCTAGATCAATTTTCATTTTATTTCCGTACAGTTAATATTGAATCAATGATACCATATTCCACGGCTTCTTTGGAACTCATAAAATAGTTTCGATCTGTATCTTTTTCTATCTTGGTGATACGCTGGCCGGTATTTTTCGCCAGGATTCGATTCAATTTACTTTTTAATCGAATGATTTCATCGGCCTGTATTTTAATATCGGTTGCCTGTCCTTCTGCACCACCCAAAGGTTGATGGATCATAATTCTCGAGTTGGGTAAAGCCGAGCGCTTTTTCTTTGCTCCACCTGCCAATATTAATGCACCCATGCTGGACGCTTGGCCCATACATATGGTTGCAATGTCGGGTTTGATGTAATTCATTGTGTCAAAAATTGCCAGACCTGAAGTGATAAATCCACCGGGAGAGTTGATATACAGATAAATATCCTTGTCAGGATCTTCTGCTTCGAGAAATAATAATTGGGCAATAATCAGTGACGATACAGAATCATCAATGGGTGTCCCCAAAAAAACAATCCGTTCCCGTAGCAGACGGGAATAAATATCATACGCTCGTTCTGTGCGACCGGTCTGTTCCACCACCATGGGGATCAGTTGGTTAATTTCTTTGTAATCTTTAGTCATGATCATGAACTTCCTGTTGTCGGAGGTCTTTTGTTTTGACTTCCACCTCTTTTATTTTAGCGAATTGCTGTAGGTAATCTAATATTTTCTTTTCCAATAAATCATCTTCAATTCGCGTGCGGTTGCTGGGTTTTTTATAATATTTTTTTATTTCCTGGGTGTGCTGCGGTGAACGATCCACTAACTGTTGAATTTCAGCATCTACATTCTCTTTGGTCACATCCATATCGTTTTCATTGATAATGGCTTTACGAACTATGAACCACTTTAGATTTCGTTCTGCAACCGATTGATACGTTTCGCGGACTTTAGCTTCATCCATGTTTTCAGCACCGGGCTGTCCGGATCGCTTTACATCTTCAACAATGTGATCCAGGTATGAGTCCACCATCGATGGCGGGAATTCAGGTTTGACTAATTCAATCATGGCATCCGACAATTGCCGCTCAAAAGATTCAAGGCTGCGATGTTCATAATTATCTTTGATGCGTGTTTCCACATTTGCCCGGAATTCATCTTCTGTGGTTGCCTCCGGATCAACCGATTTGATGAATTCTTCGTTTATTTCCGGCAAAACTTCCTTTTCCACATTGATCACGGATACATCATATTCTGTTTTTTCACCTTGTTCATTTTCTGTGAGGAACATTCTTATATTGTCACCTGCTTTTGCACCTTTCAGCTTATCCAGATTTTCATCTTTAATCACTCCTCCGCCCACTTTTAAATATTGTTTTTCCAATTTTTTACCAATAATGGGTACACCGGTATGATCCAGTTTTTGCAGATCAGCTAAAACAAAATGTCCTTCATCCGCACCATCCTCTACTGTTTCCATGGTGGAATGGCTGTGCTGAAAATCATGGATAACATGATCCACTTCCTCACTATCGTGAATATAGATTGTCTTTTGAACTTTGAGTAACTTCTTTTTGAGTTTTGGAAGTATTAATTCCGGTTCGATTTCAAATTTGGCAGTAAAAGACAGATCTCCTTCAAAATGGAAATCTACTTTTTCCACTTCTGCTTTATTCACCGGAACTAATTCCTTTTCTTTCAAAGCCTTTAAATAATACGTGTTTAATGCATGATCAACAAAATCAGCTTCTATGGATGGTAAAAACTGTTTTAAAAGCACCTTTACCGGTACTTTACCGGGGCGGAACCCTGGAAATTTCAATTTTTTACCGAAGTGTTTTACATGCTTAGTAAAATCGTTTTGTAGTTCTTCCCACGGGATTTGAACAGACATTTCCCGGGAATATGAATTCTTTTCTTTAATGTTAATATGCACAATTACCTCTTAAAAACGGATGGGAATTTAGTTTAGTTAATATGTTATTTTTTATGGAAAATGGAATTATAAACAATGTAATTCATATTATAATATTTTTGGTAGATTTGTCCATTACATTGAACATTGATTACTGGGAAAGAGCAGAATGAACACTATTACGATACTCGGAGCAGGGAAACTGGGGCAAGCCATCGCCAAGGGATTGGTGCATTCCGGAAAGTATAATCCAACAAATATTACCCTGACCCGCCGCAGCTTATCCGACCTTGAAACGTTTTTAGATCAGGGATTTCATATTACTGTAGATAATTCTTCAGCAGTAGCAACTGCAGATCTTGTACTCCTGACAGTAGGACCCAACGACGTGGAATCTGTTCTTGAAGAAATTAAGAATTCACTAAAACCGGAAAAACAAATTCTGGCATCCACTGTAACGGGTGTTACTATTGAACGAATGGCGGATTTCGTTGGAGAAAAAATGCCTATTATACGTATCATGCCCAATACTGCGGTGTCTATTAACGAATCCATGACATGCCTGTCCACAGATCAGAGGCATTTGGGTTCATTGAAAGCCGTGAGAGATGTTTTTGATCATTTAGGTGAAACTATGGTCATTAGCGAAGAACTCATGGCACCAGCCACGGCTCTGTGTGCTTCGGGACTGGCATTTTTCCTCCGCTCTATCCGGGCTGCATCCCAGGGTGGTATTGAAATCGGTTTTCATGCCGAAGACGCAATTACACTCGCAGCCCAGACTGCAAAAGGGGCAGCTTCTCTCATAATTGAATCGAAAAAACACCCTGAATCAGAAATTGACAAGGTGACTACGCCACTGGGTATCACTATTGCCGGACTGAATGAAATGGAACACCAAGGCTTCAGCTCTGCTATGATTAAGGCGATTGTGACATCAGCGAATAAAATCGAGAAATTATTAGAGAAGTAAAAACAGACTACTTTATCAGAAGTATTTTCTGATTCTTAAAAAACTTCCACTCTAATAGAAATAAATTAGTGCATATTAATGTACTTATAATCCAAAATCCTTCAACATCAGCACACCTCGATACATAAGATACATTCCCCCCATTTGAATTACATGATACATGTCATTATGATTAAAATGTTTATGCAGTGAGTATCCGCTTTGCTGGACAGCTGCACCGGCAAAAGATACGAGGATGCTCAAAATTATAAAAATAGTCCCATCACCTTGAAAGCGCAGCCAGGAATACAGCATCATGATCAACACCAACATCATGGCAGGTACATAAAACCGAACGACAGTTCCAAAATTATCGTGTTTAGTGATGAAGACAAAATAGATAATTAATACTATAAATGGGAGCCACTTCAACCATTCCATTGTTTGAAAAGAAACCACATGATAGAGTCCACCCATTAGTATTGTAAATGTAACCAACCCGATGCTGTACAACGCCATCTTCCAAAAAAATGAATGGACGCCTTCGGTAAAATGAGGTCCGATGCCGTGAGATAATGCACCGAACAATCCCGCCATCCCCATGAAGAAAAACACTAGCATAAAGTAAAGATGGACATCATACAGTTTGGTAGCGTAAACGCTATAAAGTTCCCGGACAAAGTACAAACCCAATGCGAATATCAGCAGGTCCGTAAATGCCGTCATGGGTTCATATATAAACGGTTTATTCATTAGGTCCACACGTTCGTTTAATGGTATGGTAAACAATACGCATACCCATCATCAGATTTTCTACGGAAAGTCGCTCATCAATTCCATGGATGGATTGAATATCAGCTTCCGTTACCATGACGGGGAGCAATCCATACGTATCCACTCCTTTTGCCTGGAAAAATTGGGAATCCGTTCCACCAATTGTCATAAAAGGCATGACCAACACATCCGGTTTTTCCCGCTCCAACTCATCCTGAAGGATGTTGAAAAAATCCGTATTCCAATTGGATACAAATTTATTACGTGGTGTTCGTTTGAAAATAAATTGAACACGATCATCATTCACCACTGTCCTTAGGTCTGTTATAAAATCTTCCGGTTCCACGTGGGGTAGCAAACGAATGTCCAATGTCGCTGTTGCCTTTTCTGGAATAATATTGGTTTTATACCCTGAATTCAACATCGTAAGTGAAATTGTGTTTCTGAGCATGGCGTTAGTGGTAACACTTTTACCTGCTACAGTTCCACCAGCGAAAAACCGTACCAATCCATTGTCCAGACTTTTCATAACTAACCCTTGTCCTCCGCCGATTCTTTCACCCATACGATTGAACATTTCATCCACCACAGGATTAATTTCCAACGGAGTGTCCCATTCAATGATTTTTGTGAGAGCTTTTATTAAAACTTCGTTGGGATGATCCTTATAAGGCCGCATACCATGCCCTGATTTCCCTTCCACAACCACTTCCACCCAGAGGGCTTTTTTCTGTGCCACAGCAATGGCATAGGCACTCGTACCAGGAAATGAATCTTCTGAGCCAAGACCACCTTCATCCCAAACCCATTCAGGGTCCAGCTTATCCCAATGATGTTTTATCATCCACTGGGCACCATATTCACCTAGTATTTCTTCATCCGCTACAGCCAAGAACTTAATAGTTCGTTCCGGACGCCACCCTTCGCGATGAAGCTGAAGTATTGCCATGAGTTCCATTATACCCAGACCCTTCATATCCAGTGTACCACGCCCATAAACAACACCATCCCGTAATTCACCATCAAATGGTTTCTCACTCCAGAAATTCTCATCAACAGGAACGACATCCATATGGTTGAGCAGGAGCAATGGTTTCAGTTCAGAATTCATGCCGGGTAATTCTGCCAAAACATGCATACGGCGGGCATCTTCCGGTACGGTAAAAGTTTCAAATGAAATACCTTCTTTTTCAAAAATATCAGCAAACCATTTTGCAGCTTTCCTTACATCTCCTGGCGGATTGCTGGTATCAATACGTAAATATTGTCGAAAAAGTTCAACGGTTTCATTCCTTGCCTTTTCCCAATTGGGTTCAGCATGAATAAAAATTGATGAAAGAAAAAATAAAAAGATCAATTGTTTCATTGTTGTGAATTTAATACGAATAAGGTCAATACTTCCCCCAAACGGAATTTATCTCTGAACGAATTCGATTTGTCGGTAGAGTGAAGAATATCAAGCTTCTATAATAAACTAATGTTTGAGATCCTTCATACCGACAATGGGGATATTCAGGATGACAAGTACTTATTTAGTTTTTCCTGCCACTTATCCGCTTCTTCATTCTTACCGTGTTTTTTCATACCGTTAATGATGATCTCACATTTTTTGTTGAACATTTCAATAGTAGCTTTTTTTTGTTTTTCATTCAATTCATCAGAATCCAGTATTTTTTCCATTGCCCTAACACGAAAACGATCCATCCCCCAATGTTTTCTGGAAAGCTGATCCATATGTCCACCGTATTTTACAATCAACAGCTCATCGATAAACAACACGGGATATTTTGAACAAATCCGCAGCCATAAGTCGTAATCTTCGCATACTTCCAGAGACTCATCGAAAACACCAACATCACCAAAAACAGATTTATGGATCATCACTGAAGAAGGTGAAATCACACAAAGTGGTAAACATCTTTCATAAATCCAACCACCGTATTTTTGGTGCTTTTTCATGGGGTTTACCCGCTTTCCATTGCGAATCCAAATTTCGTCCGTGTGGCAAATCAACTTGTCATCATTGCAAATGGCAATCCATTGCTTTTCCAGTTTCTCCGGCAGCCATTCATCATCCGAATCTAATAAGGCAACCCATTTACCGTCGGCTTTTTGAATGCCTACGTTTCGAGCGGCGCTGACACCAAGGTTTTTCTGATCAACGATAATGAGCCCGGGATAATTGGCTAAAACGATTTTTGTATCATCTGTAGAACCATCATCAATAACGATAATTTCTTTTGGTGGCAGTGTTTGCGCCATAACAGATTCCAAAGCCCGGGGCAAAGTGTGCGCCCTGTTGTAAGTTGGAATTATAACGGAAATGTTAGCCTGCATTTCTTACCATTATATTTACTGTATGAATGTGAAAACCGAAATCTATAGAATCCCAATCTTTTGTATCCATATTGGTATTGATTTCTTCTTTTTTATTCTTCATAGAAATAAATCCGGTTAAAGTGGAATAGATGATAAATATAACAATTTAATAGTGTCCCATCAGAATTCTAGAATCACACCACCCACCGGAAAGGTTTTATACTGCCAAGCCGTGTCCGTTGAACCATCTTTTAAATAAACTTTTTCCCAAGGATTGTCGCGGTTAAAGACGTTCATTATATCCCAAAATGCCACAAGATTCATTTTCTTAAAATTAAACCGCTGTTGTAGTAATATATCAAACCGGATATATTCATCATAGCGTTCAGTATTCCAAGAGTCTGTTGAATTCACGTACCATTCTCGAATGTTATGATCGTACGTTTTGGGCGTATAAGGTCGTCCTCCCATATAACGAAATTTGATCCCTATTTCATATTCATCAGCTGGAGCTATTGGCAGCCACGACGTCGCTTTTGCAAATATCGTTTCTTTATATTGGCGATACCAGTCATATTCAATAAAACGGATTTTATATCCGCCAACAAGCGTTACTATTTCACCGTAATCATAGTCCCATGAGTATTTTTCATCGTTTCTGGGGTCGACTCCTTCAGACACAGAATGAGACCAAGCAAAAGATCCATACCAATTATTTGTATATTTTTTCTGGATGAAAAATTCGATACCTTTCGATTCACCAGCACCCAAATTAACCAAATGCTGGAAATCCAAACTATCTCGTCCATCGTTATCCTGTAAAATATCAAATCCGATCATATCCTCATATTTTTTCGTGTAAACTTCAAAAGTTGCTCTCGTATCGTGACTTAAAAAATATTCCAACCCAGCCACCAATTGATCAGCAAAATAATTCTTAAGTTCTTTTGTATTACCACGAGATGAATTCAAATGAATATTGAATGGTGATTGGAAATATCGTCCCCCGGAAAAATTGATTTTTAATGTGGGCTTCAGATGAATAGAAATACCCAATCGCGGTGATAAATTACCGTCTCTTGTATAACTGATCTGTTCATAACGTAATCCTGGCGTTATTTCCAAATTAGAGCCGGGTTTAATATTTACTTGTCCAAAAAATCCTCCTTTTGTGAAGTCCAAAACCGATTTCGTAACGACTGTATCATAACTTCCTATAGCAGCAATTGATTCAAACCTTAACGAATCATGACCAAAATAATTCTGCCAAAACTCATTTTCAGAAATAGGCATGATTGGATCATTTTCAGATAGAGAATAACCGTATATATTCCTCGGCTCACCTTCCCACCAATTGTCATAGTCCAATGTAATTGATTTTATGTTAAATCCAAAACTTGTCTCCACTTTGGGGTTTACTCTATAAACCCAATCACCTTTTAAAGTGGTTTCCCATTCAGCATCATCTTGACCATAGTACTGATCCTTTTCTTCATCAGATAATATGCGATATACGTCCGTATTCAATCCTACTCGACTGGTGCTTAATGAAACAATCCCATATCCTTTTGTAGAAAATAAATTTTTATACGTCAATCCAAGTGTGAGTTGATTTGAATGAAAATCAACATTTTCCGCACCACGGAGTTGCGGATCATCTTCCCCTTCAATATTTATTTCATCCAAACCTCCAATGATATTAAAAGACAATTTTTTCGTTGGACTTAAATGATAAGAAATTTTCCCCTGGCTTGTCCAGTATTTAGGAATTGCCATTAAACCCGAGCTTTGGATTACAAAATCAAGAAACGACCTTTTTAGAGAAAAAACATATGATCCTTTTTGAGTAAATGGTCCTTCAAAATTGAATCCAAATCCTGCCATGTTAAAATTGAATTCAGATAAATGCCGGTCTCGATTACCATCACGGAGAGTTACATCCATAACAGATGAAATTTTGTCTCCGTATCGTGCCGGAAAGGACCCGGCGTAGAAATCAACGCGTTCGATAAAATCCGTATCAATCATAGTAATGGGTCCACCACCTTTCCCTTGCTCCGGGAAATGGTTTGGGTAAGGAATTTCAATATGATCCATAACAAATAAATTTTCACCGGGATTGCCGCCACGGACAATTATCTCATTGGTTTGATCGGCGCCTGAAATAACAGAGGGCAAACTCTGCATCATGGACATGATATCGTAAGAGCCAACAGGATCAGATCGAATTTCCTCAATATCAATGGTCCTGCTGCTAGTAATGGCATCCTTGGTTTTTTCAAAAAATGTCGCAATTACTTCAACGCCTTCCCATTCCAACATTTGTGGATGCAGATCAAAATTGGCAACCGTATTTCGCTGGGGAACAATATGGACATTTGCCCGGGAGATTGCACCATAACCAATCATAGATACTGTTATTGTGTAACTGCCCACAGTCAAACCAGGGATATTAAAATATCCTTCTAAATCTGTGGCAGCTCCTAACTCTGTATTTTTGATTATGACGTTTGCACCAATTAATGGCTGATGTGTGGATACATCACGAATGAGTCCAGTTAATGTACCGGTTGCACCGAATAAATAGTTAATCGAAATTAGTAGTATAAGGATTTTTTTCATTTTAATCATTGTTGGTTTAATCCTTATTAATATTATTGATTTTTAATACACAGTCAGCCTCAATTTCTACTAGCCATTCCGAATTTATAAAACCTGAAACGCCAATAAATCCACAGGCAGGTTTAACATTAGAAAAATATTCTCCGTGCACCGTTGCCGCTTCTTTCCAGCGCTTTATATCTGACAAATAAATTCGTGTTCGAATTACATTTTCCAATGAACTTCCGGCTTTTTCAATTACATCTTTAATAATATCCAAACACCGTTCTGTTTGCCTAGCTACATCTCCAGACGCATAAACAGCCCCATCATCAGCAATAGGTGCGGTGGCAGATACAGCAATGATGTCCCCGATTCTTACTGCGCGGGAAAAACCAATTTCATTTTCTAATGGCTGATTGTAGGTAATATTTATTCGTTTCATAGGTTTTAATCCTTAATTAATTCCATTACATCCCTACGTGGACTGTGTAATACTTCGTCGGCCCTTCCCATTCTGACCAACATCTGAATTGTCTGGTTGTTTACAGCAAATTCCTTGTGAACTTGGTTATATAATTCTGACATTTCCGGAAATTCTTGAAGGGATTGACTCAAAGGCTGCACGCTAATACCCACCGCAGATGCTTTGAGTTGAAATCGAGCATAAAGCATGCCTGTTTCTACTTGAGTTGTTCGTGAATTATCTTTGGAAATAATCATGGCAAACGTTGGTGCAGTTTGGATATTTCGCGTTTCGGATTTAATCCAGATCTGACCAAATTTTTCCCAATTCAAAGCAAACAGACTTGAGAAAATTTGGATTATTTGCAATTTATAACCACTCAAGCCGCCACTCATCATCGTAATGCCATCCCGGTATTCTTTTTTCTCTTTTTCGGAATCACGGAAAAGTCTTTCTGTTTCTTTCACTTTGGATTTGGTAGTGGCTTCTATTTCTACAGCATCAATTGTCAATTGCCGAATTTTCTCTAAGGATACATTATCATTGAAAAAAACTAATGTCAGATTCGGATAATCATTCAACGCATGTAAAACTGCCATTTCTACACTATTTAAGGATTTACCGTAATAAGCAGTTCGATTGGTGACACGCTGGAATATTTCATCATACATCGAATCAACCTTACTGGAGTTGTCAGCTTCCGCAAGGTTTTCTAATAAAGAAATTCGGGCTACTGGCATTTCCTCCATTTCGGTTTCCACCTTGTTCTGACCATATTCACCTTTTGGAAATAGTTCTAATTCAAACTCATATCCCAGATGATTTGCCGCTATTTTAGCTGTTTCTAAAAATGTACCCTGACTAATAGTGATTTGCCGGGATAGGGGATCCGTCTCGGGTAGTAATCTTTTTGAGTCAGTATAAAGTTCGAAGGTTAAATCATCTAAAGGTTCGATTAATTTGATAGTCCATGGTTGGCTGTTATGAGCATTTGGTGCCAATAATCCATGAGCCGCTACCTGTATACGAATATCATCAAACTGCTGATAATAATTCGATTGCCAGGGTTCGTAGTAATTCGGAATATCTCCTGAATAAGCATATACAGAAATAAGTGTTATTAATATTATATGTTTCATTTTGTCTTTCATTTTACTCTTGTTATTCATCATTTGTTTTTAAGAAAGTTTCTACAGGTATCCAGATAAGTTTCAGTTCCAAAAACATTTTCTTCTTCTCTTTTTATTCTTGATTTATTAACCTGCTCAACCGATTAACATACTCTTCAAACGCTCGACGTCCCAATTCTGAAATTTTGAATGTAGTTACCGGTTTCCGGTCAACAAATTTTTTTATTGATGACACATATTTCATATCTTCTAATTTCCGAATGTGGACGCTTAAATTTCCGTCGCTGGCTTTCACCATTTCACGGATATAGACGAAGTTCGCCGATTCTACTGAAACCAGCAGTGCCATAATTGCCAGACGGATTCTAGAATGAATGATATCATCTAACTGCTGATAATCGAAATCCACCACAGATTATTCCCTCCAGGTTTTTTTGATAATAAAACCGGGAATCGTTTGGAAAGCAATCATCATTCCCGCCATGAGTAGTAAATGGTATAATCCCGGGAAAATGAACATAATGATGGCGCCTCCCCACCAGCCAAACGCCAAGTTACGAATCCAGTTTACATCATACACAATTCCAGAGGTAAAATATCCAATGGCCAAAATAGTGGAAAATAATGGAGACAATAATTGTTGATCAATTGCACGAGTAGAAACACCTGCAAAAGCAATAATGGTCATTGTAATTCCAATGGATAACCACATAAACCCATCAACTTTTTCTGCATAGGTTCTGATAGATTTTTTCCTGTCTACTTTTCGATTGTAGATCAGTTCAAACAGCCAGCCGCTCGCAATGACAACCCCCCAATGAATCCATTCCGCAGTTCCACTGATATTGTTTAAAGCCAGGAACCAGCTGATAACCAAGGCGATAGAGACAAGTATTCCCCACACTATTAGGTGATCACCACTGTTGCAGACATTCTTCCTACTCTCTTCCACAATTTTTTTAATAAAAGCTAAATCGTCTTGAATTGTTTCTTTTGTCATTATTTTCCTCTATTTAATTGTACTTTAATTTATAAAGTACTTTATTTATAAAACAAATAATTTTTTCTATTTGTAAGAAATTGGATGGTTTAAAGACTAATAAACTGTAAAGTAAAGATGATCAAGTTCAAAGAATGAACTGTTAAACAGACCGTGCAACTGGCCGTCTATCTGACAAACGATGGGAATCAATAACTGTTTCCCGGACAAAAACCCCCTACACTCAATAGAAATAAAATGAAAGAGCCCCACTAGCTAATGCCAACGGGGCTCCAATCAAATAAAACGATGATACCAAGTTATTGCCTTAGTCTGTAGCAGCAACCTTCCATTGTGTTCAAGAATTTTTCTATTTGAGATGATGTGAAAAACAACTCATCTATGGCTTCAAATGTATCTACATCATACATAATCTCATCATAATCTCTAAGAAAATTTGATTCCAGCTTTCGTACCATATCAAGCATCACCTGTCTCGGAACATTTTTACTTCGTAAAAAATTAATCTGAATGTTCAACGTTCCATGACTCGTCATGTGAAATAATGGTAAAACACCAAAATCAGAATTGCATCGGAATGTTAATGTACCATGATCATTGCCGCGTCCCCAGGTCAATTCGTCTGCATTTTTTTCACTGAACTCAATGATTGCACGACCGACTTTAGCAACTTCACGACTACAGTTTTCTGTCATGTGATCTAGAAATCGATTTTTTGTCCAACTCGACATATTATATTATTTACCTCGAATGAATTGTTAATATTTTTATATACAAGTAGTAGTGAATTTAAAAATATATTTTCATGATTAGAATAAACAAATCATAAAACAATATAAAAAAAATAGGCCGCATTTTGCGGCCTATTTTACACCTGCGATAATAGGTTATAACTTTTCAGAATGGGCTGATAGATAGCTAGATACACCTTCAGCAGTATCTTTCATTCCATCATCTCCTTCACTCCAGCCAGCAGGACACACATCACCATGTTTGGTGTGGAAATCCAGTGCATCCACCATCCGCAACATCTCATCAATGTTACGTCCCAATGGTAAATCGTTTATGACTGCATGGCGCACTATTCCTTCCTCATCAATCAAAAATGAACCCCGTAAAGCCACACTACCGCCAACAGTTGAATCATATTCATCTTCATCTGTAATTATTGTGGCTAATTGAGTATCTACCAAAACATCATAAGCTCGGGCGATAGATTTATCCAGATCTGCTATGATTGGATACATTATTTGGCCGATACCGCCATTGTTAACATCCGTATTTTTCCATGCCCAATGACTGTAATGTGAATCCACAGAACAACCAAGCACTTCAACACCGCGTTTCTTGAATTCTTCCAAGCGATGATTAAAGGCAATGATTTCTGTCGGACATACAAAAGTAAAATCCAGCGGATAGAAAAACAGGACAACTTTCTTTCCTGCATAATCCGCTAAGCTGATTTCTTTAAATGAATTATCCGGCATAATGGCTGTAGCCTTAAAGCCAGGGGCAGTTTTCGTTACTAACATTAATATACTCCTTTATATTTGATCAGTTTACTTTACATTTCCTACATGTACCCTTTACCTTAATATGGTAACTAGATACATGATGTTGAGTTTTTAATTCCATCTCAGAAATAAAATTTTCCCTATTAATTTCTATATCATAGATTTGATTGCATTCATTACATATAAAATGATCATGAGGATCCATATTGCCATCATAATGGGCAACGCTATTTAGTTGAATCATCCTGATTAATCCTTGATCAATCAACTGATTGAGGTTTCTGTAAACCGTACCAAAACTTATATTTGGTTTTACTTTTTTGGCTTCATTAAATATCCAGTCAGCAGTCGGATGATTTTTAGATGAAATAATTCGTTGAAGAACCAGTTCTCTTTGTCTTGAAAATCTCATAATTACTTATTAAAGTTACCCACTAATAGGAATTATTCCTATTTATTTTTAATTCATTATTAATTATCATTTTTTAATACCGCCCTGATAATGACACTGCCTAAAACCATTGCTCCACCCCAAATAGCATATTTCCCAAGAGTCTCGCCAATTATTAAATAAACTAAAATCGGATTGATGATGGGTTCAACTGTTGGATATATAATTGCATCCAATGCGGAAACATGTTTTATAACAATCGAAAATAGTATATAAGGAATCCCTAGCTGAAATATCCCTAAAAGGACAACCAAACCCCACGACTGGAGATCATAACTGATTGTACTAACAACGACCGGTAAACAAATAATTAACGTTAAAATATTACCTAAAAGGACCGATTCTATCGGAGAGGCATGCTTCTGTTTCCGTAATAAAATTGTAAATAGGGCGAAGGAAATCCCGGCAACGATAGCAAAAATATTTCCCATATATCCGGATAGTGTTAAATCATCCAAAAAGAACATACCTAATCCAATGAACATACCAACGATCGCCAACCAATCGATGATTGAAGAGCGTTCTTTCAACATGATATAACTCAATAACGCAACATAAATCGGAGCTGTGTATTGGAGTAAGATTGCATTCCCGGCAGTCGTTAGTTTATTAGCAATAACGAAAAATGTTACTGTGGATGCATAAGATATTGCTGCTCCAATTTGATATTTTGACCAGGAAAATTTTGGCTTTCTTAAATAAAATAGAATCGTAAGTCCGGCTAATCCACTTCGAATGCCTGCAATAGCCAATGGCGGCCAGGGTATGCTTTTAATCAATACTCCTCCGGTACTCCATAAGAGTCCGATCAAAAGTAAGTATAATATTGCCGTTCTATGTTTCAACGTATTAAAAGTCTAATCAAGCAGTTAAGAGGAAAAAGAATTTAACTTCAGAATTTAGTCAATCTTCATTTCTACCACCCATCAGTATTGGATAATACCCTGACTTTCTGTGACAACGATACATTAGAAAACACTTTACCGAGAGATGATATACCTAAATTTGCAATTACTTTTTTGTTCATGAAATAGATTGATTTATGCTATTTATTTATTAATTTTAGATACGGAAGTTGTATTGAATATCAAGCCAAAAAGACTTTTAAAAAAATACGAAAAAGGAAAATATTTCAATAATTAGATTTGCCCTATAAAACACCCTCCAACAAAAAACCCTGCTTCGGCAGGGTTTTTTGGATTTTGGGCTTAATTACTTGTATTTGACGATTAATTTCTCACCACCTTTTTTTACCAAGGCTTGAATGAGGCCAAATATCAAGCCAAAAGAAAAAGCGTCGGTACTAAAACCCAAATGGCTTTGTTAAGAATATCGGTTTTATACAAAACCGCAATCAATCCACTAAAAATAATCCAAAGGGGTAACGGCCAACCAATTCCTGACTTGGCAAGCATTCCGAAGCCGCCAAGCACTATCAGAAATAAGCCGGCTCCATGGAGAATAAGAAAGGGACGCCGCAAAGATTGTGATTTATCAGTGAGAATGGCATGAACGCTCATACCTCCCAATGAGACGATAAGAACCCCTATCCCAAAAATGTGGAGCGCTGTGTAAATTTGATATGGCATTTACACTAGATTCCGGTTTGCAAAGTTCCAGTTCACAAGATTCCAGTAGGCTTCTACGTATTTGGGTCTAGCATTGCGATAATCAATGTAATAGGCATGCTCCCAGACATCAATGGTCAGGAGTGCTTCCTTTCCATGTGCCAAGGCTGAATCGGCGTCATCTGTATTCAGAATAGTCAATCCGTTGCCATCCTTCACAAGCCAAGTCCAACCGCTTCCAAAATTGGTTATTGCAGATTTGGAAAACTGTTCCTTGAACTCGGTAAAAGATCCAAATGAATCATTAATTGCATCAGCAATTTCATCAGTCGGTTCTCCACCGCCATTAGGGCTGAGTGAGTTCCAGTAGAACGTGTGATTCCAAACTTGAGCGGCGTTATTAAAAATCCCTTCGTCAGAAGATTTGATAATTTCCTCAAGAGTCTTATTCTCAAATTCATTGCCAAGTATAAGTTTATTTAGATTGGTTACATATGCTTGATGATGCTTACCATGGTGGTAATCAAGTGTTTCAGCTGATATGTAAGGTTCTAAATCGTTTTTCTTGTATGGTAATTCAGGTAATTCGTGTATCATAATTTTTCCTCTCTTTGTTTTGTTTATCACATAATATATTATAATAAATTTATCACTAAATAGGAATCATTCCTAATTATAATCTTATAAAATATTTCTGTTAGTAATTTATTTAGTTTTCATTATTACAAATTATCACACAGGTCTATTTTCAGAAAAAGAAGGTTTGTTATGACAATTTCCTGAAATATTTTTATTTAACAATCAAAATTGGACAATGACAATCCTCCATTACTTTTAGAGGTTTACTGCCTGTAAAAAATGTAAAGAGAGGATTTTTTGTGGAAGCGCCCATAACAATAATATGATTATTTCCGGCAGCCTTTTTAATTACGCTAACTGGATCACCCGTTTCAAACCGTTGTTCATGATTAATCCCAGCTCGACGAATAAAATTGCTGGCCCAATTTGCAGCATCTTGATACCCTTTGCCAAAATGATCTGTTTTGCTAACCGTTAAAATATCGATATCAATTTTAAATGCTTGAGCCACACGCGCTCCATATTTAACCGCTTTCCGTGTCCCTGCTGAATCATCCACAGCTAAGAGAATACGATATGTCCGGTCGCTCTCAAGTTGGTTGACAACAAAAATCGAGCTGTCAATGTATTGAATCAGGTCATGAGCCATACGTCGTTTTTGACTACCGCCAATTATGGTCACATCATAATTTCCCGTGCGTACTTCATCTCTGAGTTCGGAAATAATTTCACCATTCCTTAAAATAAGATTTACATTTTCACAGACTGTTCCCTTTAAGTAGACTTCGGCTCGATCTGCACCGGTTTCCACTAATGTATTTTTTGGAAAACCGGCTTGGATTGTTTGTGGTTCGATAAATTTATTTTCAGCCAAATAATTAAATGCCCATTCCAACACATCCACGCCAGGCCTGTCAAATTCCCAGGATTCCATGCGCCCCTGAGCTAGATCAACTACCTTTGAATTAAATTTACTAACCTTGTCACCAACGTCAACAATCGTCGTGGATGCCTTGAAAGCACTGGCAACTTTTATTCCCGCGCGTAACGTGGATTCTGAAAATTCTTTACTACCTACAGCAATTAATATTTTCATAGCGATATCTATTTTAGTTCCATTTTAATTGAAAATCAGCCAATAAGTGTTTGAATACAATATCAATATTATAATGGATACAAATCCGACTTTCCAGCCTGCTTTTAGAAAATCTTTTGCCTTTACATACCCACTGGAATACACAATCGTACAAGCCGGTGCTGCAATTGCAGTAAAAAATCCAAAGGCTGAAGCAAGCGCAGTCACCAATCCTAGATGCAACGTATCGGCACCCATATTCATTGTTATTGGTCCCAAAACAGCCACGGTAGCAGAACTGGATAATACATTCGCTAATGTGGTTGTAATAACGATTATAATCGCATCCGTTACAAATGGAAACAACTCCATTAATGAACCGAAAAAATTTACGACATGATCTGCCAACCACAGGGCAGCACCAGTCCCTTTAATGTTTGCACCGAGTGAAATAGTCGCTCCAAATAAAATAATAACGCCCCATTGTGTATTACGACTTATGTCCTCCCACTTTACAAATCCGGCAATTAAATATAACAAAACACCCGATAACGCGATCGTCCCCAGACCCAACGTTTCACTTAAAAATACCCAGCCCATAAATACGAGAAAAAAAATGAAAGCCGCCACCGTGTCCCGCCCGGTTAACTTTGGTGCTTTTGCAACCTGGACTACTAATTTTCTCACGCCTGTGTCCAGACGAACATATTCGGGAGTAAAGCTCTTCATCAATATCCAGGAAACAATGGGGATCATAATTATTACTAGCGGATAAACCATGATCATCCAATCAAGATACGAAATTGACACATTATAATCCTGTAGATACGACATGATTATGACATTCCGCCCACCGCCTGAGGGAGTGCCAATGGAACCTATCAGTGCCCCATATGCGATAGAAAATAATAGAACAGCGCCCAAGCCATGGACTTTTTCTCTGTCTTCTGATGTATATTTAATCAACGCCATAACAATTGGCAGCATTAAGGCAGCGACCGTGTGCTCACCAATGAATGATGATAATATTGCTGATATGGCAGTAAAGCCAAAAATAATATTTTTAGTTTTATTCCCCGTCAATCTGATAATACCAAGAGCAATTCTCTTATCCCAGCCTTGCTGAACGATCGCCACCGCCAGCATTAGTGATCCCATAATAAAAAAGACTGCATCGTTCATATATGATTTGGATATTTCTTCAGGAGTCCCAATACCTAAAACAACTTCCATGACAATAATGTATAGTGCAATTGCCGGAAGTGGAATGGGTTCAGTGATTATCATCATCAGAGCTGTGATGACAATAATAATAATTCGATATCCTTCTACAGTAAGTCCGGAAGGTGTAGGTAAAAATAATAGAATAATTCCTATAAGCATGGTAATAAGGAACCATTTTTTCTGGGTTGCCCAAAAAAGGAAGTTGGTTAAGGATTGGTGAGAAAAGCCTAACATAGGATGTTACAATTTAGTGTCTACAGACAATCAGTGGATACATTCGCTTGGGATCCTTTTTCCATCCTCCATTATTGCCCACTTCCAGATGGGCACCCGTTTTTTAAGCTCTATGATAAACCAGGACATGGCATCAATCCCCTCCTGCCTATGTTTAGACCAGATAACAATGTGAAGGCTCGATTCCCCAACATTAACTCTTCCGATACGGTGTTTACAAAATAAATCATGAATAGGGAATTTTTTCACTGTTTCTTCGGCCAACTGTTTTAGTTCTGTTTCCGCCATTCCTTCATATTGTTCATATTCTAGTGCGGTAATAGTTCCACCATGCTCTATGGCGCGGACGCGGCCATTGAAGACCAACTCTGCTCCGTCTTGTTGACGGGAATCATCTGACGGAAAAGGCAAGATGGGTCCGGTTACAATTTCGACTTTAATCATAATATTTTAACCACACAGAGAGATTTTTAAATTCTTCTTCAGAAATATTCGTGCATTTGATAGCTACCATTATCCGCCTTGAACCGGTGGAATGAAAGCCACTTCATCTCCATCGTTTAATTCTATATTTTCAGGAACATATTTTTGATTTATAGCAATACGTAATGTTACACCATTCAATTTGCCATTCGCTTTTTCCCGAATGATTTTTTCCAATATATCTGTTGTCGTTCCGGCTTCTAGTTCCAACATTAGTTCGCTTGTTCCCAATGCATATTTCACTTGGGAAAAACATTTTATTTTTACGTTTATCATAACTCTATTATTTGTGTCGAATGATTCATTCCATCATAGATGAGCAATTTCCCGATTAAATTTGGTTCGATACCAATAATCAATTTTACTGCTTCTAATGCCTGGATATTGCCAATAATTCCCGGTAGCATTCCCAATACACCGGCATCGGCACAGGTGTCTCCACCCGATGGTGATTCCGGAAATAATTCGCTATACCCTAGACTCCCATTCGTATTCAATACCGCCACTTGCCCTTCATAACGATAAAGCCCGCCGTAAACCATGGGGACACTCGCTTCCTTTGAAAATTGGTCAATTAATTGCCGAGTCTGAATATTGTCTGTGGCATCAACAACCACATCCGCATCCTGAATAAAATCTAAACCATTTTCTTCATTAAAGTATTCAGTGACAGTTTCAATCATTGCATTTTCATTCAATTTTTCTAATTTTTCTTTGGCTACATTCACTTTCAATCGGCCAATATCTCCGACCCCATACAAAGGCTGACGGTGCAAATTTGAGAGTTCTACTTTATCGCCATCAATTATTATCAACTTCCCAATCCCGGCTGCAACTAACGATTGAGATGCTGGGCATCCAAGTCCCCCCAGACCAATGATTGCCACTGTGGCATTCAAAAGTTTTTTCTGTCCTTCCATTCCAATTTCCGGCAGTACAGTTTGTCTTGACCATCGGCTTAAATCTTTCTGTTCGGATTGGAATTCATTCCACGTCTGGGCGCCACCCAACAAGCTAAAAGCATTATCCAAATTCTGTTCGATGATTATTTCTTCAGTAACGATTCCAAATTGACAAATAATAACAACTTCAATTTCGATTTTCGGAATAGAGTTAGCATCTGCAATTACTGGATTTAAATCGGTTAACGGAAATTCTCTCCGCAGTTTTTCCAGACGGATATCTACAACGGAGAATGTTTTTCCTTCATCTCTCCATTGCTGTAATTCTTGTGGTGTAATAATCATAATATTTTAATATTTATGTGCAAAATTGTTCAGGACTCAAATTTATTGATTATCGTAAAACTTGAGAATTTCCATTTTAAATTGTTTTCCATGATAGAATGTTTACCCTAATCTTTTCACCCATTTTCAATGGCTTGTCTCCCGGTTCACTTCCTAAAATGCAGTTGGCTTCCAATGATGATGAAAGCATGTGGGAACCTGTTTTAGCTGATGGTTTGCACACGATTGTTCCAGCTTCTAGCCAGGCTTTTCCAAACAGGAAACGATATTTTTCTTTATCTCTGGGAAATGATTCTTTTAATATTCCTGTTAAAAACTTTTTCTCCGGTTTTCCCATCATTGTTTCCAGCACAGGCCAAACCCATTCCATAAAGCCAATATAGGATGAAACAGGGTTCCCCGGAAGGCCAAATATCAATGTTGTTTCACCTGTTCCAAAAAACAGCGGCTTCCCCGGTTTTTGCGCCACTTTCCAGAAGTGTTCCTCCACACCCAATTCCATAAACACTTCCCTTACATAATCAAACCGCCCCATAGACACGCCGCCAGATGAAATGACCATATCACAGGATTTCAAAGCTTCGGATAAAAATGAATGCAGTGATTCTCTATCGTCTTTTATCACTCTCCGCATGATAATATCCGCTCCGGCTCGTTTAGCAAGGTCAGTAAAAACATAAAGATTAGAATTATAGATTTGTCCGTGCGATAATTTATTTCCCGGCTCAACTAATTCATCACCCGTTCCAAAAATGGCAATTCTTGGTTTTTTGAAAACAATGACTTCCCCATATCCAAAAGAAGCTAATGTTCCAATTTCGCTGGGTGTAATACGAGTTCCATTCGGAATTAAGACTTCTCCTTCTTTGATTTCCTCTCCTTGCTTCCTGATGTGTTTTCCGGAATGTGTTTCCAAATAAATTTCGACAGAATTACTATCAGAAAATCCGCTAGTATCTTCAACCATGACTATTGCATCGGCACCGTTTGGAATTTTAGCGCCAGTCATACATTGGGCACATTCTCCCAGACCGACAGTGACATCACTGGGCGACCCGGCAGAACTCACACTTACCATTTTCAGCGTCACAGGATTCGTCTGACTGGCACCATTTGTGTCCGATGCTCGAACCGCAAAGCCATCCATGGCTGAATTGTCAAACCTTGGCATTGGAAATTCTGCCGTAATTTCCTGCGCCAGAACACGATTTCCAACTTTGTTTAATTGAACGGTTTCTGTCCCCAACCGTGGAATATGTTTTTGAATTATTGTTTTTGCTTCCTGAACGGATATCATAGAATTTCCTTTAATAAAAAGATGATGGCGATTACAACAACTATCCCCATGATTTTCTGAATGGTTTTCGCATTAAACTTTGATGAACCCAAATATGAACCTGCAAATCCTCCAATGGCTACAGCGCCTGCGAGTGGCAAAATAAATTCCGGATTAAAGGTGCCAGCCTGAGTCCGAGCGATTACACCGGCCAAAGAATTTAACCAAATAAACATAGCCCCAGCTGCAGCCGCTTCCTTTTCACTCCCCAACCCAAACATAATAATCAGTGGTACTAGGTATATTCCGCCACCGATACCAACAGCGCCCGACACAAACCCCAAAACTCCGCCGAGTCCAAATATAAAAATCCATTTCTTAAATCCGGTTAGTTGAAAAGAAAATTTCAAGTCATTCAGAACATAAATCCGGATGACGACTAAAATGAGTGTCATTATTAGTAAAATTTGGAAAATTCCTTCGGGCAACATCAATGTTCCTGCTAAATATGCCATGGGGACTGACATAACCAAAAAGGGGACGATCAAATCCAGCCGGCCATGGCCATTTCGCCAGAAGTTTATCATGCCAATAAAAGTGACAATTAGATTCATGGTCAATGACGTGGTGGGAATTATATAATAACTGATACCAAAAATTGCCATTATTGCCGTATAAGATGATCCACCACCTAACCCCACAGATGAGTAAATCAGCGCAATAAAAAAGAATAATACAGGTAAAAATATTTCTGTCATTTTTTACTTATCGGGTTTTTAGAATTATGGATAAATAGATTGATGAAATTTCCCCACTATTGCATTTATCCATGAATCCACCATTCCATCTTTTAATGTTTTTCACCTTTCATCATATGAAATGAATGAAAAATTGTTGGGATTAAAACCTTCAGAGCATCCTTCACCGCGCCCGTACTTCCCGGCAGACAGATGACAATCGCTCCATTCACTACACCTGCTGTGAGTCGGGATAATATGGCTGTTTTGACTTTGCCGCGGCCATAGGCGTGCAATGCCTGTTCCACCCCGGGCAGTTTGGAATCAAATATTTCTTCCACCGTCTTGATTGTCAAATCCCGTGGACCCAATCCTGTTCCACCGGTAGTGACGATAAGTTCTACACCCCCTTTAATCCAGGATTGAATCGTAGACACGAGTTCTTCAGAACCATCAGGCAACACCGTTTGATAGCCATCTGCGCAGCCCGCATCAGTAAATCCATTGAATAGTATTGGACCGGATTTATCTTTGCTATGACCGGAAGTAACACTGTCACTCATTGTGATAATCCCGACTTTTGGTCGGTAGTCTACGGCATGATCAGATTTTCCACCCACTTTTTCTACCAGTTTTACTTCACCGATAATCATGGATTTATCAACAGATTTGCACATATCGTAAATCGTTAATGCAGCAACTGACACAGCAGTAAGCGCTTCCATTTCGACACCGGTGGCTTCCTTGGTTTTGGCGGTTGATTTAATCGCGATACAATCAGTCTGAACATCAAATTCAATATCCACAAAGGACAGATTTATTTGGTGACACATAGGAATCAGTTCGGATGTTTTTTTCGCTGCCTGGATGCCGGCAATCTTGGAAGTGGTCAGAACGTTTCCTTTTGGAATAGTATCATCTATAATGGCTGAAATGGTTTTTGAAAGCAGAGTGATTTTCCCTTCCGCCTTCGCAATCCGAACGGTGGTTGTTTTATCAGTCACATCAACCATTTTGACATTTCCTTTATTATCTAAATGCGAAAAATCATTCATTAAATAAACCTCCATAAATTATTTTTATTCACACAAAATTCTTTTTCGATTTTGTCTTCATATTGGTTTCGAAAAGCGCGTGAAGGTATTTTCTGTTTATTCAATTTGATTTCAATTGAGGTCAATTTACCTGTATTTGTATTCTCTAAAACCAAATCAACTTCCGCCTGTTTAAAATTCCTCCAAAAATATAATTTATGAGGTGATTTAAAATAATCAATATTGGCTCTGAACATAGTAACAACAAAATTTTCAAATAATGCGCCAACATCATTACGTAAGTGTACATTCTTGAAATCTTCAATAACTCCATTGCGAATACCTAAATCGGTAAAATATATTTTAAATGCTTTTTTAATTTCCTTATGCGGGTTTTGGTAAAATGGATAGAGTATTTTTATAAGGTGAAATTTTTCGTATAAATATATGTACTCTAAAACAGTCTTTCTGTCAATACCCAACGTATTTGATAATTCATTTGGGTTCGTCAAATGTCCAATCTGAAACGCTAATAATTGAAGTAAATTCTTGAAAATTCTCGGGTGCTGAATTCGCTCAATTTCAAAAATATCTTTAAACAATAAATTATTAATATAGTTAGTTAAAATATCTTTTTTTCGTGTTGCTTCTGTTACCATAAACACTTCGGGAAGGGATCCATAAATGAGTAGATTTTCCAACAAAGCATCAATTTGGGGCATATGAGATTTTTTATCAAATCCGCCAATAGTATAATTCCTTTGTTCAGTTTCACCAATTATTTCTCTCATGGTTAAAGGATAAATATAAAATGAAAAATATCTTCCAAATAAACTGTCACCTATATTTTTCATCATTAAAAAAGAAGCCGACCCGGTTGCTATTATTTTCAAATTGGGGAAATGGTCATAAAGCAATTTTAATATTGATCCTGATTTTTCAAGATATTGAATTTCATCAAATAAAACGATTCCGCCTATTTCTTTCCCACCCAAAATTTGTTCAAGGTCACTTACAGAAGGAATAAATAATTTTTGATTTTTTTCATCCTCAAAGTCAAAATAATGGGTATTCTCATCTTCATTCAGCAATCGTTGTAATTCATACGTTTTTCCAACTCGTCTTTGCCCCAAAAGAATGACTACTTTCCTTTTTGGATGTGCTAATTCATTTCTGATTATATCTGTAACTAACCGATTCATATTATTATTTCCTGGAATTAACAGATGCATATTCCCATATTTACCGTTAAAAATAGGAATACGTTCCCATATTTACCGTTAAATATAGGATTATTTTACCGTATTTACTATAATTATTCTCATTCCCCATATCATACTCAACCTCCTATCTGAGTCATGGATTCTCTGTGGTTTTTTCCGTGGTACTGGGCTTCCCAGCCATCCATGAATTTTTTATGCATTGTATTTCTAATCATTTCCTCAATCCCTGAATCTAAAACTCCTTCACGCATGGCATCTCGAATGTTTGTTTCATCTTGGCTGTATAAACAGTTTAATAATTTTCCATCTGCTGTAATGCGGAGACGGTTGCATTCACCACACAAACTGCGAGAGTAAGCTGGGATGACTGCCACCTTTCCTTTATAGCCCTTTACCCTGAATATATAATGTTCCGTCCGTGAACCATCAACAGTTTCGAGTTCATTGATTTGACTTTCCAAATCCGATACAATATGGTCTGCACCGTAAAATTTTCCGGTTTTCCAAATCTGATGAGAATCGAAGGGCATGAGTTCGATGAATCGCACAGTAATATCATTTTCTTTTGTTAACTGGACGAAATCAAGCAGTTCATCATTATTAAAATCCCTCATAACTACCATATTTATTTTTATAGATGATATGTTTGACTTAATGGCTTTTTCGAATCCCTCCATTACAAGATTCAGTCCATCTCGTCGGGAAATGGTTTTAAATTTTTCAGAATTCAACGTGTCCAGACTAATGTTAATTCCTGTTAATCCAGCATCTTCTAGTTGGTAAATATATTTACCAAGCATCATTCCATTGGTTGTCAGGTGTATAGACTCTATACCATCTGTATTTTTAGCAAATCGAATGATATCTGACAAATCTCTTCGCAGTAATGGCTCTCCACCTGTGAAGCGAATTTTAGACACTCCCATTTTTGAGGCTATTTTAATAAGATTATAAATCTCATCGGTGGTTAGGAGTTTATCTTCCGTACGGAAATCGATACCTTCCTCCGGCATACAATATATACAGCGAAGATTACATTGTTCGTTTAAGGCAATGCGAAGGTAATTGAATGTACGACCGAATTGGTCATGGATTGGCGAAGGCACCGAATAAATCGACGCACTGCTAATGGGTCGGATCTTTTGTTTTATTACTTCCATACTCTTTCCAATCACGGGAGCTAATGAGACCGTTTCCAATATCACCGTACCGGCTTGAAACCATATCAACTATCGATTGACGTAGGTTTTTCAGCTACGAGATGGTTTTACAACTTATGATAATCTATTATTCGTTCAAATCCTTTTGATTATGAAATCCTTACAATTCTGATTGCTTATTAATATCGAGCTTTGAATTCGTCAGATGCTTTTTTCCTACGCGATTTTTCTGCTGGATCCATTTTTCCAAGATACCATTGATGATTATCTGAATTCAGCGTTTCATCCAGTAATTTCTGAAGTTTTTGTGCTGCTTTTTTGTCTTTTTTATTATTAGACGCCAAACCATGTACAATGATATCTTCAATTTCCGGAATGAATTTAGAATAGAAATTTTTAGCCAAATCATACGTCCCGTGCCAGTGGGTGTAATCTGGCGCCATCATAGATGCAGCGTGTCGGGCGCGACGTCCTTCATGATGCCAAAGTTCAAACCAGGTAAAATCAATTGCATCAGCAAATTTAATATGATTTCCATCTTTATCTTTCTTAAGTAGAGGCAGGGCAGCCTTGTACAATTTTTCACCCGGAGTCGCAAACTTTTGGTCATAAAGATCAATCAACCCTTCATATTGGATGAAAAAATTACTTGTGAAGTTGTCACTATGACATGCGGAACAAACATCTTCCATATTTTCACGACGGGTATCCGAATGGATTGCAGCTGATGCAAGTCCCCATTTTTTATCTGTTTCGTGAGAGAGTTTTGAATGAACCGGGCGATTATTCCATTTGATGCGCAATCCAATATTATGAGTGATGTCCTGATTAGTCGTTGCTGACATATGACAGGTGGCACAGGTTGGAGCGGCACTGTAATCTTCGCCAACAATCCATTTGGATGATTCCAGATTCATCTTATCTACATTGGCATAAAAATTGATTCCATGCTTTGACTCGTCATAAATCTCTTTCTGCGGATGGTCCGGTCCCAAATGACATTTCCCGCAGTTTTCCGGGCGTCTCGCTTGGGCGATTGAAAACTCATGGCGTTGGTGACAGGCAGAACATGAGCCTTCTGATCCATCTGGATTGATCCGTCCCATACCTGAATTAGGCCAGGTTGCAGGATCCAATGTGCCATCTTCCAAAACCTTGACTTGCGAGCCATGACATTGCCAACAACCGTTCACGGCGGCAGCGGAATTCCCGAGGGGAAATCCGGGAGTCACAAATGCACTGTTCCCTTCCACGACTTCAGCAAGAACATTGTCCAACGAACCCATGATTCTACCCGCTTTTGCATGGTGAGAATTCACAAATTCATCTACTTCTTTTTCGTGACAGCGAGCACAATCGACGGGTGATACAATTATAGAAATGATATAATCATTATGCTCAAATGCATCCGCATCACCCTCTTCTGCCTGATGGCATTCATAACATCCGACATTCGCACCGTAATGTTTGCTGGCTCCCCATTGCTGATATAGACTCATATCATCGGATTTGTGACATTCTAAACATTCCAACGATTCTTCCGAAAGAGCATTAGGTAGGATATCCTTGGCAAAACTGATAGAAATCATTAAAGATAATGCCAACGTTAGGTTCAAAAGCGTTTTGAATTTTTTCATCGTCAGTTCCTTTAATGCATAATTATTTGTGGATTATTGATTAGAAATTTACGATAGTCATTAGATAAGCAAAACTGCTATTGGAACCATCTTCCGCTTTCAGTTTCCCGGGCATGAATATGGAATATCCGGCAACAAACTTTACATTATCCGCATATTTTTTCACAATAGTTACATCTAATTCATTCCCGAATGAATCACTGCTTTGATCCGCATTAAACATATGATAAGCTGCATTCACCACATGGCCTGCGACCTTTACACCGGAAACTTTCACATGGATATCCTGAAGACCCAGATCAGCTGTATGAACGGGTAGATTCAAAAAATAATCCATATATCCATAATATTTATGATTGGTGGCATAAAGCGTATTGAATGATTCATTCACATCAGTCGTCGAAGGATCGTCTCCTGAAACAAAATCAAGTCCGGCTGAAACAGTTATTCCAGCTACTTTTATTCCACCATTAAATGCATACATCATTCCACCATAATCCACATCATCTGATTTTACTCCGCTCTGGGTTGCGAATTCAGCTTCATAGCCCACACCTGCAAAAGCACCTTTTCCATATCCACCTAAAGTCATTCTTTCGCCATCCTGGATAGCAAATGCCTGCGTAGAATGTCCTTCTATCAACTTCAAATTAGCGTAAGCTCCCCTGACATTAAAATCCCCCTCATCATCAACCATGCCCGCTTCAACCTGCTTATAATTGAAAAAGTCTACATTGGCTAAATTATTAGAATAATTAAATACGACACCGTCAAATGATCGTCCCACGTTATGCCAGCCAACTGCTCCGATGAGTCTCTGTGGACCGTAAATTGCTTCGAATCGTCCCACTTTTGCACTCAATCCTAATCCAAACAGATTGTTTAATTTGAAATATGCTTGATGAACATCTAATGCATCGGCAGTACCATCTGTCAACGTATTCGTTTCGCTTCCAAAGATTCGAGAATCCTGTAATTGTACGAACGAACTCATATCTTCATTTTCATATGATACAGCAAACCGGGTTCGCAGGTAATTACTATTATTAAATCCGGTAGTATCTGCAAAATCCTTATCCACCATCTCGTATCTCTGGCGAATCTGGCCTGAAAATTTCAATGGATTTGATTCAGCAAATACAATTCCTAAAACAGAAATCAGTATTAGAGTTGTTCTAAAATTCATTTTATACTCCTTTATTTAGATATTTATACCGTTACGTTAGTCAATGGATTTTGGAAATATTAGTTGAAAACTAATTAATTAGATTTTCGAATCGACTCGATTAATACACTCCATGATGAGAGAGTAATTCGAATTTAAGTAATTCAATTATGTGTGTAATTGCAAACTCTCATCTAAAAATGGATCATTTATCGGAACCGGGCTTTTCTTGGAAAAAGCTCTCATAAAAATCCAGAAAAATAAGGCCAATGTTCCAACAAACATTGCAACTTCAATTATTCCAAAAACCGGTGATTCCATATGGGGTGGAAAAATCATCAGGTACAAGTCAACCCAACGACCCACTAAAACGATTGATGCAGCAATGAGAAGACTTTTTTCATTCCGTTTGGCTTTTCTGAACATTAAAATTGAAAAAGGAATGAGCCAGTTTAGAAGAATATTCACAATGGTTAATGAACCAAATACACCCACGTGCCGTTTTATGTAATAGACTGTTTCTTCCGGAATATTGGCGTACCAAATGAGCATATGCTGTGAAAACCAGATGTAGATCCAGAATGTCGTAAAACCGAAAAGGTAACGCGCTAATTCATAGAGATGGTCTTTTTTTACTATATCTGATAACACACCAATTCTTCTGAAATAAATGAGTGCAATAATCATGATGGCTAATCCACTAGTAAACATTCCGGAAAAATTATATAATCCGAAAATCGTGCTATACCAGTGGGGCTCCAATGACATTATCCAGTCAAAACTGGAGGCTATAAACATGATACCACCCAAGTATAACCAAAAGGCTGACAAACCGGTCGCTGACTTTTTATGATTCGGATTTCCATCCTTATCCATTGCGTGAGATTTGAAAATTATTTTCCGTCCAACCCAAATCCAGAAAACAAAATAAATCGCCATTCGCACCATGAATCCTAAGGGATTCAGCCAAGGGGATTTTCCCTTCAGAATCGGGTCCGCTTCCATAATGTCTACGTGGGTCCATTCATAAATATCATGCATACCAAAGTATAAAAGCGCCATCATAACAAAGGCGACTGGAAGTACGGAAAACATAGCTTCAGGGACTCGGCGAATGGCCACATCCCAACCGGAATTAGACACATAATGAATGGCCACAAACATCATTCCGCAGAATCCAGCACCCGTCATAAAATATCCTGAAAGTAAAAAATTTGACCATGCCCGAGTGGGATTGATAATAATACCAATGAAAAAAGATATTACTCCTAAAGCCATGAAAATTTTCAGCCACATTTTTTGACGGGATGTCAATTTGATTTGATTATGCACATTCATATTAATTCCCCATCGTCCTCAAAAAGTGAATTACTTTCCACCGATCTTCCCGTGGAACCTGCGAACGATAGGACGCCATATTTCCTCTCCCATTTGAAATAATGTGATACAATTGCCCGTCTTTCATTTCTTTCACTTTATTTGTGAGTAATGACGGAGGTGGTGGAACACCCCGTTTTGTAACAGGGCCATCACCCAAGCCGGTCATCCCGTGACAGACCTGACAATAGTTTCTGTATACCCATTCACCTCTATTCAGATTTTTAACAATTGCCTCTACTGGATTCCTCAATACTTCTCCCGCCATTTCCTCAGTGAGTTCGCCATCAGAATATTCTGGTAAAAATCCGCGGGCAATTGTTCCTTCAACGGGTGGCTGCAATGTTTTTCCGTCAGAAAAATTGGGATTTTCTGCAAAGGCATCATACGGAACAGAATGGACCATTTCCGGGATGAACTCCACATTGAGTTCTCGTGGATTTTGATATAAACATCTTTGAAGTCCAAATAGCAACAGTACTACTATACCCAGTTTAATAATTGATTTTATATCTATCATTCAGAATCCAATTTTTCGTGCCATTCAACAGCGTGATGATTGGTTGCAATTTCTTCTGCTTTTTCACTATTGAAGCTGCCCATGTCTTCTGTAAGTACAACCACAAAATTGTCATCTGTCACATTTGGAGCAAAGGTGAGGGGTTTTCGGCCAGGTAAAACACCCGTTTTCCACAGAAGAGCGAAAACCGCTCCGAGTCCTGCAAATAGAACGGTTGTTTCAAAAGCAATCGGCATAAACGCAGGCAGGGAATTCCACGGTTTCCCGCCAATATTGATAGGCCAGCTTACTGCGGATATCCAGTATTGTCCGTAAAGACCTATTACCAAACCAATGATAGCAAAGGCGAAACAAATATTAGTTAAACGGGATGGCTTCAATCCCATTACCTTATCCAACCCGTGAACCGCATAGGGCGTAAAGGCATCCAAAATAGTAAAACCATTGTCCATGTAGGTTTTAACAGCATCCATCAAATCATATTCATTATCGAACGAAACAACAAAATATTTCTTCATTTTGTATCTCCATTTCGTCCTTTAAAATGCAGGACATTTTTTACTTCACCGATTGAAATAATTGGCATATATCGAATAAACAACATGAACAGGGTAAAGAATAATCCGAAGCTTCCGATGAGAGTTCCGATTTCAATATATGATGGCTTATACATTGCCCACGACGACGGCAAATAATCCCGATGCAAGGATGTAACAATAATCACAAACCGCTCAAACCACATGCCGATATTGATAAAAATGGACAGAATAAAAACGATGGCCATATTAGTACGGATTTTTTTAAACCAGAATAATTGCGGTGTAATTAAATTACAGGAAACCATAATCCAGAAGGCCCAGGAAAAAGGTCCCAATGCCCGATTCATAAATACAAATTGTTCATATCCGTTCCCGGAATACCAAGCGATGAAAAACTCCGTCGCATAGGATAAGGTCACAATACCGCCAGTTAGAATAATGACTTTGGTCATATTTTCAACATGTTTTACTGTGATATATTCTTCCAACCGTATAGTTTTTCGGGCAATAAGCAATAATGTGAGCACCATAGCAAACCCGGAAAACACAGCCCCGGCTACGAAGTAAGGTGGAAATGTGGTGCTATGCCATCCAGGAATAGATGATGTTGCAAAGTCAAAACTCACAATGGTATGAACAGACACAACCAAAGGTGCTGCCAATCCGGCCAGCAACCCGTAAACTGTTTCGTACCGATGCCAAGTTCTGAAGGAACCTGACCAACCGAAACTCAAGAATCCGAAAATCCATTTCTTCATTTTGGTTTTGGCTCTATCTCTCACAGTTGCCAAGTCGGGAATCATACCTAAATACCAAAACACAGCTGAAATAATTAAATAGGTACTGATGGCAAAAACGTCCCAAGCCAGCGGAGACCGGAAATTAATCCATAAAGGTCCACGGGTATTGGGATAGGGCAGCATCCAATACGCTAACCAAGGTCGTCCCATATGAATAATGGGAAACATGCCTGCACACATGACAGCGAAAATGGTCATCGCTTCTGCGGAACGATTAATTGATGTGCGCCACTTTTGCCTGAATAAAAACAGGATGGCAGAAATCAGCGTTCCGGCATGGCCAATCCCAACCCAAAAAACAAAGTTGGTAATGTCAAAAGCCCAGCCGACGGTTTTGTTCAATCCCCAAGTGCCGATACCTGTCATTATTTGGTAGGACACAGCGACAATACCTAAAGATAATGCACTGGCTGCAAATAGGAATCCAAACCACCATAAACTGGTTGGTTTTTTATCCATAATTCCAATGACATCATCCGTGACTTCCGTTAAACTTTTATTACCGTGTACTATTGGTTCGCGGACGGATTCCATATGATTAGCCATGATGATTTCCCCCTATTTCATCCTCACGATTTCTCACCATGGTCAAATATCCTACGGTTGGTCGTATATTTAATTCTTCCAGAACATGATAATGCCGAGGGTCTTGCACCAATTTTGAAATTTCACTGTTCGGGTCATTTAAGTCTCCAAAGGAAATGGCATCTGCTGGACAGGATTGCTGACACGCCAGTTTGATGTCACCATCGACAATTTTTACACCTTTTCGTTTCGCTTCAAATTTTGCTTCCTGAATTCGTTGAATACACATGGAACATTTTTCCATAACACCGCGGGTCCGAACCGTCACATCCGGGTTAAGGACCATATTTTCAAGTTCGTCATCGTGAGCATAATCAAACCAGTTGAAACGGCGCACTTTATACGGACAATTGTTGGCACAGAATCGCGTTCCAACGCATCGGTTATAAATCTGTTGATTGAGCCCTTCTGAGCTATGCACAGTCGCTAACACCGGACAAACAGGTTCGCATGGTGAATTATCACAATGCTGGCACAGCATAGGTTGGAAAGCCACATCTACATCATCCCCTTCACAGGAATAATAGCGGTCAATCCGCATCCATGCCATATCTCTACGGCGTAAAACTTCGTCCTTACCTACAACGGGCACATTATTTTCTACTTGGCAGCTTACTACGCAAGCCGAACATCCGGTGCAGGCGCTCAAGTCGATGGCCATGGCCCAGTGATATTTTTTATAGGGGTGGTCTTCTTTCCAAAGATTAACGATTTGATGCCCATGATGACTGCCCGATGAAGGATCTTTCTTATACGCATCAAAATTAGTTTCCTGGATAAAGGGTCGTGTTTTCATGAGTGGTGGTGCAATGTTCTCAGGATTAGCCAGTGTGTTATACGTTTGGGTTAGCGCTAATTCAACCGACTTACCTGTCTTTGAAATACTCACAGCAATACCAGAAAAAGATAAGCTGTTTTCACTCCGACCTAATAAATGATTGATCCGTTTCCCAACCAATTCACCTTTGGCTAATGTGGCTTTCTTCTGAATCCACTCAGGGCCTAAATCTTTGAACCGTTCTGTTCCCTTTCGACCATAGCCAAAGGACACTGCTACAACTTCATTGTGCTGACCTTCCTGGATATACACTGGTAATTCTACCGATTGTCCATTTGCTTTCAGTTCCACTACATCACCTTGAGATATACCCATTTGCGTAGCTTTTTCTATAGAAATACAAGCAGCATTGTCCCAAGTCATTTTAGTAATGGGATCCGGTAATTCCTGGAGCCATGGGTTTTCCGAATGACGGCCATCCAGCATTTGTAGCGATGAATATGCAACCAATGTAAGTCCAGCATTTATATTTGATGTCGGCACAGTTCCTTTTCTAAATCGGCCAACTGAAACATTCACTGGTTTTATATTTACAAATCCATCGTGGACAAGCAAATCCCACCAACGATTGAAAGTCTGACTTCCTTTCTTTCGTGTAGAATAAATCTTCTTCCAATATTTCCGCACTAAGTTTCGTTCTTTATCCATGTTCCCTGACCATCCGGTAATGGATTTTCTCATGGTTCTTGTATCACCCAAAGATTGAATCGTTGGCTGGGTCATGGATAAAACGCCGGAAGTGAATTCATCATCAGACCAAGATTCCAGATAATGTGGCGTTGGACAAACGGCTTTGCAAAATTGAGTCGTTTCATTATTTTTTCCGGAAAAACTCACAGTCGTTGGGATAGATTTTATCAGTTCTCCAAACTGTTCCCCTTCTGGTAAATCATACACAGGATTGACACCTTCAATCAGTAACGCACCAATGTTTCCCGCTTCCATTTCTATTAATAATTGTGTTACGGCTGCATCACTTCCGGATTTTTGAAAACTGGGATTTTTTAGTAAAACAGTTTTCCCAATATTACCTAATGCATGATTGATTCGGTTCACAATTACTTGCATTGCAGGTTCGTTTATTCCGGAGACAACCAGACTTCTACCATGAAATTGTTTGAGTTCATTTGCCAAATCTGCTGCAAAACCATGACCTCCGCCATGATTCAAAGCATGATCAATATCTTTTGCTAATTTCAGTATCTCAGCTGGCGTTTTGACATATCGTTTATCTGCCTTTGCACCTGTGATGGACATTCGAGATTCTATTTGAACGTGTTTAGAAATGAGTTTCGCATCCAGGTTCCGGTTCTTTCGAAAATCCTTGGTAAATTGTGTGGGGGAAAGCCATGTGCCTAAAAAATCCGCATCCAGGCTCAAAATCATATCTGCTTTATTAAACTTATATTGAGGTAGAATGCGTTTCCCATAATTCAGTTCATGGGCATCCAAAATAGCCGAATAGGAAATAGGGTCATATTCTACATGAACAGAATTAGAATATTTCTTAAGAAATTTTTGAATATAATATCTTGAAGATGGACTTGTGATTGTTTCTGTCAAAATCACAATTTTCTTCTCATCTCTACGGGTTTTTCGCAAACCATTCAAAACTATTTCATCCAATGCTTCCCATGAAACTTGCTTACCCTCCACAGTGGGATGTAACAATCGCTTGGAATCATAAAGTCCAATGATACTTGCCTGACAAACAGGACAAAGACCACCTTGGTTTACTGGATGGTCAGGATTCCCTTCCAATTTAATGGGACGGCCATCACGGTTTTTTACTAGCACAGAACACCCTGCCCCGCAGGCGTGGCTTGTAGATGCATACCAATACGCTTTACCGGGAATCACCTCTTCCGGCTGAATCAAAAATGGAATGGCTTTATTTACCGGCGTTTTTGAACAGGCAGTCATAAGTGCCGCCAATGAGAATCCAGCGGTTTTCAGAAAATCACGACGATTCCATGCTGTTGATGTTGTTTCTAAATCAGCCGGTCCTGCAATAGACTCAACTGATTTTTCATCACCTTTTGTCATCCAATATTTTTTTTCTTCAGACATTCACAATTCCTAATAATGACATGTAGCACAGTCTAATAAAAGCTGGGTTCTTTCCGGTGCGGCATCTGTGAGTAAATGATCCTTTTTATGACAATCCAAACACCAGCCCATAGATAAGCTTTCAGTTTGTTTTACTCGTATCATTGAAGCTACATCACCATGGCAATCGGCACAAGCCACTCCAGCTGATATGTGAGGTTTGTGGCTGAAAAATACAAAATCAGGTAGATTATGTACTTTTACCCATTCAATGGATTTGCTTTCTTTTCCTTCAATAGGATTACCCTGGGAATCATACCCCATAGCAGAATAAATCTTCTCTATTTCCAGTGATGTGATCGGCTGCATATCCCTTTCTTCCGTTGCTGCTTGTATTTCTTCCAATCGTAAAGCATCCCGTGTTGCGAAAACATATTTGTGACAGTTCATACAGACATTTATTGCAGGAATTCCCGCGTGGCGACTTTGAGATGCACCATAATGACAATATTGACACGAAATGCTCATTTCCCCGGCGTGCGACAGGTGTGAAAAATCAATGGGCTGAAGCGGTTCATAATCCTGCTGATTCCCCGGTAAATGATACGTGCTGTTGCTGAAGATGACTATGATGCCAACAACAAAAATTAAAATGGTGATCAGTTTAAATTGCTTTTTCATTTAAACTGCTATCCCAACAATTGTTCTTCCAATGCAATCGCTTTTGGAAAGAGAATATTGTTTTCCAAATGGATGTGAAGATGAATATCATTTTCCATATCTTCCAAATTTGCGTAGGCAGCACGATAGGTATTACACCCATCGGCAGGCGGTTTATAACCACCGCTTAAATCGTTCATCTTTTTTAAGATATCTCCGGCGTTGTCGTGCTCCATTTTCATAACAGAAATCGGACCATTTATAAATGAGCCACTACTACCGGATTCATTTAGCATTCTTTTGATGGCAGGGAATAGAATCTGTTCCTCTTTCATCATATGCTGTTGAAGTTCTGCAAAAAGTCCATTATATAGTTTTGCGATTTCAATCGTTTCAGGGTGACGTTCCCCATGGACGCGTGCAACTTTGTTAATAAATTCAGCTGTTACTGGTCCATGTTCATAAATGTATTTGTGATGATTATCATAGATGTGGTCAATCAGTTCATCCAAAGGCATAGATTGAAAGTCTTCAGTAGATTCTGATTGAACTAATACAGCTTCGATTTCACTAAGCAATTCTGCAACGTCAATGCCTTTTTCTTCACATGCGGTTTTAACTGTTTTCCCACCTCCGCAGCAAAAATCCAATCCATATTTATTAAATACTTTTGCCGTTCGAATATCTTTGGTGACAATTCGTCCAACTGTTTCATTTTGATTCATTTTCTTTTTCCAATTATTTGAATTAGGGGTTTTTATAATCTGCTTTTGGTCCAAGGTAATACCACCAGTTCAACACAGCACATACTGCATAAAATGCAGCAAATCCGTACATGGCCACTTCCGGTGTTCCTGAACTCATATTTTCACCAATCACTTTTGGAATTAGGAAGGCGCCATAGGCTGCAACTGCGGATGTCCAGCCTAATACTGGTCCGGCCTGTTCTTCATTGAAGACCATTGAAATTGTTCTAAATGTGGAACCGTTTCCAATTCCTGTTGCGGTAAATAAAATTACAAGAAGAATAAAAAATGGCATGAAAAAATCCTGCGGTGTTGCAGACTGATAAGCCAACTTTGCATAATATCCAACACCGATGGCGGTAAGTACCATGACAATGGATACAATTTGTGTCACGATTGCACCCCCTACTTTATCCGCGATTTTCCCACCAATTGGACGAATGAGAGCGCCAATAAAAGCGCCAACCCATGCAAACATGAATGTGGCTGGACCTTCAGGGTTTGCTACATGTTGCCAAACACCATCTGTTCCCAGAATGTGTTTTACACCGAAAATGAATTTGATGGATAATCCAACCGCCGCAGAAAATCCAATAAAAGATCCAAATGTCATGGTATAGATAATAGTCATGACCCATGTATGTTTGTTGTCAAAAATCTTGAATTGCCGTTCAAGGTTCTTCTTGATTTCCCCAGGCGATAATGATTTCATTAGAAATACAGTGGCAGCAATTACACCCGGTAATACAATCCATTTCACCCAAGTCAGGGAATTGAACGCAAGAATAAAATACAATCCAACAGCAGCAGTCACAAAGCCGATAAACAATAACCATGAGATTCGTCCAAAGGAAACCATGGGGCTCTTCAGTCCGGGTGTAACAGCTTCCGTTGTAATATTATTCATTCTTTTCCATCCGAAATACGCAAGTGGAATCAGCCACAACATCCACACCCAACCTGCGTTGGCAAGCCATGTTTCGGACCCTGCCATAATCCGTTTAAAAATTGTTCCGCTATTACTTTTTAAAATCATTGAGCCACCGCTAAATGCACCCAACATAGGAAACGTCATCACCAACGGAATAAGAATTTGCATAGTCGTTACACCAAAATTTCCTAAGCCGGCATTCATTCCAAGGGCGTAACCTTGCATTCGTTTCGGGAAGAAAAAGCTGATATTACTCATGGATGATGCAAAGTTTCCGCCACCAAATCCTGAAAGGAAAGCCAGAATTTGGAAAACCCACAGTGGTGTTGTCTTATCCTGAAGGAACATACCGGCGCCAAAGGCTGGAATCATCAGCAGGGCAGTAGTAAAGAAAATGGTATTTCTTCCACCAGCCAGACGAATAAAAAATGAGCTTGGAATCCGAAGAGTTGCCCCGGTTAATCCGGCAATGGCTGTGAGAGTAAATAATTCCGTTGGAGAAAATGCGAATCCCAAGTTTTTCATCTGTACCGTGATGATGCCCCACATGAGCCACACAGAGAAACCAACAAGTAAACTGGGAATCGAAATCCAAAGGTTCCTTGTTGCAATTGCTTTTCCAGTTGAATCCCAGAATTCCTGATTTTCTACATCCCATTGTTTTAAATCGACATTACTCATATTATTTTCCCTTTGTTAAATTGAATTTATTCTTCAGCGAACGAGCCTTTAGGTTCTTCTAAAAATTTCCAGCAGTAGAAAAAACTCAAAAAAGCACCACCGGCGATTATGAAAAAGAAAGTCCTTGCGTCCACTAATGAGTAGATGACTAAATAAATGACTGCTCCTACATTTCCGTACGCTCCGGCCATCCCGGCTATTTGTCCAGTCATTTTTTTATTGATCATAGGGATGACTGCAAATGTTGCCCCTTCTGCCCCTTGGACAAACATAGATGCCAAAATGGTTATAGCAATGGATATAATCAGCCAACCCGTTCCATCAAACATGGGTACGACTGTTTGGACACCATCAACCACAGGACCCCAATCGCCAATGTGTGCCATACCCAGAAAACCAAATGCAATACCTATCATATAAATAAGCATGGTATTTTTCCTGTTTTTCATAGTGTCAGATAACAAACCACCCAAAGGACGGGCAAACAGATTAACAAAAGCAAAAGAGGATGCAATCACACCTGCTAAAGTGGCTGTCATAATGTAATTACCATCGCCACCGGTTAAATTTGAGAATGTTGTTTCAAAGAACATGGGCAGCATGGAAACAACCGCTAGTTCTGACCCAAAATTTGCAAAATAAGTACTGTTTAATGCAGCCACATTTGACCACTTATATTTTTCTTCTTCAGGTGCACCTGCTTTCAAATATGGTAGATTTATCTGTAGCGTTTTAATCACATGTCCAATGTAGACCAACGTTAAAACCACATAAACTATGTTGAGAACATTGGAAGAAATCAGAGGAAGACCATTGACATTGATATTTCCGATTCGCCACGCCAAAACACCCATTGCACCTACTAAAGGAAACGACCAAACAAGGTATTGTACTAAATCCCCATAAGAAGTCATCATCATGGGTTCAGTTTTCTTTGTTTTTGGAATCGGGTGATCGGCTGAATGATCTTTAACCAGGAAGTAGTACATGATACCGTATACAAATGAAACTGCGCCATTAAACGCCAGGGCATACCGCCAGGCATCGCCGTCGAGACCTAAATAATCGTTAAAGAAATGCACCGCAATCCAAGGCAGTGTCATGGCTGCCCAGGCAGAGCCAAAATTTCCCCATCCGGCGTAGAATCCTTCTGCCCTTCCAATCATTTTGGGTGGAAACCAATTGGCCACCATTTTAATTCCTACAACAAATCCGGCTCCAATAGTACCTAGGACTAATCGTGAAACAAGCAGTTGCGTAAATGTATTACCAAAGGCAAAAAACATGGCTGGAACTGCCATGATAATCATGAGTCCTGAAAAAACAATTCGCGGACCGTACCGATCGATAAGAGCACCAATAATTATCCGCGCCGGAATGGTCAAAGCCACATTACTGATGGCTAAAACCTTTAAATGCTCCCGGGTCAGCCAATCCACACTTTTCAGCATGGTGGTTGCCAAAGGCGCCATATTAAACCAAACGTAAAAAGTGATAAAAAATGCTATCCAAGTAAAATGAAGAACTCTTATTCGTTCTTTCCCAAAGTCCATAATTTCCGGGAGTTGTCGTTTTGTATTTCCGTTAGTCATTTTTTCCTCTAAAGAATAATTGAGTTAAAGAGCGTTATTTGTTGTTCTAATCTTTTTTCGGTTCCAATACCATCTGACCACTTGTGGTTTTCGCCATAAATATGGATTGGGTAATACCAAGACATGCACCAAACGAGTATAGGGGAAAAGTAGAATGATTGAGAAAGCACCAATGATATGTAACTTAACTGTAATAGGTAAGACAGTCACATAGGCAAGGTCAGGGCTCAATTTAATTATAGACCAGAGATACGGCGCCAGGGATGAGGCAAACCAGCTGGATCCCCACCGATGAAAATAGGCTGTTAATATCCCTGTGATAACCTGAAAAGCAAGAATACCTAAAATCCACCAATCGGCTGACGATGTAACGATTCGGGCACGTGCGTTGTTTTTTCTTCGAGAGACAATATTAATTAGACCAATGAGTGTCATCAGTCCGAAAATAAACATGGCAATTTCCATAACATAAAGCCGAGCGGGAACACTGTTCCACCAAAGCACTGTTTCCGGAACCAGGAACCATACAAAATGTGCGGTGAGTACAGAAATGATTCCATAATGGAATGGAACCAGTCCCCAAAAATGCTGTTTATTTTCAAGAAATTGAGACGATAAGCTGGAATAGGTAAATGCTTTCGAGCGATACCGTTGAATTGTGACCACAAAAAAAGTAAATAATGTTACATACGGAAACAGCATAAAGAAAAATGTATCAAGATAGTCTATTAACATATTCATTAGGCTTGAACCTCCCCGGAATAAGTTTGATGTAAAAGTACATCATTGATGAATTGAATTAAATATTTGTATGGATTTTCAGTGTCACCAAAGCCTTCAATGATTTTTCCAGTAGCAGGCAATACATAAGATTTAATGAATGTCATTCGATCATCTGCTTCCATTTTTGGCAACACGGATAAAATATGCGTCAGATGATCCGGTAATTCTGATGTTTCAGGAATTTTGAATTCCCGAAGCATTTCACGAATACGAACCATAAAAACACCGCGCTCATAATTTTCCCCGTGTAAATGCCAACCCAAATCCAAACACGTATTTGGTGTAAAATCAAATAGTTGTGTGAATTCTTCTTGAAGTTTTGTCAAATCTGTTTCATTCACATGGTCACTGAAAATCTGAAAATCCGCCATATTCTCTCCATCCAAAGCCTGATTAACTTTATCTAAATCTAGACGAATATCTACCTTGGGATAAGATATTAACGGAACTAAATCAGTATAAATGGATGAATTCATACCTACCATCCCCTGGCCGGTGCTTCTTTGAATCCGAAACCAGCCTCCTGCTTATGCTCCAGCGGATCTTTCATCATTTCGATGGCTTCCTCACGGTGAGCTGCAGGGATCACAAACCGGTCTTCGAAGGTGCATAAAGATGTGAGTTTGTAGATTACGTCCGCTTCTTCCGGCGTGCAATCTGCCTCCAAAAGTATTTTTTCTGCTTCCAGCATATCAATATCACCCACCGTCACTGCCCGGCGATATGTTCGGACTGCAGACTGTTTCTTCAAAACATAGCGCAGATGACTTTCATTTCCGCCGCCAAACATCTTGGCCAGATATTTAATGGGTGCCCGTGCTTTATCAAAATCCGGAAAAAATTCATCATTGATACTCCGAACTGAATTCCCTTCCTGGGCGGACATCACCGGTAACATAGGAGGGACATAAAAGAGCATGGGCAATGTACGATATTCTACGTGAGGCGGCAGTGCAAGCCCCCATTTTATCACAAATTTATAGACTGGTGATTCCTGGGCAGCTTTGATTGTGGAATCAGCAATGCCGTTCTTTTTCGCTTCCCGAATCACATTTTCATTAAACGGATCTAAAATCATTTCCCGCTGAGCATCCACCAATTCTTTATCAGGACGCTTGGCCGTTTCTTCGATTTTATCCGCATCATAAAGCAACACACCCAAATAACGAATCCTTCCAACGCAGGAATGAAAACATGCCGGCGCCTGCCCGGTTTCGACTCGCGGAAAGCAAAGAATACATTTTTCAGATTTGCCCGTATTCCAGTTGTAATATGTTTTTTTGTATGGACAGGCAGAGATGCAGGATCGCCAAGCACGGCAGCGTTTCTGATCCAGCAATACAATTCCATCTTCTCCACGTTTATATAAAGCACCAGAGGGACAGGATGCCACACAGGAAGGATTGACACAATGATTGCAAATCCGTGGGAAGTAAAACATCATCAGCCGCTCAATGGCAAACATCTGTTCCCGTTGTTCTTCAGATAATCCATCCAAATTAATGTCATTTTCAGCGTAAATCGGAGAGCCGCTTAAATCATCGTCCCAGTTGGGCCCTGCTTCAATGTCCATTTCTTCACCAGTGACCATGGATATAGGTCTTGCTGTAGGCTGGTCATCCATCTCCGGTGAGTCAAACAAATCCTTATATTTATACGTCCACGGTTCGTAATAATCATCCAGTGTAGGCATATTGGGATTGTGAAAAATATTGGTGATGGTTTTGGTCTTGCTCGTGGAACGTAGTTTTAGTTCACCATCTTTTAATTCCCAACCACCCTTGTATTTATCCTGGTCTTCCCAGCGGGTGGGGAAGCCTGTTCCGGGTTTGGTTTCCACATTATTCCACCACATGTATTCGGTTCCTTTGCGGTCCGTCCATATATTTTTACAGGCAATACTACAGGTATGACAGCCGATGCATTTATCTAGGTGAAACACCATTGAAATTTGACTTCTAATATCCATAATAATTCTTCCCTTTACCAGTTCAAGTTGGGCAGTTTGCGCACCATGATGAAGGTGTCCCGGTTCGCACCTGTGGGACCCCAGTAATTAAAGTGATACGTGAATTGTCCATATCCGCCTACCATGAGATTCGGTTTGAGTCGAGTTCTAGTGAGGCTGTTATTCATCCCAGCTCGTTTATTGCCGCGCAAGGGTGATTTTGGCACAGAAAGCGTTCGTTCCGTGGCGTGATAAATAATCACGATTCCCCGAGGTATTCGAACACTTACGTTAGCCCGTGTCACTACAACACCGTTGTCATTATAGACTTCCACCCAATCGTTATCCACAATGCCTAATTCCTCTGCATCTTTATCGTTTATCCAGAAAGGTTCCACGCCACGACTCAATGTGGACATGCGATGATTGTCCCCGTATGTGGAGTGAATATGCCATTTCCCATGGGGTGTGAGATAGTTAAATACTTTTGTGGGATGTTCGCTTTCACTCACAGCTAACTCGGCATATTGGGTTGGCGTTGGTTTTGGTTTGTAGGTGGGTAAGTGTTCCCCAAATTGAATGTATCCCGGATGGTCCAGGTAAAATTGCTGGCGTCCCGTTAGCGTTCGCCATGGTACCAATCGTTCTACATTGTATGTAAAAGGTGAATATGCGCGACCATCATCCAATAGGCCAGACCACATAGGACTGTTATGGAGTCGCCTCGGTTGGGAGCATAAATCATCATAGCTCATGCGAACACCTCGATTTTTTTCACCCAAATCGGCTAAAGCTAATCCTGTTCGTTCCTCCATATTTTTATAAGAACGATATGCTAGTTCACCGTTGGTCACGGTGGCCAATTGTAGAACCATGTTACATACGTCTTTCGATTCCTTCAACGATGGATAAGTTTCGCCATTCCACGTTTCCGTTGGGGATTCTACCTTCAATCTTTCATATTCATCTTTCACATGGTAATGCGTCCCGTGAGCGCCCAATCCATTTTTAGGCACATTTGGTCCATAAGAAATATAGCGTTTATAGAGGTTTTTATAATCCCGTTTGACTACCTTCATGCCGGGCATTGTTTTTCCGGGAATGGCTTCTATTTCCCCATTGATCCAGTCGCGGATTTCCGTTTGGGCGATTTCAGCAGGTGTATCATGTGCCAATGGCATGGAAACAACATCCTCAATTTGATCCGGAAAATGCTTTTCGGAGATTTTTGAAAATGTTTCTGCAATATCTTTGAAAATATCCCAGTCACTTTTGGATTCCCACGATGGCGGAACTGCTTCTGCTAACGGATGAATAAAGCTATGCATATCCGTTGAATTCAAATCTGCTTTTTCATACCATGTGGCAGCTGGGAGAATGATGTCAGAATACAGGGCAGAAGTGTCCATCCTGAAGTTCAAATCCACCACCAAATCCATTTTCCCTTGGGGAACTTTATCATGCCAGATTACTTCTTCCGTGGAACCCTTGGCGTATTGGCTGTCTGAAACTTGGTTCGTGTGTGTACCTAAATAATGATCTAAAAAGAATTCATGCCCTTTGGCGCTTCCGCCTATTGCATTTCCACGCCAAACAAACCAGACCCGCGGCCAGTTATCGGAATTATCCGGATCTTCAATGGAATATTTCATTTCGCGTTTTTTCAATTTGTCGACAATATAATCAATAATCCCTTTTTCATCGTGGGCGCCATTGGCTCGCGCTTCTGCAGCTAATTTCAATGGATTCGCTTCAAACTGCGGATAAAATGGCAGCCAACCGTTTCGGACTGCTTTTACATTCACATCAATTGTATGACCTTTTGCCAAACTGTTTTCCGGTTGATTTTCCGGAACTGTATGGTAATCTGTGAATGATTTTTCGTAGCGCCATTGGTCTGAATGGACATAATGCCAGCTAGGTGTATTTTGAAGTCGTGATGGACCGAACCAATCTTTTGCCAAAGCAATGGAAGCCCAAGATTCTCCCGGCGCCAATTTTTCTTGTCCAACATAATGAGCCAATCCACCACCATTTTTGCCAATACAGCCCGTAAACATAAGAGCGTGTATTGCCGCGCGATACATGAGATTAGCATGATACCAGTGGTTGATGCCGGCACCAATAATGACGGTACATTTTCCACCTGTTTTTTCAGCTGTGTTTGCCCATTCCCGTGCAAAGCGAATCAACGTTTCTGGAGCGATACCTGTATATTTTTCTGCCCAGGCTGGGGTGTATGTTGAATCGTCTTCATAATTTTCCGGATAACCTTCCAAACCACGCCCAACGCCGTATTGAGCCATGAGTAAATCATAAACGGTAGCAACTGGGACCTTTCCGTCTGCAGTTTCAATAAATTTCACCGGCACACTACGATTGATTGTTTCACCTTCGCTAAAATCGTCCAATTCGACAGAATAAACATCATCGGAATCATTTAAAAATGTCAGTTTTGGATTAATTTTCGAACCATCCACTGCATCTTCCAGTTTCAGGTTCCACTTCCCCTTTTCTTCCGTCGCCCAGCGATGTCCCACAGACCCTTGGGGAACTTTCGTTCTGTTTTCCCTTTCATCCCACATGAGGAATTGCCAATCGCCATTTTCAATATCTTTATAGCTGGTGAGCCTATTTGCCCGAAGCAATTGACCCGCTTTATACGTATCACCCTTTTTAGTCAATTCAACAAGAAAGGGAGAATCAGTGTATTGCTTGGAATAATCCAGGAATGATTTTATCTGCTTTTCGTGGTGGAATTCTTTAAGAATAACATGATTTACTGCCATCCAGTATGCACCATCCTGCCCTGCATTAATGGGAATCCATTCATCGCTAAATTTTGAAACCTGTGAGAAGTCCGGTGAAAAAACCACCATTTTTGTTCCGTTGTGGCGGGCTTCTGCTGCAAAATGCACGTCAGGCGTTCGTGTCATATTCAAGTTTGCGCCCATTACAGCAAGCATCTTGGCATTATACCAGTCAGCTGATTCTTGAACATCAGTCTGCTCACCCCATGTTTCGGGGGACGCACTAGGTAAATCACAATACCAATCATAAAAAGATAGGGATACACCGCCGATGAGCTGCATCAAGCGTGCACCGGATGCGTAACTAATCATAGACATAGCCGGGATAGGTGAAAATCCAGCGATGCGGTCCGGGCCGTGTTGCTTGATAGTATGAGCCATGGAAGCGGCGATGATTTCTCGTACCGTATCCCAACTGGCGCGGCGAAATCCGCCTTTTCCGCGAGCTCGCTGCCAGCGTTTTCGCTTATCCGGATCATTAACCATGGACTGCCATGCTTCAACAGGGTCGGAAAACTCTTCTTTGGCTTCATTCCAAAAATCGAGCAATGTGCCACGAATAGTTGGATATTTCACCCGTAGGGGACTATATAAATACCAAGAAAAAGAAATACCTCGTTGGCATCCCCGCGGTTCGTATGGCGGAAGACCATGTTCAAGTTTGGGATAATCCAACCCCTGCATTTCCCATGTAACAATTCCATCTTTTACATGAATCTGCCAGGTGCAGCTACCGGTACAGTTTACGCCGTGAGTACTACGAACGACTTTATCATACTGCCAGCGATTGCGATAAAATTCTTCCCAGCTGCGGTTCTTTGGAGACACCTCATCTTGAATCCAGGACAACTTATTGTTGCTCATTATAATTCTCCTCTGACCATCGGTTTGCGTACACCACGCAGACGATTCCCCCATGCCAGGTCAAATAGAACCAGCAGGATGGCTAAACCGATAAATCCAAATATCATGAAATTAAAATTGTGAGCATCGCTCACCTTAACAGTCCCTTCAGCTTTATTTTTAAGAAAAGCCACAAGGGGTAAAACTTCTTCTTCATTAATAGGATACTTTTTAAAAATTGGGGCCATGGTTACTGAGGCCGGGTTCGTCAGCCAGGCTGCCAATGCAGTTTTCCCGCCCAATCGCCCAAAAGCTTCTGTTAAATCAGGACCAAGAAGACCGCCACCGAGGAAGCCTTCGCCCGCAATGATATGACAGCTGATGCAAGATGGACCCTTATTTATTAATCTCGTTGTTCCTAAAAATAACGATTGACCAATTTGATAATCTTCAATGGTTAATGGTCGATCAGCAATCGTAGAGCCGGCAAAACGGGATTTCTCTTTCCCTGATTCTTCGCTGATAAACTTTAACAATGCCTGAACCATTAATGGATCAAGATTCGCGACTTTAGACATCACTACCCCGCGTGCCTCTCTTAACAATTTCGCTGCATATGCATCACCGCTATTGATGATAGATTGGGGATTTAAAATAAATTTTTCCAACCAAGCGCTGTCTTTTCTATCCTGAACATTTTTCAAATCAGGACCCGTTAATCGTCCACCGCCAATGGTATGGCAGCTAAAACAGTTATTTGCAAAAAATTCTTCAGGATCACTTTGACTAAACAATTTTCCTTGCGATAAAAATATCAAAACTATTAAAAAGAAATTCAGGGAATGATTCACTTTTTTCATACTAATTACTCTTTTTATTATTCTTGATGGCCATATAATTTAATTTGGAGTGCAGTTCTTCACTAAACTGATTAACATTTTTTTGTTTAAAAATTTTATTGATCTCATTTCTAGCATTTACCCATTCATTATGTACTGGACATGGGTGATCATCAGAACAGTATGGGAATCCAACTATACAGCCCTCTAAAAAATTGTCGCCGTCAATAATGCTAACAATTGAATTTAAAGTAATATTTCCTGCTTTTTCATTAATCACGAAACCACCATTTATTCCTTTATGAGACAGGACAAAATCATGTTTTACGAGTATTTGTAGAATTTTGCCCAGAAAATGGTTTGGGATATCTAATGCTTTAGCGATATCCCGTTGAAAGACAGGATTACTTTTGGGTTGGCCTGCTAAAAACATAACAGCTTGTATTGCATATTGTGACGATTTCGATAAAAAATTTGTCATAAATATTTGTCTAAAGATAATCAGACCTGTTTGTCTGAAGTTTGATATTAAAGAATATATGATATGATCACAAAGTAATTTTTTGATCAATTTATATATGAAAGTTTATGGAAGGAATCGTTAGGTATTTATGGGCAAATCACGATAACTATAAAATCAATTTAAACATAAAAATTTGGATTGTTGGAATATTGGATTGATGGTTTCTAGCTTTGCGTCCCGATTTATCGGGTGGTACTTCGCAAAGTAATTTTTTACCATTAATCCAATATTCCACTAATCCATTACTCCAGTTTTTTAGATAAATAATTGAATATCAGCTTCTGAAGCGAATTCCAAGAAGGTTGCAGCACCACCAACAACAACACCATCGATAAAATCGTCTACATCAAATCCGAAAACGTCCAAGGTCATTTGACATCCAATGAATTTGACTCCAGATTCCAAACAAATATCTCTCAGTTCTTCTATCGTTGCTACTCCCTTGTTTTTGAAGGTTTTTTTCATGAGCGATGTAGCCATGGTTTCAAATCCGGGAACATTTCCCATTAAAATATTGGGCATGGGCCATTCGAAATTCTGGAAGCCTTTTGGACCGAAAGGCATTTTCATCGGCATTGACGGGTTTGCCTGGGGAGCTACTTTTGCCTTGATTTCTTTTTTCAGTAATGTTAAACCATAGAACGTGAAAAAGATTTGTACTTCCATATCCATGGCAGCAGCTGTTGATGCCAGAATAAATGGTGGATATGCCCAATCCAATGTACCTTTGGATGCAATAAGGGCCATTTTTTTAGGTTCACTCATAATATACTCCTATGTTGAGTGTTTGCAGTTGAGGACTGTTTTTTTTTAAAAAAATCAGGATTTTTTTATATAGAAAGTATAAATACCACTATTCTCAGAATGGGATATCAATTCATTTCCTGTCCGCCTGGTCCATGCACTCATATCATTGATGGAGCCTGGATCGGTGGATTCCATTTTCAGTACCTGACCTGCTTCCATCGTATCTACCTTTTTTTTTGTTTTCAGGATGGGCAACGGGCAATTTAACCCTTTGCAATCCAACTCTTGATCATATTTATTATTGTTCATATGGTTTCTTATTTGGTTACTTCGTGTGTTAAAATCAATATCCTATTCGCCTGAATCCGGTTTTGCCAGAACTTCGTTCATGGAGTTAAGTATTTTGATGGTAAAATTATTGGCTAATGAATAAAAATAGTGAGTGCCTTCCTGCCGATGTGTGACTATTCCCCGATCATTCATCACTTTCAGGTGCTGGCTAACGATGGGTTGTCGCATATTCAATCCTCTTTGGATCTCCCCCACAGTTTTTTCACCATCTTCAAGAAATTTAACTATTTTGATACGGTTCGGGTGGCCCAGTGTTTTTAAAATTCTTGCAGCTTTTTGTATAAACTCCCATGAAATATTTGTCTGATTGCCCGCCATAAGGCGGTGAATATAGCGATTTTGCTATATAAAACAACCACTATGTTTCAACCCATATTTTAATAGAAATTCTGCCATGATTCAAGCATCCGCATTTATCCTAATTGGAGGAAAAAGTGAACGATTTGGCTCACCCAAATGGCAGACTGTTATTGATGGGAAATCTATCTTGGATCACACTTGGAATATGTGCAGCGATTTTGAACATCGATTGGTTATTGGGAAAAATAAACCCAAAGACTTCAAAAAACCATTCATCCATGATGAATTGAAAATCCAAGCGCCGATTAACGGATTGTATACAGCACTCAAACATACAAAAACAGATTGGATTCTACTCGTTTCCTGTGATTTACCTTTGATTGATGCAAATGTATTTGAAACTCTGTGGGATGCTAGGACTGAAAATGTAGATGCAGTCATTCCCATCGCAAATGATCGACACCAAGTAACCTGTGCATTTTACCATAAAAACCTATTACCTATTTTAGAATCAGCACTACAAAATAAGGATTATAGTTTATATTCTTTTGTTGAAAAACTCAATTCCATTAAAATCGAATTTGGTGGTGATAAACGTTTCTGGAATATGAATACCCAGGATGATTTGGCAGAAATACTAACTTATTTTTTTCCAAAAAAATAAACCAGTGTAATTGTTAATAATCTGATCACATTATTTTTGTAAATTTTTTCTTATGGATGTTGAAATTCTATCCCGAATCCAGTTTGCATTTACGATTGGCTTTCATTATATCTACCCTCCCTTAAGTATCGGTCTTGGACTATTTCTGGTTATTTTTCAAGGCCTTTACCTCAAAAC
>CAZIFK010000005.1:0-56109 GCA_964538995.1 uncultured bacterium
CTGGAAAACCACTATACCGATATGCAGGATATTGAATTTACAATCCAGGAAGGTTGCCTGTGGATGCTGCAAACCAGGGCCGGAAAACGAAACGGAGCAGCTGCCATCAAAATGGCAGTAGATATGGCAAACGAAAAATTGATTGATAGAAACACTGCATTAATGCGAGTTAAACCCGAACAGTTGGATGAACTTCTTCATCCAAATCTAGATCCGGATAGCGAAAAGAAAGCAACCACATTGGCAAAAGGGCTTCCGGCGGGACCGGGGGCCGCTTGCGGTAGAATAGTATTTACAGCTGATGACGCTGAAAAGTGGCGCGACCAAGGTGAAAAAGTGATTTTGATTAGAGAAGAAACTTCACCGGAGGATGTTCATGGCATGCACGCCGCAGAAGCGATTTTGACGGCCAAAGGCGGTATGACTTCCCATGCGGCGCTGGTTGCCCGGGGTTGGGGAAAATGCTGCATCGTCGGTTGCGGAGCACTGCATATTGATTTGAAAAAACGGGAAGTTCATATTCAGAATATTGTATTGAAAGAAGGCGACTGGATCACAATGAACGGAACAGTCGGCAAGGTCTATTCTGGACAGTTGGAACTAATACCCGCTGACCCAGCAACCCATGGTGAATATAAAATATTGATGAACTGGGCCGATGACGTTCGATCATTAAAAATTCGCACCAACGCCGATACTCCGGAAGACGTTACCCAGGCTCGAGGGTTTGGAGCAGAGGGCATTGGACTGTGCCGGACAGAACATATGTTTTTCGATGAAGAGCGTATTCTGGCTGTGAGGAAAATGATATTGGCGAAAAATCCGGAGGATAAACGCGCCGCGGTGATGGAGCTTTTACCGTATCAGAAAAAGGATTTTAAGGGCATTCTGGCTGCAATGGAAACACTACCGGTCACTATCCGGTTGTTGGATCCGCCGCTCCATGAATTTATAACCCTGACAGAGGAACAGACAGCTGATCTTGCTAAAAGTTTAGGTGTTGAAAAGAGCCTTATAGAAAAACGAATTGCTGAACTTCATGAACTAAATCCAATGCTTGGTCACAGAGGCTGTCGATTAGGCATTGCGTATCCGGAAATAACAGAAATGCAAGGGCGAGCCATCATGGAAGCTGCCGCTGAACTTACCAAGGAAGGAAAAATAGTATATCCAGAGATCATGATACCGCTAGTGGGTACAGTGACGGAATTCCAAAACCAGGAAAAAATTATTCGTTCTGTCGCTGAATCAGTATTGGCGGAATATGATGTTAAAGTTGATTATACTATTGGTACAATGATTGAACTACCCAGGGCCTGTCTGACGGCGGATGAAATTGCAGAACATGCAGAATTTTTCAGCTTTGGTACAAACGATTTAACCCAAACCACGTACGGATTCAGTCGGGATGATATTGGCTCATTCCTGCCACATTACCTGGAAAATAAAATATTGACACATGATCCTTTCCAAAGTATTGATATAAAAGGCGTTGGCAAGCTGGTGTCTATGGCGATAAAATTGGGTCGAGGTGTAAAACCAAACTTGAAAATCGGTATTTGCGGTGAGCATGGCGGTGATCCAGCTTCTATTCATTTTTGCAAAGAGAATGGACTGGATTATGTGAGTTGTTCACCTTACCGTGTACCCATTGCCAGGCTGGCAGCAGCACAGGCAAGTTTAGATTAAAGAATTAGAGGTTTAATTCCACCACTCATAATTGCAGAGGGATCATCTTGCCAGATCTTTGGATCTCCATCGACATAAATTTCTACTTCATTACCATCGGGATCTTCCAGATAAATACTTTGGGTTATAGTGTGGTCGCCCATGCCAACAATTGGAACACCTGTTTTGATTAATTCATCCCGGGCAGCTCTCAATTCATCCAGTGAGTCACCTATTTTGATTCCCACATGATACAAACCGATTCGATGTCCTCCTTTGGGAGGCCGTGGAGCCTCTCCCACTTCAATGAGTAAAATTTCGTGATGGGTTCTTCCGTACGTTAAGGCCGCTGCTTTAAAAGGAAGGGAAAGCGTTCCAATATGATTAAACCCCAAAAAGACTCTATAAAATGCAAGTGAACGCTCAAGCTCCTTTACATAAAAAACAATATGTCCAATATAATGCGCTTTCAAGATGATAACTCTTTATACCTGAAACAACTCACCATATGATCATTTACCATCCCCACTGCCTGCATAAATGCATAGCAGATGGTGGTTCCTATAAATTTGAAACCACGTTTTTTTAGATCTTTACTCATAGCATCGGACTCTGGCGTATTTGCAGGAATTTCGGACATATCACGGAAGGAATTTTGAATCGTCTCACCATTGGTGAATTGCCAAATGTATTTATCAAAACTCCCAAATTCCTTTTGAACATCTATAAATAATTTCGCGTTCAAAACAGCTGAATTCACTTTGAGTTTATTGCGTACAATGTTTGGATTTAGAAGCAATTCACTAATTTTTGATTCAGAATAAACAGATATTTTTTTTGCATCAAAATAATCGAAGGCTTTTCTGTATCCATCTCGTTTTTTCAAAATGGTTTCCCAGCTTAACCCGGCCTGGGCTCCTTCTAAAATTAAAAATTCAAACAAACTTTTATCATCATGAACAGGAACTCCCCATTCATCATCATGGTATTTTTGATATAGAGGACTGTGATTTGCCCAAGAGCAACGATTCATATTCCAAATTTCCCCTTTTGATAGTCTGAAAAAGCCTGGAGAACTTCTCCCCGTGTATTCAAGACAAAAGGTCCGCCACGAGCCACCGGTTCGTTCAGAGGTTCGCCTGCGACGACAATGCATTGCACACCTTCATCGCCAGCGTTCAATTTTAGTTTTCCGTGTTGATTAAAGACAACCAGTTTCCCAGCAGAGATTGTTTGATCAAACAAAACGCCACCCTCATAAATATAAATAAATGCATTCCAGCCATCGTCTATATCCATTTCTAGCTCCGCATTGCTTGTTAAATGAATATCATAATACAACATACCCGTGTGGGGTTTTCCGGGGCCGGAAACACCTTTAAATTCCCCTGAGATAATTTTTACGGAACCATCTTCAACATTGACAACTGGAATATCTTCTGATGGAATATCGGCGTAGGCCGGTTTAATCATTTTTTTCTCTTTTGGAAGGTTAAGCCAGAGCTGAAAACCCCGCGCCAAGCCATCGGTTTGGATGGGCATTTCGCTGTGAACGATTCCCCGTCCCGTCGTCATCCACTGGACAGAACCATCCCCCAACAGCCCTTCGTTTCCGGCGGAATTTTTGTGCTGCCATTTTCCATTGAGCATATATGTAATGGTTTCAAATCCGCGGTGAGGATGAGGAGGAAAACCGGCGATGTAGTCATCGGGGTTGCTGCTGCCAAATTCATCCAATAGGAGAAATGGATCCAGCATATCCAATTCAGGTCCTCCAATGATACGGGTGAGATTTACACCGGCCCCATCAGATGTTTGAACCCCGTTAATAATGCGCTGGATACGTCGTTGATTCTTCATTTCAGTTTATTCATATCCAATTGGATATACCTTGCTGAATTTTCCGCAGGCTAATCAGTTTTTAATGAAAATTTTATGGTGAAAATATCATGGATCATTTTATCCCCCAGATTATCGAAAAATTTACCGGAACCATAGCGAATGTCCCAACGGGTACGGTCTAATTCAATTTTTCCTGTCGCTTCATACCCCTGTTTATTTTGAACAATTAGAGCGGGAAAATCAACCTCTTTTGCAATGCCTTTAATGGTCAGAACTCCCGATATATCATAATTGGCTTCATTTGCTTTTTCGGAATGGTTGAATTGGGTTTTTGTAATTTCAAACGTAGCAGTTGGGCGGGTTGCTACTGAGAAAAAATCATCCGATTTTAAATGACCCACCAATTTCTGATTCCACTCTTCCGATTCAAGATCCAGATTAACAAGGCTGGCCATATCAATGATAAAAATTCCCCCGACCAAGCGGTCTCCTTTTAGTTGGACAGTTCCCGCTTGCATTTTGATTGTACCGTTATGCGTCCCTGTTACTTTAGTCGCAACCCATTCCAGTGTACTGTTCTGTGTATTAATGGTAATCGATTTTTCAGTATTTTGTTTGGCGTAGCTTATTGTAAGCAAACTAAAAGCCACAAAGATTAGCATTTTTTTAATCATAGTTTTTTTTCATTTAAAAGAAGTTTTCAGAAAGAGTTTTATTAACCCCCGCCTAATTCTTTTTTTCTGTAGAAAGTCACATAGGCAGCCATAGCAAACAACACTAATGGAATAATTGATTGGCCGGTTTCACCGATCGCCACATGTGTAATTACAGCCCCAACCATGGTTAATGCTAATCCAGCGCCGGCGTAAACGGTTAATTTTGAAGGTAGTGATTTTAGAAATGCAGGTAATAATAATCCCATGGCGCCCATAAATTGTAAAAACGCAATAACCCTAACCATCCAGGGTTGAAAATGGTTTACCCACGACATTTGTGCGCTTAAAGCTTCAATAGACTGTATTAATTTCATAATACCTGCCATTGCAAACCCAACGATCAATAATCCTTGGGGTATCCAGATCAGTTTTTTCATCTTTTACTTCTTTTTGATTCCCAGCCCCAATCGTTTGCACAATCCGGATAGGGTTTGTTGTTCTTGTTTAGTAAGTACCGAAAATCGATTCGTAAGATTTGCTAATATTTTTGGAAATACAATTTCAATTTTATCGGTCCCTTTTTGTGTAAGTTGAATTCTGAAGTATCTGCGGTCTTTTTCATCTCGTACGCGGATGACGTATCCATCCCGTTCAAGATTATCTACCACCTTGGTCATATTCCCGCCACTGCGGAGCAGTTTTTCGCCCAGCTCCTTTTGACACATGGGTCCTTTGTGGTAAAGGGTTTCCATAGTTCCAAATTGGGAAATAGTTAACCCATGTTCATTTATGATAACCCAGTCCGTTTGAGCGATCGATTCAGCAGATCGATTCAGCTTTACCCAGGCGCTCAACACGCGGCGCTGGTTCTCAGAATAAGACTTTAACTTACTATGCATAAACATAGTTTAATGTTAAACTATTATACATCAAAGCATTATATACATTGCATCTTTTTATTGATCCTCCGGAATTAGAAATATTACAAGACACGTTTTCATCCTTTTGATAGCTCCCTCGCCGGACTGATATATCTTTACGGAAATTCATTCCGAGAGATCATGTCGACAAGTTAATAAAGAGATTAAAAAAAGTGTTTTTCTCCAGAGTAACTGTTTTAAATTAGAACCGAGACATAGATAATGTTCTACATAGCAAACCTCAATAATAACAATAATAATAACACCAATAATATTGGTGTGGGGGAATCTGTGTAGATATCTGACACAGTTTAAAAACTGAAAACCCCCACAGGCGAAAGTCGTGGGGGTTTTTTTATACACAAAACGAAAGGAAACAAATATAGTGTGTGGAATTTTTACTTACTTAGGAAAAGAACAAACCAGGGCAAGCCTGAAAGTAGCTGCTCATAAAATTAAATACAGGGGACCTGAAAACACCCATGTTGCCGAATTAAAAGGAAATGGTGTTTTTGTTTTCCACCGTTTAGCCATAATGGGAGTTTCAGAGACAGGAGATCAACCCATGAAGCACCCACATGATCCATTATTAACCTTGGTCTGTAATGGAGAGATTTATAACTATAAACAATTAGCCGAACAATACGGATTTCAGTTGACCTCCGGATCAGACTGTGAAATCATCCTATTTATGTACAGGAAATTCGGTATGGAGAAAACGGTAAAAGAACTGGATGGCGTATTTATGTTTGTTTTGCATGACGGTTCATCGAACGCTTTTTATGCCGGAAGAGATCCTGTGGGGGTTCGTCCCGGCTTCATAGGCAAAAAGGACGAAGATTGCTATATTGCTTCCGAAGCAAAGCCAATGGTCAATCTGTGCGATACAATTGAACCTTTCCCGCCGGGAACCTGGTGGAGTTCAAAAGACCCTGATTCTTTCCACCGTTATTTTCATTACAACGGTGATGGAATTGCAACAGGAGGTGATGATGAAATTTGTGAAAACATCCGGGAGTACTTATCAAAAGCTGTAGAAAAACGCATGATGGCAGAACGTGAAATCGGCTGTCTTTTATCGGGAGGGCTGGATTCAAGCCTGATCGCGGCATTGGTGGCCCAACATAGCAATGGTAACACATTAAAAACATTTTCAATCGGAATTCCCGGCAGTATTGATTTGGAGTATGCTCAAATAGCCGCAAATCACATTGGTACAATTCATCATCAAATTGAGGCGTCGGAAAAAGATTTTTTGGACGCCATTGAAACAGTGATCTATAATATTGAATCCTATGATACAACCACTGTTCGGGCCAGCGTTGGTAATTATCTGGTATCAAAATTTATCCGAGAAAATTCTGATTGCAAGGTCGTGTTTAATGGCGACGGCGCTGATGAGGCATGCTGTGGCTATGTGTATCTTAAAAGGGCCCCTTCACCTACAGAGCTACAAATAGAAAGCGAACGACTTGTAAAGGAATTATATTTGTTTGATGTACTTCGATCCGACCGAAGTATCAGTTCAAACGGATTGGAAGCCCGGACACCTTTTTTGGACAAGGCGTTCGTGAAATACTATTTATCCATTCCCGCTGATCTCAAAATGTTTGACGGTAAAAAACGGTTGGAAAAACATCTCTTACGTAAAGCGTTTGACGGGTTAGACTTACTACCGGAGGATATACTCTGGCGACGAAAATGCGCTTTCTCTGATGGCGTCAGTAATGCTAAAAAATCCTGGCATACTATTATCCAAAACCATGTGGATAAAATGATAACCCATGAAGAATTTGAGCTCGAATCAGTAAAAATCAATCACTGCCAGCCATTATTGAAAGAGAGTTATTATTATCGGAAAGTGTATCGACAATTTTTTGGTAAACACGACAATCTCATTCCCCATTTCTGGATGCCAAAGTGGACAGATGTCATTGATCCATCCGCTAGAGAATTAGACGGATATACGGAATGAAATAACTAAAAACCTTTTTCACAAATACCTAATTTGTTTATCCACTACAGTGAATGAAGCAGGGTCTTTCACTGATGAAAATAGGTCGTTCAGCCTATTGATGAATAATATAATGATAGTAGTATATTGGATAAAGATTTTGATAACATATGAGCATAAAAAATTGATAGATAAAGTGATGATGCAAAAAGTAGTAATTATAACTAATCATTTCAGAAGAAAATCAACTATTTCATGTAATTAAATACTTAAAAACTAACACTATACCAAAAAAATACCAGTGATAATACCATAAAAATACTTAATAGTGATAATTGACAAAGCTCAAAGATAGGGGTAAATTGATTTGAATTACTAGAAAACATGATCTTGAAAATGAAAGATAAATTGTTTATTTGATGAAAAAGTTACTGAAAACGATGTTAATTAAATGTCATAAATCAAGTTTGTAAGGAAGATAGGGAAACGATTTTACATGTTGGTTAGGAGATAATTTTAACGAATGAAGATATCTATTTTCCTTCTTGGTGTTGCATCCATCGCATTTTGTCAAATTGATACTGTTGCCCGTCTTTCTTTTTTCCCTATGCATATTGGGGATAAATGGCAATATGAAATTATTGAAACCCACAGGGATGATACACTCTCCACGAGGTATGAGGCAGAAGAAATAGTTAATGACACATTGATGCCAAATGGAAGACGATATTTTGTATTTCAGCACGATGTTCCGTATGGGTATTACTATTACCTACGTATAGACACTTCGTCGATGATTGTTTATAGTTATGATGAATATGATAATTGTGGCGGTTATGAAATGGATTTATTTGACCTATCAATTATTGACAGCGTGGGCTGGGATAACTGCAGAAGTGGTGGTGGACACTATTGGATCTCTACAACTACCGTTGAAGATTCTGTCGGTAAAACAGGATACAGTGCAATTCAAACTATTTATTACGGAAGCTCTAATGACTTTAACCGAACCCTGGCGTCAGGATTTGGATATACCTATGGGGTCTTTGGTGATTTAGGATATCATGATAATTTCTCTCTCATTGCTGCTAATATAGACGGCATCGAATATGGTGATTTTGTTGGCGTTTATGATGATTCATACTTGCCACATCAGATTTTCTTACACCAGAACCATCCCAACCCTTTTAATACCACCACAAGCATCAAGTTTTCAATCCCAGAGGCCGGACTGATTACTCTAACAATATATGACCTGATGGGAAGGGAAGTGGAGGTGATATTTAAAAAAGAGGTAAATGCTGGATTTCACATAGTTCGATGGAACGCATACAAAGTCTCTTCAGGAATATATTTCTATCAATTGAATACCAGTAACTCATTTAAAGCCGGTCGTAAGCTTGTTAAAAAAATGACAATAATCAAATGAGGAAAAATAATCATGCATACCCATATCATAATTTTTGCACTTATCTATCTATCGATATCCAGCTCTCTTGTAGCAAGGTGGATTGATACAGGATTCATTAATTGGGAACAACCCAATGGAGAAGAGTTTGTTGCCAGACATTGGGGCGATGAATGGATGAGCTGGTTTGAGGGCCCTTTCCTTCTTCAATGACCAAATCCACGGCTTCCGCTTCCTGGAATTCAATATTAGCCCGTGTTGTATCAAAATGGATATTGTTTGGAACCACATCGCCTTTTTTGCACATGACAGAAAACATAATTCGCTCGGCGGCGCGTCCCTGGTGGGTGGGAATCACGTGTTTAAAGCCGAATAATTCCCGTACGGTTGACCTCGAGACGCACAAAACTATCACTACCGGCATAGGATTGCGTCACCGCGCATGATGGCGGCCCACTGTTCGCTGCTCATGGCGCCGGTACCGCTGTCAGTCAGTAAATCAATGAGAACATTCCGGGCGCGGATTTGAAATAGATTATAATGTGCTTTTTGCAGAAACGCCTCGCGATCCCGCTGATTGGTCATATGAATGGGTTCGATAGATTTTATAATAAACGGTTCAAAGATCGTTCTGATGGATGAGTCGGGAGTCATAAAAATTCCCCTAAATCATAAAATAGTAAATATCAATTTAGGAAGAAATCAGGCTTGTTTAGAAATCGAAACAATATAAAAAAAGCAACGGATGGATTCATTAACGTGGAAACTCTGTCTTCTGATCTCTTGTATATCAATTTTAACATCATTTTAACTTCTAACATTTGAGCTCACTTGCTTTTGTAGCGGCTTTAGTCGCGGAAAAAGTCAGGTGGAGTGCGTTGTTAGCTGATTATTTATTGATCGTGTTTACTATGGTTTTTAGTTCCCACATTATGGTGTCCCCCACTTCCTTTAATAATAGCGTGCAAGCCTTCCACGTAATGTGTGAAGATGACATAGGCTTTAACAAATTCACGACCAGCCGTCACAGAGTCACCGGTATGCTTTTTTGTTTCGCTAGTATGCTGGAAACGTTCACGAATGCCCTTATCCATGGCTTTCGTCAAGACATTGACCAGCTTATCTACCGATATCCGCTTTCCAAAGCTTTGTCGGCTAGGGCAACGGCCGGGTCAACAGCTTCACTTGGTTTCAAACCAGTATAGGGCGCTCCTTCACCAGCACGATGAACACGAACTAGAGTTTCGAAAAAGTACATATCAGCTAATTCTTTGGCCTCGGCACCCTTGGTACGAACTGAAAGGGTTTTTTGAAAAGCGATTCGAATCTCTTTTTCATCATCTTCTATCAGCCATTTAAGTACCGGCTTTATGTCTCCCTTTTCAAGGGCTCTTCTCGCATCTTTGACGACTGGACCATTAAGCGTGTCGCAATGAGCGTAAAGATTCTTACTCAGGCCAATAAATAGCAATCCTGCTAAAATTAGCACAAAAGTTTTTTTCCTCATAAAATTTACTCCTTTTTTTATTTTTCAGCTAACAGTTAATATTTGACGAAATCGTCAAATAGTGTTCTTATATGAGTGATATCATGCATTTTTTATTATTCTATAAATAATCATCATTGGTACAAAATTATAAACCATTCTTCGTTTTAAGGGCGAACTTTAATTAACATATTTTTTTAGAAAAAGTTCCTTTGGTCAAACAAGGATGTTTGACCTACGTGTACGACAATCATTTTTGATTGTCGGCTAAAGTGAGAAATCCAGATTAACATTGTTTAGGAAAAAGATATGGGTTTTTTGTCAAGCAAGGATGTTTGATCTACATTTCTAACCATAAAACAATTTTGTAAATCCCTGAAAAAAAGCTTGAATTTTCTTATTCATGGGATACCACCACGGTTCTTTTTTCAAGCCGAAGCGATCTACTAATACAGATTGTGTTTGGCAGAAACTGCGCAATCCTTCTTGTCCATGAACCCTGCCAATACCGCTAATGCCAACCCCGCCAAAAGGTAAGTCAGCAATGCCATAATTTGTCATAACATCATTGACACACACAGAACCCGCTCGGATCTGACGAGCGATTTTTTGTCCGTGTTTTTTATTCTTGGTAAACACTGATGCGCTCAAACCATATCCGGAGGCATTGGCTTTTTCTACAGCTTCCACTTCGTCTTTTACGCGCATGATGCAAATTTCCGGACCGAATGTTTCTTTTTGCATTATGTCTGATTCATCATCGAGCACTTCCAGTACAGTGGGCTTAATAAAGTAACCGCCAAGTTCTGAAAGATTTTCTCCTCCGGAAACAACACCCGCTCCACCCGAAACGGCTTTCTTAATGTGAGTCATGACTTTTTCATGCTGACCTTCGCTTACTAATGCACCAATTTCACTATGAACCTTATCAGGCCCGATAGAGAGTGCGTCGGTTTTGGATTTAACTAATTCAATGAATTTATCCGCAATATTTTCCACGACGTAAACACGCTCAGTAGAAATGCACGTTTGCCCGCAATTGCTGAAGCCACCCCAAACAGCTGCGCCGGCGGCCCTTTCAAGGTTGGCGTCTTCTAATATAATCATGGGATCTTTACCCCCAAGCTCCAGCACGACCGGTTTTAATTTTTCAGCACACGCAATGCCAATTTTTCTGCCAATTTCCACGCTGCCGGTAAAACAGATCATGTCTATTTTTGGATTGTCCACAATGGCTGCGCCGATTTCGCTGTAGCCGTATACGGTTTGCAGCACATTTTCAGGAATTCCCGCTTCGTGGAACAACTCTGTCATTAGTTTACCGGTTAATGGCGTTAACTCCGACGGTTTTAGCACAACTGCATTCCCGGCCATAAGAGCTTCAATGACCGGCGTTGCGGTTAGGATCAATGGATAATTCCACGGACTGATAATACCCACAACACCATGGGGAACATAATTTACAAAGCATTTTTTATTCAGTAAAATTCCAGGCGAACGTATTTCCGTTCTTAAATGTTGCGGCCCATGTTTGCACACGTGACGCATATGTTCAACCGTTGTAAAGACTTCAAGAAATCCATCCCAATTTGTTTTGCCTGTTTCAGCTGCGACGAGTTGAGATAATTCATCCATATGTGTGACCAGTATTTTCCGGACAAGACGAATTTTTCTGGCTCGTTGTGTTAAGCGTAAGCTTGCCCATTCCAAGGCGCCTTCTTTTGCTTGGTCAAAAACGGTCTCTAAATACTCATGAGATGTAATTTGAACAGAGCCGATGGGTTCTTTAGTGGCGGGGTTTATGGATATAATTTTCTGATCTATCATATTAATGAGCGTATAGTTGTTTTATCCAGTCCACATCTTCTTTTTCTAATTGATCACCAAGGGATAGAGCCGTGTTGACTTGTTGATCATTGCGTTGCCCTAGCAGGACACAGCTGTTTTTAGAATCGGAAATAAGCGTATCAATCACGCCGTGCATCGCCGGATTATAATGAGCGGGAAACCGTTCATTAAGCAAATCTGCATTTTGTTTTACTTTATTTATGATTGCCTGGTCTTTGAATGCATCAATATTTTCACGAAAATCTCCCGGTTCAAAAGTAGTTGGCGAAGAATATTTTCCCGTTAAAAATCCATGCATAAGGGGAGAAAAGAAACATACCCCCAAATTGTTTTCTTCTATATATTTTTTAAGTCCGCTAGATTCATATGTGTCTTCCCAAACATTGCGATAAGGTTGTACCACGTCGGGGTTTGCTCGTTCAATAAAACGCATAATTTTAACTAAATCCCAATCGGATAAACCAATAAAGCGTGTTTTTCCTTCTTCCTGGAAACGCTGAACAACCTCAATGGCGTCATCAAAATATTCACCGTTTTTTCCAAAGTTGGAATGATGAAGATACAGCAAATCTACGTAATCAGTTTGTAAAAAATTGAGAGACCTTTCCATATTTTTCCGCATGTGGTCGGGGTGATAGAAATAGTCATATTCCCCGCGATCCCACCCTACTTTCGTTGCTAAAAATATGTTACTACGGGGAATTGTTTTCCACATGGAACCTATGACCTGTTCAGAGCGACCATTTCCATATACATCTGCTGTGTCCCAGTGATTAATTCCGTTTTCCCAGCATTTGATTAAAACCGTTTTAGAATCATCGTCGGACTGTCCGGCCCAACCCACAGCTTGGTTACCGCTGCTGTTGGCTCCGCCAAAAGACCATGTACCCAAACTAATAACTGATACTTCAGCGTTGGTTCTTCCTAATGTTATCTTGCGCATTTCGCCCCTTTTATTTAAAGCCTAAATTAGGCAAACAAGCGGTAATTTTCGGTAGAATTATTCATAGCGACATGATGATTGTACGGTAGATGTAAAAGGGGAAAAGTAATTTGTTAAAAACTGTTGACATAGGGCATAAAAACTATCATTTGGATAGCGCATTATCTGTTTTGGAAACAGAGGTGAGTCAGGCGATGTTCGAGGGGCAAGTCCGAGCATTGAAAATTGTCCACGGGCATGGCGAGGGTGCTTTACGTAGCGCTGTTCGGGGTTGGTGCGATGAACAGGAAGGGCGCTTCAAGGCGATTGTCTATGGAGAAGACTATGACATGTTTCATCAAGAAAGCGTTGACATGCGATCAGCCTGTGGAAACCCTCGGGACCCGCACCTTGGGATGAAAAACCGATCGGTTACATATATATGGCTCTGGTGAATTGAACCATTTTTGTCGTAAACTATAAACAGATACTTAAAAGAATTTGCAAATGACAGGACCACCCACTCGATACAATTAGTAGAATCAAAGTATTAAGCTAAAACCCCCTTTAATTAGTCGCAAGAAGACGATTCCGTAAACCCACGAACAGATTTAACCCTTTCATTTTATGAAGGCAATGACATTATTTAATCAGAAAACAAAAACTGTTTTACGCAAGTTGTTTAAAAGCACACCTATATATATACCATTTTTTTGCTATTGGTTAACAAGCTGTGCGCCAACGGTTGTCGAGCTTGCAGAAACCGATCCGGAGGCAGTCATCGCCAGGAAAAGCGAATTGCTTGCGGGGAAATCTGTTTCGGAAGAAGCAAAAACAGCTGTGATCAATGCGCACAATAATTTGGGGGATATCGCATTAGGGGCGAATAATTTTGATAAAGCCAAAAAGCAATTTACTGAATCACTGGTTTTAGATAGTAAAAACAAACTAGCTAAGTACGGTTTGGCAATGATCGAAGGCCGCCTCCTGTTTAAAAAAGGAAGCAAATCAGCTTTATGGGATTCGATGGAACAATTTGGAAAAGCATCATATTACGATCCCGCCAATGGCGAACCTCATTATTGGATGGGCCGTACGTATGAGAAAAAAGATGATGATGATTTTGAGCTTATTATTGAAGCGTATGAAAAAGCCTTGAGACGAGCTCTTCCAGAAACATTGAAACAGGATGTGGATAAGAGATTGGCCTCTGTTAGAAAACAACAAAAAACATATAAAGAATTCTGGAAATAGGAGAAAAAGATGAACCCCATTGATACGTTGAAAAATGAATTGATGCAAATTAAAGATCTAAAAGGCGCTATCAATTTATTGTATTGGGACATGGAAACGTATATGCCGAAAGGTGGCGTAGAAGCAAGAGCCCGGCAAGTTGCTATGCTTGAAGCAATGGCTCATGAAAGATTTATAGGCGAAGGTATCTCTAAACCATTGGGAGAACTTGTTGATCTGGATACAGGAAAACAACTTAATGGTTTGGACAAAAATACAGAGAGGTTGTCTTTTGAAATATGGAAGGATTACCACAGAGCGGCTGCTTTACCTAAAGAATTTGTAGAAGAATTATCTAGAACAGCATCACTCGCTCATCCTATTTGGGTCGAAGCGAGAGAAAAGAATGATTTTAGTCTATTTGCCCCGCAGTTGGAAAAACTCATTGCCTTAAAACAGAAAGAAATCAGCTATCTAGGCGGCAATAGTATTCCGTACGACACGCTACTTGATGTGTATGAACCTGGCGTAACGACAGCGGATGTACAACAATTATTCAGTGAACTCAAAACGGATTTAGTTCCTATGATTAAAGCGATTCAAGAATCCGGCGTAGACACGAAACAAGAGATTCTCCAGCAATATTATAATGCGGATAAGCAGTGGGAATTTTCGGAGATCATTTTAAAAGATATGGGTTATGATTTTAATTGTGGAAGACAAGATAGGGCAGTTCACCCCTTTACTACAGAATTTCACCCTACAGATGTAAGAATTACAACCCGCATTGATGAAAACAGTTTATTGGATTGCTTAACCGGGTCAATACATGAAGGCGGCCATGCTCTTTATGAGCAAGGATTAGATCAAGACTGGTATGGAACACCGTTTTGTGAAGCCATTTCCTATGGAATTCATGAAAGCCAGTCACGTCTTTGGGAAAACCTGGTTGGGCTAAGCAAACCTTTTTGGGAATATTATTTTCCGAAACTTCAGAAAGCATTCCCGGAAAATTTATCCACTGTTTCTCTGGAAGAGTTTTACCGAGCCGTCAACACTGTGAAGCCCGGCTTTATTCGCGTTGACGCCGATGAAATGACATATAATCTGCATATAATGCTACGCTTTGAAATTGAACAAATGATCATTAATGAAAAAGTCGAAGTAGCCGCCCTACCGGGAATTTGGAATAATAAAATGGAAGAGTATTTAGGTATCCGTCCCGAAACAGATACGGTTGGTGTATTACAGGATGTCCATTGGTCTCATGGCAGTTTTGGTTATTTCCCCACATACGCTCTTGGTAATCTTTATAATATTATTATGTTTAATAAGGCGAATGACGATATGCCGGATTTAAAAAATAATATCCGTAATGGAAAATTTTCTCCTCTGCGTGAATGGCTCAAGAAGAATATACATCAGGTGGGCAGAAAACAAACAGCCAAAGAAATGATTCTATCTCTGTCAGGGGAAAATCTTTCAGCCAAACCGTTTATTGCTTACCTGCGAAATAAATACAGCGAAATTTATCCAATATAAAATAAAACCAGACATTCAGCAGGCTTTTACCTCTTTATTGTCGGAAATGCTCTCCATACATTTCTGCTTGACACTTGATAAAGGTTGGAAGTAAACTTATCCGTCCAAGGTAGACATTAGCCTTTGATATTCTTTAACCGAGGTAAGTAAATGAATACAAAATCGCTAATAAGATACGCTATTCTTAGCCTATTTCTTATTTTATGTAATACGCTTCTTTTTGCGAAAGATTACAAAGTAAGTGGAACTGTCGTCGATACTGATGAAAAAAAAGTTGGCGGTGTAACAGTTTTACTTCTCACATCAGATGGCGTTGAATCTCAACGAACCAATACATCAAAGCCACGTATGGGAATGGGTGGCGGTAGTTTCAAATTTAAAGATGTCCTTCCCGGCGATTATGCTCTAGATGTTGATGGTGGCGCTAAAGGAAAAGCAAACACACTCATTACGATTACCGATGATAATATAGAAGATATTGAATTGGTTTTATCGTTAAAAAGCGCTAAAGTGAAAAAAGGAATCGCGCTTGGAGACAGCGGTGGTGATATTACAATACCGAGCGAAGCAACCGAGTCGGGAAGCTCCCCTGAATACGTGACAACAGAACTCAGCTTTGAACTAAAAAAACTGGCCGCGGAAATCAAGCACTTGAACTCTGAACTGGAGGATCTCAAAGCATTAAGTAAAATGTGGATTAATCCTCTTGCTATCTATTCCAAAGAAATTATTTTACAAAACGGCAGCACTGTTTTTGGAAAGATCGTTTACCAAGATGAAGAAACCCTTAAATTAGAAACATTAGTTGGCTATTTAATTATTGAGCGGAAAAATGTGGTGCGGGTTATTGATAATGTTGTAACAGAAGAAACACAGGAATATGTACCTGAACAAATCCGAGATAGCTACTCGCCACCACCGATGCCAAAACTGGCACAACCCAAATATACATCCGCGGATCCGCTCAGCCGCGAAGCGAGCAAAAGATATTCCGCTAATTGTGTATTGGTTGGAAATATCAGCGAGCGCAAAGACAATCAAGGAGCAATTATTTTTACCGGAGAGGTTAAAAATATTGGTGGGCGAAGAGCGGATTTTGTGAAAGTCGACTTTGTTTTTCGTAAAAATTGGAGCGGTGAAACCAAAACTCTCACAACATTTATTCGGGGAACATACTATACTTTTGATTCCGGCATTACCACTGACGCAACGCTTCTGCCGGGTTCGGCCGGCGCCTTTGAGCTGTTTATCCCCAATGATTTTGGTTCATTTATAGGATATTCCTACGTTATTGATTGGGAGGAGTACGAATAATGACTATGCTAAATTTTCGCCGTTTCCTTATTTCTTATATAGGAATCGCAATTTTCTTTAATGTTCCTTTATTTGCCCAACAACAGTCATCTTCCTCACTTTCTGAAATATTTTTACTGGATCTCGGCATTGTTATTGAACCAATAACGGGTAAAGAAACATATTCCCGGCTGATAGAAGCTCCCTCTGAGGAAGTGAGTTTTAGGATAAAAAAAGTTCACAGCGGATCCGTGTATATGGCCGCTTCCCGGGAATTGTTGAGCGCTATTGAGAGAATTAATGTCCGTATTTCTGATATGGAAACAACATTTAAAAATGAATTAATGGCCTTGAAAGTTGAAAACCGGGAGTTAAAAACACTGTTGACGCACTATCAACCGGTAATGGATAAACCTGAAAAGCCAAAGACGATGATTGCTTTGGCAGAGCCTCAATTGGAAAATGACATATCAATTGTTTCATTGCCTGAAGTCAATAGTATTCAGATAGAACCCCTTCCACCAAGTAAAACCTTTAATCGGCGGACATATATGGCAGGTGTTTTTGCATATCAGAGAGAAGAATTTGATTCTGCTTTGGGGTACTTTGCTAAACTGCATCTGGAATTAGCATCAATGGAGATTGCTGATAATGTAATGTACTGGACAGCAGATGCTTACCAGCAAGTCCATGATTATCAGAAAGCGCTTGATGTAATAAACAAATTGTTGGAAAATAAAAATTCATGTCGCGTTGATGATGCCCTGGTGAAAAAAGGGTTACTTCATAAAAAAATGGGTCATTTGGATTTAGCGATGCAAGCGTTTGTCCGGGTAGTGAACGAGTATCCAAACAGTGAATATACTCGCTTGGCAAGTATGGAACTAAAACGAGCGGAGATGGCTTTACAGTGAAAAAATATTTATACAGCTCAATTACATTATTCTTATTGATAACATCCGTATCCTACGGTGCGGCTCGGGTGGCGTACACGCGACCGGGTTTTATGATGAAAATCCCTACCTCAAGCGTGCAAAAAGCGCCTTATTTATTCCGCACTGGTTTTGGGACGGAATTACACAACTTCGATCCATTTAATTCCGCCCAGGGTATTTATTTTGATATGGAACTGGGAAGAAACTTTACTTTTGGTTTTTCATCTGTGCAAACTGCAGATACAACTGCTCTCGCTTTATTGGGAGCAACCGGCTACGCCCCTCCCGTAGAATTCGGATTTCATTTACAACAAAGAGTATACACCTATAATAATATTTCCTTGTCCCTCGGCTTACAGGACATCGTCTTTCAAAATGCTGAAAGCGGCGGCGGTTTAAGTCTTAATCCTGAAGAACTGTCATTTTTTGCTGTAGTGAGCAGTGAGAAAGACCTTGGAAAATATCATTTAAATACATTCATGGGTTTTGGTTCCGGAGGTTTCGCGGCTGCTGATTCAATCAGTAATAACGATTCAAGCGGAACACAAGCCGGTGTTTTTATGGGATTAATTATGAACACTCCATATTTAGGAAAATGGGGTGGTATTGATCTTGTGGGTGAATTTGATGGAACAGGCATCAATGTGGGACTCCGCATCCCCCTTACCTCGGATTATCGCTTGAACCTAGGATTCACCCACATAGAAAAACTTCCGAATTGGAAATCGCGTTATTGGGAAGGTCACCCCGGGATTACTTTCGGTTTTGATATGGCAGTACCAAGAGCCGGTGGACGTTCTCTGCCGGGGGGAACAGGTGCCCCGTCGCCTTTTCCAGGAGCTCAATTAAAGCTACCGGGAACAGGTCAATATGAATTACTTTCGGATTCAACGTTGGCGTTGGCTGATTATGCTGTTCATACAGTGCGGGATTCCATGAAAATGTTGAAAAATGAAATGCGCAACCTGATGGTTCAATTGGCCTCTATTCAACAACAGTCACAATTTTTAGAAGACTCACTATTAGTGATGAAATTGAATCGTAATGTAGATGAAAAAAATATGAATGAAGCGATGCGGCATCTCTCCCGATCTTTACGATATTTTTACTCAGGAGATTATAGAGTTGCTTTGCAAGAGGTGGAGTCTGCTCTGGATCTAAACCCCAATATAGCCCTGGCCTATGCCAGGAGAGGATCTATATACTATAAACTTGGAGATATTCAACGGGCAACCATTAACTGGAATTTAGCATTGCGCATGGATCCTGAATATGATGATGTACGAAACATTCTAAAAGCCCTACACGAAAACCGTTTAAAATCGACGAGTGTAATAGAGGAGTAAAAAAATGGATATTGCAACCTTAATAGGAATAGTACTTGGTCTATGCTCTATATTCGGGGGAATTTTTCTTGCTGCCTCTGCCGCAAACGCCGGTATGGGAGGGTTTGTTTCACCTTCCAGTTTTGCGATTGTTGTTGGTGGAATGATTGCCTCCGTTTCTGTTGCATTTCCATTATCAGATGTACTCCAACTAGGAACAGCTATGGGGGCTGTGTTGAAAGGTGGAAAACTTAAACTTGGTACCGTGGTTGACGATGCAGTAGACGCATCTGAAGTCGGAAGAAAAGGAGTCGCTGAGCTGGAAAAATCTGTAGAAGTTATTAAAAATCCATTTTTTAGGGATGGTGTACAAATGGTTATTGACGGTTATTCATTGGAAGAATTAACTGAAATTCTGGAGACCCGTATCGAATATCGTGAGGTTCGTGAAAAAACACAAGCTGGTTTGTTTAAATCTATGGGTACCATGGCGCCGGCCTGGGGAATGATCGGAACCCTGATTGGGTTGGTAATTATGTTATCCGGTTTTGGCGGTGAAGGCGGAGCAGATGCGCTTGGTCCCGGTATGTCCGCGGCGTTGATCACTACATTCTATGGCGCTGTTTTAGCGAATTTGTTTTTTCTGCCCATGAGTGAAAAATTAAACACAAGAATTAGCTTTACCAGCACAATGCAAGCGATGCTTGTCGAAGGAACGCGGTTAATCCATCAGAAGAAACACCCATTAATTGTTCGTGAAAAATTGAATTCATTTATTCCTCCCAAGGAGTGGAAGAAAGTAGAATAATTCAATGCCAAGAACACCTAAAGAACGAAAGGCCTATAAAGCAGGCATTACAAAAGGAAAAACCCTTGTAGACGAAGGTTTGCCCGGATGGTTTGGGACATTTGCTGATATGATGACACTCTTGTTTGCGTTCTTTGTTCTGTTAGCGGCTATATCAACAGTCGATCCTGTAAAACTTCAGGAAATGGCTGACGCAATGGGTAAGTCTGTTGGGAGTAAGATAAAGAAGGAAAGTCAGGCAATGAACTTAGCTGATGTTAAAAAAGCAGTTCAGAACATGATAAAAGAAATGCAGGAAGAATCTGAAACAGGCGAGACGCCGGTTGAAGTAACAACAGGACCCAAAGGGGTAACAATTGGCATTTCATCTGATATAAGCTTTACATCCGGATCAGCAAAAACAATGCCCCAGATCATCGCTATTTTGACTAAAATTGTTCCAACCATTGAGAAATCATATTTCCAGATAGCCGTAGAAGGGCATACAGACAATGAAAAATTACCTGAAGCGCTGCAGGTTCAATATCCAACAAATTGGGAATTATCATCAGCCAGAGCATCTGCGGTTGTAAGAGAATTGATAGGATTAGGGGTAAATCCCATAAGGTTAGAAGCGGTAGGATATGGTGAATTTGTGCCTCGAGATCGTGCATCGCATGAGTTAATTACATCCGAGGTGATTATGAAATATAATAATACACAGGATCAAAAATCCAGAAATAGGCGCGTAGAAATTACATTCTTAGCTCCACACTACAGCAGAGCTAGTGGAGATGAAAGCAAGAGCGATTCATAACCAAATGAATTATGAGAGAATTTTCGATAAGCAAAGGAGCTATCATGAGAAAAGTTAACATTTATTGCAAATCATTTATTCTGGCAGCGTTTTGCTTCAGTCTAAGTTGGGGACAGGGGAATAGTTATTTAGCTCAGAAACTGATGGTTGAAAATGATTTGCGCCAACGTATAACAGATGCACTATCAAAAATTATTGATGACCGTAAATACGTTATTGATGTTAAGGCTGGTATTGAAATCAGCGACGGTACAGAAGAACAAATTACCATTATGGGAGACGGACGACAAACAGGTGCGGGCCAAACGTTAGATGAGGTTTCATCTGAAATTAATCAATCATTAGACGCGTCATCTCGTGGATCTTCCGGCCTGACAAGCGGTTTGCCAATTCCTGGCTTTGAGTTTGAATCAGATGCGGGAAGATCTTCTTCCATCGTAAATGAAGCTGTGTCTGAAGCTCCGAATCAGGGAGCAATGTCTTTAAGCTCCGGCCAAAATAAAGTATTATCGAGAACAGTGACCAATAAGCGGCCTTCAACAGCGAAGATTACAAAGCTGGATATCAGTATTATTCTGCAAGAAGGCGCTGCTCCCGAACTGATCGAAAATATTCGTCAGGTGGTTATGGTTTCATCGGGATTCAATCGCGCCCGGGGTGATGCTTTGAGTATCATGACAGCAACATTTAAAGAGCGACGAGACGAAAAAACAGCAGAACAAATTTTATTAAAAAATATTGCTGAAAAGTTAGAGTCACTGGAACAACAGCGATCAAGAGAAGGTTCTGTAAATTGGAAAGATGAACTGGATAACTATAAAGCGCAGGAAGCTGAACGACGTGAGCAGGATAAAACATATTTCCAGCAGCAACTCACTAGCTTGGAAGCAGCTGCAAGAGACCGAGCATATCAATCTGAAAAAAGAGATATTCTCAGACGCGATTCCTTAAAACTGCAGGCGTTGAATAAAGAAATAGAAGACTTGAAATCTATGATGACATCTTCTGATGTTTCTGGCGATGAAGTTGGTCAGGTCCGAAATGCCATGGGTGAAAAAATAAGTGAAAAAGAGACGCTGGATGCGCAAATTGCTGAAAAATTAGCGATGCTGGATGCGGTTCAATCCGATCTTGATCGTAGTATGGGTGGCGGTTCATCTACAATGATGATCATTTTTGTTTCTCTCCTGGGAGCCCTGGTTCTTGTTTTGGTGGTTGTATTAGTCATCATGATTATGGGAAATAAGCAAAAGCAGCAACAGCAACTTCCTCCACCGTGGATGTATCCGCCCAGACCGCGGAAAAAAAAAAGTAAAGATGAAGCAGTGAAAGCCCCAACTCAACCAATGCCTCAACCTATAGAAGATACGGCTGTTTTGCAAAGTGAAGTATCTGATATGAAACAAGCTGTTGTATCCATGAGCGTCGGCCAACCTAACACAGCAACGAGAATTGTAAAAGAATGGATGGAAGACGATACTCCGCCGCCTGAGCCGGAACCAGCTGCTCCAGAGTTGGCTGAAGAAGAGGATGACGGTAAAAAGAAAAAGAAAAAAAAGAAAAAATAAGGCAACACCATGATTACAGATTACAATAGACTTTCCGGTCTGCAAAAAGCAGCCATTCTTTTCTCTGTTTTAGGCGAAGGGCTAGCTCTGTCACTGGTTAAAGAGCTTTCAAAGACAGACATTCGAAAAGTAAGAGCGGCTATGCGCGATTTAGACAGCGTCTCGTTTTTAATAAAGAAAAGAGTCATGGAAGAATTTTATTTTAGTTTTGTTAGTGAAAAATTTCATGATGAAGATTCTGATGAGCCAAGAAAACCGTTCGCTTTTATAGAAGACATCACTGATGAACAATTGTATGCCCTAATTAAACCAGAAGCCGCATCTGTGGCCGCTATCGTTTTGGCACAAGTTCCAGGAGAACGCCGCATGAAAACAGTAGAGCGATTTGATGCTATGACGAAGGGAGAAATTATTATGGAAATGGGAAATCTAAACGATATTCCATTAGAAGCAATCGTGAGCGTGGCGACAGACTTAAAGAAAAAATCTCAATTATTACCTAAAACAGTTGCTTTTTCCCGGGGAGGAGGAAAGGATATAGCTGAAATTCTTGGAGGACTAAATCCGGAAGAAGAGAAGCTTTTTCTAGAAAATATTTCTCGAGAGAACCCGGAACTCGCCGAAGATATAAAAAAATACCATTTAACTTGGGAAGTTTTATTTGAAGTATTACCAGATAACATTATACGCGATTTAATGAACTCTGTTGACTTGGATTCCGTCGCTATGGCGCTTAAGGGAACGCCGGAAGACATTGTAAACAGAGTTCTTGAGAATCTTCCTCAAAAGAAACAGGCTATGTATGAACCGGTGGAAGGAGCCGTTTCCAAAAGAGAAGTAGATAATGCAAGGAAATTAATTGTCACATCAGCAAAGCAAATGGAAAAAGACGGAGCTTTTAATCTGTCGGACTTAATCGGCGGTGGAGACATGGTAGAATAATATCTTTGTAAAATAAATTTATTACTAACAGCCTTCGCTAATTGCGAGGGCTGTTTTTTTATTTTCAGCCCTATGTTAAACGCCCTAATAGTCCTAATTCTGGCCTTATTGGATGAGCGATATACAAGAACGAGCATAGTAAACAAATGATACTAAAAGGCAAAACTGACAAATTGAATAATTTGATTGAAAAAATAGAAGAATATATTTTATCAGGATGCACCCATAATGAAAACAGGGCGATTGGTGTAGAAATAGAATCCATTATATATAATAAGCGCGGTGAACGAATTCCGGTTTATTCAAAGGATGAATTTTCAGCATCAGATTTTTTACACATGATCGACTCGGAATGCAAGGACCATCATTCATTTGTAACCTGTTCCTTGGAACCCGGCGGACAGGTTGAATGGGCATCAAGACCGGCCTTTACGATACATGATCTAAACGATGAACTGAATGTTATAAAAAAAGCGGTAGAGAGTGTGAGTTCCGAAATGAAATTAACAGTGGTGGATTTGGGGCTTGACCCTGTATACAGCCCTAATGATATAAAACTGATTAATCAGAAAAAATACCAATTGATGCATAAACGATTTACTTCATCCGGTCATTATGGTTCATGGATGATGCGCAATACAGCTAGCATTCAGGTAAACATCGACTTGCTTGACAAACAAGATGCAGAAGAATGCGGATTTATCGCTGAATGTATCAGCCCTTTTGCTGCCATGTTGTTTTCCAATGCTCCTTTTATGGAAAATAAACCGGTTGGATTTGAGAACATACGCTATCAGATTTGGGAAGACACAGACCCCTCGCGCTGTGGTCATTTTATCGATCACGGTATGAGCAGCATGAGCGGACTTTTAACACAATTCGCCGGTTATATTCTGGAAGTACCGGTTATTTTTACTACTCCCGATAAACAGAATGAGGTGGGCTATTTCGATGGAACAATTAAAGAATGGATGAACGGCTTAAATGAAAGAAATGAATTAACAAATGAAGATATTAAAGTCGCACTTCATCAAATATTTACTCATAATCGCTTTAAAAACGTCTTGGAAATTCGTACAGCAGACCGGTCGCCGCACGGATATGAATTGGCTTCGGCCGCATTTTGGATTGGATTGATGGAAAAAGGGAAAGTCAGGGAATCATTGTTGGAATCGCTTAGAAACTGGACAGATGAAGAGCGGATCGAAATGAATCAAAGAGCGGCGACATTCGATTTAAATCAAGGCGGTCCAATGGGTAAATCTATTTCACATTGGTTGGAATGGTTTGCGGAATTAGCCTATGAAGGTCTGGACGTAAGAGCAAATCGGCTAAATATTAAAACCGAGAAAACCTATATTGAACCTTTAATAGACAATGTTTTCTCAAATGGTGTTTTTTCTCTTCAAGTGCAAAATAAGTTCTCAAAACAAAATTTGTCTGTAAGAGATTTCATATTAAGTAAAGCACATCAATATTAACATTGAAAATCTACAAGCAAAGGAGCGTTAGGATATAATTTCTAACAGACCAATTAACCATAAATTCATTTAATAACCACTCACCACTCACCAATTACTCTTCATAAACTACCTCTCAACAAATATCTCAACTCAATAAAATATGAATTTAGGAGTATATATTTTATTTTATATATCTTCTGAATAAACATCAACGTATTTAATTTTATACGTGCTATTTATCATGATTCACGATAGTTAAAATGAGCTTATTTAAATCTGTTTTTAGTTCGTCCATCGGTAAAAAGATTCTTATGGCAACAACAGGACTGTTGTTATGCCTATTCCTGATTATTCACCTCATTGGTAATTTGATACTCTTTGCAGGACCCGATGCGTTCAATCTTTATGTGAAAACATTATCCAGCGTTAGGCCAATTGTTCGGGCAATTGAAATCATTCTTGCACTAATATTTCTTAACCATATATTTTTTGCGTCCAAGTTGACATTGGAAAACAGGAAAGCAACCTCGCAAAAATATGATGTCAATTCAGTCGGTAAAAATTCCAGTTTTTTCTCTAGGAATATGTTTATAGGTGGAAGCATCATTTTCATTTTTTTAATTACGCATCTCTCTACATTTTGGTATATTTTTCAAAACCAACATGATGATGGAAATTTTTATAAAATCGTCATGGGCGACACTGTTGGGTTCGGTAACCCTCTAATAACGGCTTTGTATTGCATCGCCATGGTTTTACTGGGCTTTCATCTTCGCCATGGTTTTCAATCCGCATTCCAAACATTTGGTATTCGATATAATAAATATAGCGGACTCATTGAAACAGTCGCCATGCTATTTTGGCTGATCATACCTTTGGGCTTTCTTTCCATTGCAGTATGGTTCGGAATCGTGGGCGGAGGATATTAATATGTTAAATAGCAAAGTACCGGCCGGACCCCTGGCAGAAAAATGGACCAAGCATCAATTTGATCTGAAGCTTGTAAACCCGGCGAACAAACGGAAATATAATATTATTGTCGTAGGAACCGGTTTAGCTGGCGCATCTGCCAGCGCAGCATTAGCAGAATTAGGTTATAATGTACAGGCTTTTTCTTACCATGAATCCCCACGCCGCGCTCACAGTATTGCGGCTCAAGGAGGTATTAACGCAGCCAAAAATTATCCGAATGACGGCGACAGTATTTTCCGTCTTTTCTACGATACGATCAAAGGTGGGGATTACCGCTCCAGAGAAGCCAACGTTTATCGTTTGGCGGAAGTAAGTAATAATATTATTGATCAATGTGTTGCCCAAGGCATTCCCTTCGCCCGGGAATATGGTGGACTACTGGATAACCGATCTTTTGGCGGCGCCCAAGTTTCCAGAACATTTTATGCCAGGGGACAAACGGGACAGCAATTATTATTGGGCTGTTATTCTGCTTTGGTGCGTCAGATGCATACTGGAAAAGTAAAATTTCACCCCAGACACGAAATGCTGGATTTAGTAATGATAGATGGCGAAGCGAAAGGGATTATTACGCGGAATCTTATTACCGGTGAAATTCAATCTCACGCCGCTCATGCAGTGGTGTTGGCAACAGGCGGATACAGTAATGCATTTTTTCTTTCTACAAATGCCATGGCAAGTAATGCGACGGCTGCCTGGAGAGCCCATAAAAAAGGAGCGTTTTTTGCCAATCCAAGTTTTGTTCAAATTCATCCAACGTGTATTCCCGTGGCAAGCGAACATCAATCAAAATTGACATTAATGAGCGAAAGCTTGAGGAACGATGGACGGGTGTGGGTACCGAAAAAGAAAGGTGATAAACGCCATCCCTCGGAAATTTCTGAAGACGAGCGGGATTATTATCTTGAACGTTTATATCCATCCTTTGGCAACTTGGTACCGAGGGATGTGGCTAGTCGCCGTGCAAAAGAAATGTGCGATTTAGGAAATGGCGTTGGCGAAACCGGATTAGCCGTGTATCTGGATTTCGCAGATGCAATTCAACGTATGGGCAGAGATGTTGTGACAGAAAAATATGGTAATTTGTTTGATATGTATAAACAAATTACCGGGGAAAATCCATATGAAATTCCCATGCGCATTTATCCGGCAATCCATTATACCATGGGAGGATTATGGGTGGATTACAATCTCATGAGCACCATTCCAGGTTTATATATATTAGGCGAGGCGAATTTTTCTGATCATGGCGCCAATCGCCTTGGCGCTTCTGCTTTGATGCAGGGATTGGCGGACGGCTATTTTATTTTGCCATATACTATCGGTGATTACCTGACCGGCAAACTAGGCGAAAGTATTTCTACGGATGATGAGGCATTTAACGTAGCTGAAACAAAAGTGAAAAGCAGAATATCTACACTTCTTTCTATTAATGGAAATAGAACAGTAGATGATATTCACAAAGAGCTTGGGATAATGTTATGGGAAAATGTTGGTATGTCGCGGAATAAAGCCGGACTGGAGAAAGCGATTAATGAAATTCCAAAATTGAAAGATGAATTTTGGAAAAATGTTAAAGTTACGGGCACAGCTGACGAGCTTAACCCCGAACTCGAAAAAGCCGGTCGAGTAGCCGATTTTCTGGAACTTGGTGAACTGATGGCTCGGGACGCCTTAAACCGCGAGGAATCATGCGGTGGGCATTTCCGCGATGAACACCAGACAGAAGAAAATGAAGCAAAACGCAACGATGAAGAATTTACTTATGTATCAACTTGGCAATATAAAGGAAAGGGCAATCCCTCAGAATTGCATCAAGAAAACCTAGTGTTTGAAAATGTAGAATTAACCACGAGGAGTTATAAGTAATGAGGGTAACCTTGAAGGTTTGGCGGCAGCAAAAAATAGATTCTTCGGGATTCTTTGAGCTCCATCACGTGGAAGATGTGTCTGAAGATATGTCTTTTTTCGAAATGCTGGATATGTTAAACGATCAACTGGTGTTGGCAGGAAAAACACCCATTGCATTTGATCACGATTGCCGGGAAGGTATTTGTGGAACGTGTGGTTTATTTATTAACGGCAGGGCACATGGCCCATTAACGGGTATCACAACATGTCAACTGCATATGCGTAGTTTTAAAGATGGCGAAACAATCGTTGTGGAACCATGGCGCGCAAAATCGTTCCCGGTAATTAAAGATTTAATTGTGGACAGAATTTCATTTGACAGAATGATGGAAGCCGGCGGCTATGTGTCTATAAACACCGGTGGAACTCCAGATGCAAATGAAATTCCCATTCCGAAAGCAAATGCTGACGAAGCCATGGATGCTGCCTCTTGTATTGGTTGCGGAGCGTGTGTTGCAACGTGTAAAAATTCTTCTGCAATGTTATTTGTTTCAGCAAAAGTATCTCAACTAGCTTTACTTCCACAGGGGCAGCCTGAGCGAGAAATCAGAGTAAAAAATATGGTAACTCAAATGGACCAAGAAGGATTTGGAAGTTGTACTAATACCGGCGCCTGTGAAGTAGAATGCCCAAAAGAAATTTCGATTATTCATATTGCAAGATTAAATAGAGAATTTATTAAATCGAGTTTTTAAGAAAAGCGAAATAGATATAGATATTAAAAAAGCCCCGTATTTACGAGGCTTTTTTATTTAAGTCTGAAGTTGACCGGGATGGAAATCCAAACACCCACAGCTCTTTCCCGCTGTTTTGCCGGTCTAAAACGTGTTTTTCGAATCGCTTCAATTGCTGCTTCGTCTAGACCGGTGTTTGGAATACCTTTTAAAATCAAAGTTTCTTTTACACGTCCTTTTTTGTCAACAAACACTTGGACAATTACGGTACCTTCTATGCCGGCTTCTTGGGCGATTTCCGGATATTTTGGACGAATGGGTGTAAGCGGTTGCGGAGGGTCATCATAGGGAATAAATTTTACCCGAGGTCCCTCTGGAGGAGGAGGTGGTGCATCCCACGTTTCAAAGTTTTCTAAATCCGTTTCTTCAATTGTTATATCGTCTGCTAAATCTTCGTCTTCTGATTCTATTGGAACAGAAGGTCGCGAAGGCGGAGGGGGTAAATCAAATTGCTGCGTCAGGGGAATATCAATCTGTTCAATGATAATTTGATCAGCCTCTTCTAATACAGCCGTAGTGAAACTTCTTGGGACGAATAGAAATGCGAATGTAATTAACAAAACACCAATGAGTCCAGTCACCCTAACGGTTAAGGAATAATTAAACTTAAGGCGGGGTATATAATGATTCATGAATTAATCAACGGCCGTTTTGGTCGAATAATTGAGCTTTAATGCATCTGCTTTCCGCAATTCATTGTGAATATCAGAAATAAGCCCCATGGTAGCAGACCTGTCCGCTTTTAAGGACACAGTCAGCATTGGATCGGCTGCACGAATCTCATACATAACGTGACGCACTGCTTCGACACTGTGAAGTTTATCTTGAATAGATACCAATCCTTTTTTGTCAACAAATATATGGGCTGTATGGCGTTTGGATTTCAGTTTTTCAATGCGTTTTGCTTTAGGCAATTCTACAGGTAGACCATCATATGTACGAAGGACTGTTGTAACCATAAAAAAGATTAGCAACATAAAAATGATGTCAGGCATAGATGCTGTCGGGATTTCGTTTGAAAGTTTAGTTTTACGTTTAACTATCATCTGTCTGATTCAGCAATTGAAATACGTTTCGCATTGGCCATTTTAAGCTGGTCAATAACAGAAATATAGTCACTATACTTTGTTTTTTCATGTGCTTTCACAGAAATGATAAGCTTATCATTCGCTGCAATTCTACGACGAACTTCTTTACTTATATCTTTTATTCTAAACGGTTCACCGCCCAAAAGCACTCTCCCTTGTGAATTAATGAGACAATTAAGAATATTATCTTTCTTAATCTCAATTTCTTCGCCTTCAGCCGGGAGCACAATCCCCAACCCTTTATCCGTATCTATTGTGGTGGTTACCAAGAAGAAAATGAGCAAAAGAAAAGCAATGTCTGCCATAGAAGAAGTGGGTATTTCACCACCTTTGAATCGACGCTTTTTCATCTTTGGATCAGTTTATTTCGTTTCTTTTTTGATTTCCATCTCATAAAGATGATCAACCAGCTGGATGGAATGTTCTTCCATATCCAGAACTAATTTATCAATTCTGGAAACAAATAAATTTTGGAAAATCTGGATGATCATTGCAACAATGAGTCCAAAAGCGGTTGTTAAAAGCGCCTGTGAAATACCGCCGGCAACAACAGCGGGTGAAATATCATCCGCAGCTGCAATAGCATCAAATGCAGAAATCATTCCGGCAACTGTGCCTGTAAACCCAAGCATAGGAGCAATAGTGATAACCGCATTCAGCCATATCATATTTTTTTCAAGAAAAGACATTTCCAGAGAGCCGGCATTTTGAATTGCTTTTTCAACTTCCACCAGACCCCTGTTCATTCGCGATAGGCCTGCATGAAAAATTTCTGCTACCGGACCGTTTGTTTTTTCACAAAGGGCCAGGCAGGCTTCTTCACCCTCGTTATCTAATGTGTTGTTTACATCATCGAAAAACTTTTGTGCATCGATTGATGACACGATTAATGAGTAAAAACGTTCACCTGCGAAAGCAAGGCCAAAAATCAATGCCAATAAAATTGGCCACATAAAGGGTCCACCATTTACGAAATATTCGACTAGCATTTAGTCCTCCGTTCGTTTATTATTAATGTTAAGCTTAGAAAATCGACGCCAAACTTATTAATTACCAAGTGGAATGTCAATAAATCCAACCTTTTAATTTACTGTGAATAATTTATGAATCCAGCCGCTTCGTTAAAATAATCTAAAGCGTCCATAACCTGGTTATCATAGGTCAATCGAATACCGATTGCTTCATCTTTACCCCAATGTGCGCCCGCAATTTCAGATTTAAGCATTTGTAAAATATATGCTTTGTCGATTTCCAATTCTTCCAGGTTGATTTCTATCTCTTCATTGATGGCATATTCAACAAAATGTTGAAAATCGCTATCGTCAAGATCCCAATTATCCCTGAAGTTTTCATAAAGATTAATTTCATTGTTATGCGTACTTGCATAATTGGATCCCCAATTGAAAAGAGGTCGTTTAGTATGGGATAACAATCGTTGAGTATTTTTTTGAAGATTAAGTTCCCAGCGTATATGAATATCAGGAGTGATTCCTCCTCCACCATATACAGTTCGTCCGGATCTTGTTGTATATTTTGGTTTGAGTTCCTTCAATGAATCCAAAACAGATTCACGATTTTTGACATATAATTCTTTATAATAATCTTTTGTTTCTCCGTTTTTATATGGACGCTGTATAAGTCGTCCGCTGGGTGTGTAATAACGAGCAATTGTGACGCGAATTGCGGACCCATCATTTAAGGGAAGCTGTCTTTGGACAAGTCCTTTCCCAAAACTGGTTTCTCCTACAACAAGCCCTCTGTCTAAATCCTGAACGGCGCCGGCAACGATTTCGCTTGCGCTGGCAGACCCGCGATTGATCAGAACAATTAAGGGGTAATCTTCCCGGCCTTTTTTGGGATCAGAGATAAAAACTTGTTCTACACTTGCACTTTTACCTTTCGTAAATACGAGTGTGTCGTTATGGGCAATAAATAAATTACTAATTGCAGCAGCTTGTTCTAAATAACCACCGCTGTTATTACGCAAATCAAAAATCAATTTTTTCATGCCCTGGGCTTCTAATTGATTAAGAGCAATCCGCACCTCATCATCCGTTGTTGCTGAGAAGCGCGTCAACCATATATATCCTGTTTCATTGTCGAGCATTAAGACAGCACGGACGCTGTAAATGGGTATATCATCCCGAATAATGGTAATGTCAAATTTATCACCGCCAATTCTCCGTATCGTTATATCAACAGGAGAGCCCTTTGGACCTCGGAGTTTTTTAAAGACATCCTTTTTAGTGATTTCAAACGCATCTTCGTTATTAATAGCAATTATTTGGTCGCCGGGTAAAAGACCGGCGCGCTCAGACGGACTATCTGCCACCGGCGAAATAACCGTTATGTAACCATGTAAAATATCAAATTCAATTCCGATTCCCTGAAAAGAACCGCGGAACAGTTCGTCCATTTCTTCTTGCTGTTTAGCGGGGATATAAACAGAATGAGGATCTAATTCATCAAATATGCCTTGGAATGCCCCTTCCATAAGCTTATCCATATCCACATCTTCAAAATAGAGCTGATTGACGTAATAAAGAATTTGATTGAGAATGCGGAGTTTTTCCTCAATGGAATTGTAAGGGTTTTTTGAATATAGATATTGAGATAATGGTATAGCCGTCAACACGATAACCATTATAGTTGCCAGAGCAACGGGAAGCCGTTTTTTAAAATTATTCTTCATTTGATAATGCTTACGTTTGAAATGGATGAGGGAAATTACTACAGTCCAAAATAAAACATGGTTCGTATAGCCAGACCCTGTAAGGTTGCTTTTGGAGAATCTGCAATCTGTTTACGACCATTTAATTTCCATTCTCCGGCGCCTATCGTTCCCTGGTTAAACCCAAGGGTCATTCGCAAACCAACACGATCCATAATTTGCCACTTAATAGCAATATAAGGTTGGAAATTGAAAAAAGTACCGCTTAAGTCCATCAAGCCTCCGTTATGATTAACTGGAACCAAGGGGCTATTTTGAAATGAGTCAAAACTGGTATCCGCAGGAATTTCATAATAAACGGAGCCGTTTTGAACGGTACCGTATGTATTTGAGAAAAGATTATTCCATTGGGCGTCACCAGTATGTTGATCAATACTGACATTTACACGCCCGATTCCCAGCATAGCACCGCCGGAAATTTCAAGATCACGAAAAATTGGAACAACATATTCTAATAGCACAGCTCCAAGTGTAAAGGAAAATTTTGCCGTCACCGTTGACTTGAAAGTATCGTATACCATTATACTGTCACTAGATATCTGAAGCCCGGTAGTATCGTTTAATTCCTTGTAAAGATATATATCCATAATATTGCTGATACTGGACGAACCAATACCGGCGTAACCCCCCAGACGCCAACGACCGGCAATATGCGTAAATCCCTCGCCGCCGTGAATGATAAAAGGACTGTCAAAATTGTTGGTGTTCAACCCCATTTGCGACATCAGGGAGGAACCTGGAATTGAGTCTAATAAGATGTATGTCGGACTATAACCTATACCCCCACCGTAGTAATCCTGAATTGGATACATACCGCTTTGGGCGAAAAGCCATAGTGGAGTCAATTGAATAATTAGAATAATTTTTTTTATCATTCAATTCTCATAGTTGGTTTCCATCGCATAATTCAATTTATACTTCTACTCTATAATTTTGGAAGGGAAATATCGCAGCGAATTTAGACAATTCTGTATGTAAAACAGGGTCTTTTCCTTGTATTTTGCGAGGGTGAAAGTCTATATTCTCATTCAGCAGAGATAGAGGAATATCGCTTATTCTGCATTTTGGAACAGTGAATATTCATCGTTATTAGGTTAAATTACAATCGAGGTAAGGATTAATAACAAGAGTAACATTTTGAGCAACGGGGTTATTTTTACCGTTTTTCTTCATTTTGCACTCTATTCTGAGAATATGTTTGTTAAAGGAACATATGATCTTGATAAAGATGGAATGAGTGAAATATTGCTGTTTACCGAAAATAATCTTCGTTTTGTGGAAATAGATTCAACAGGCAAGCATCGTTTACTTTGGGGGCTTACTCCAGAACATTATTCCGTGAAGGATGCGTTTGTTTATGATCTGCAAAATGATGGTATATACGAATTAATTATTTTAGTCGATTATTTTCCAGGGTTCCGCTCTGATGGCATTGAATGGTTGAAACTTTTTTCATGGAGCGAATCCCAATTTGAATCCGTTAACCTTAAGATAAACAACAAGAAATTAATGCATCCCAATATTGGCGATTTTGCGCTGGATTCAGGAATATTTTCCGTTGCCATGGGAAGCCCTTCCAGAACAATAACGCTAGTAGACTTCGCTGACAGTACTGCTGTCAACGCTATCAATATAGAGTTGCCGAAAAGTCTACATAATGGAATTGGACATATATTTGTAAGCTACATGAACATCGGGGGCGAATCTCATCTTGCGGTGTTTTCGAATGACAATGAGTTCTTAAACACCGTTTTATTTAATGTAGAAGATGAGCCGGTAATTATCGCCGAAGAATATCTTCCATTGAATAGTAAAATGACAATGAATTTACTTGGACCGGCCATTGCAAAAACAGATTTGGATGGCGACCAATCAGAAGAATTACAACTACCGTTTGCTAATGGCGAAATATTGATGCTTTCTTATGTTGACAGCGCCCTGACATTAATACGGAGCAAATTCAGTGGAAAAGAGCTGTTTATTGTCCCGGATACCGCAACCCCGGAAATCATCAATAATGTTTTATTATCCAGAGTAGAATCTGGATTGATAAGTTTACACGTTGTAGATGAAATTGAAGAACTCCCTACCGCAACAGAGATTATTCCAAATGATTCCCTGGAACTTGGAGATACATTATATTATAAAGCAGCGGTAGACACTGGAGCCGGTTTTTACAGTTTCCATTGGTTGTCCCAGCCCCCAGGCGGCGCTTATTTTGACCCGGAGACTGGTTATATAACTTGGGTGCCGACGCGTGAGCAAATAGGAGTCCATGAATTTAAATATTTTGCTGAAAAACGTTTAAGAGATGAACTGGTTTCTGACATGGATAATATTGGAGATCGACACCGAATGGTTCCTATTATTGAGGGAAATAAACGATCATATGCAATCATTGTTATAGATACAACAAAACCACCGGTGATTTATGTTCCGCCACCCTATGAACCATATTCGATAAGGGTACATACACCAGGAAAGGAAGAAGGAAAAGAGAGATTTGTTTTTGAAGGTGAATCTCCTTTTAGTATGGGGGTGGACGAATTTGATCTTCCCAATTATCACATCATCCATTCTATTTCAGCCAATCTTGGTCGGATTGCAAAAAATAAATCTGTTAATTTTTCTTATTCATCCGATAAAGATAGTCTTGCAAATTTTATTACACTTACCATTGATCACGATCTTGAGAAAAACTCAATTTATGCTCTCGTTGAACCGTCTTCGGATACAGTGGCCATTACCTTAAACCCGGCTGATTGGCGATCTGAATTGCATATTTATCCCACCTATCATTTTATTGGGTTTCCTGAATCCATGCGACTAGGAGAGTCTGAAAAAGGAATTTCCTTGTACGAAATCGAATGGGATCGAACAACCAAAAATTATTCCTATATATCAATCAGTACCCCAAAGGGCGAAGATAGCCATAACATGATTATCAAAATGTCGGAAATCGAATTGTGGAATATCAAAGGAGATGTAACTGTAGATAGTTCCGATGGAAAAAAAATCAGCACCACCATTATCTTTTCAGGAGAATTTGATCTTATTAGTGTCAGCGCAGAAACGGTTGCAGATACTGATTCACTCAATCAGATTAGGGAAATGAAATTCAAGACACTGGAATATATGGGCGTTGACAGCGTTGTTGTAGATTCTACTGGATCAGAAATACGATGAAGAAGATTAGAACAGTCCTTTTATTGGCTTTCAGCCTGCTCTTTGGAAAAGATCTCCAGATTATTCATATGGAAGGAACCTTCGATCTTGATCAGGATGGTCTTTTTGAATTTGCAGCTGTTGAAGTTGGCCGGGATAATGGCCATTCCATTTCCATGATTCGATATTATGAAATTGATGGTGACGGGTATCAGCAATTAAACTGGGAGCTGGCAGCGCCTGATGGCCTTTTAGGTAATTTTGTAGGGCTGAAACTTGGAGACTTGGACGGCGACGGTTTTCCTGAACTTATTACCATTATGAACCTTACGGATGCAGATGAAGAACGGATTCTGCATCCTATTGTTTTTTATTATTCCTGGGATGGCGCCGGTTTTAGTGAAATACCGTCCGGTTCATTGAATTTATCTGAACGCAATACATTCCTGCGTTGCCACAATTTTGTTTTACTAGATAGAGATAATGATGATGATCAGGAATTGTTGGTATCCTTGGGCAGCCCTGTCCGCGGTTTGGCCATCGTGGATATTAATGACGATGGTGAATTGGAAATTACCACGCGTTTAGAACCCGAATCCATGCGCTTCGGCTCCGGTTTTGTTTATGGCGGAGTGGTCGATTTTAATCATGATGGTTATGATGATATCATCAGTTTCAGCCCAGAAGGTAATGTGATGAAAGCACAGCCATTTATTAATAATAAGGGTGACTTTATCGAATCAGAACCGGTGGTTAAAACCATTCCGGGGATGAACGGTTTTATCAATAGATCTGTAGCTCTTACCGATTGGGACGCTGATGGGTTTATGGATGTTATCGCTCCATTCCAAAGCGGTCATTTGGTGGCGTTAACATTGTCTGATGCCGGATTGGATATTGATGAAATTGAAAATGAAGCGGGACCGCTTTCTGATGTACGGGCGAGCGATTTTGATCAGGATGGATTTAGTGATTTGTTACTGGTCTCGGGTGAAATGAATATGATTACCATCTCCTTTGGCGCTGAAACACCGGAAGATAAAAGCGAAAGCTATTTTACTCTTACAGTAGACTCGGTGGATGTCCAGGTGTTTTCTACTCTCCCCATTATAACCAATAAAGTGTATACAGGTACCTCTATCGCAGCCGGCTGGGACGGAGAAACCACGTCCGTATTTTTAACAGACCTTGGATTACCGCCGCCTGTAGATCGACCTTCTGTGGAGGAACCATTGATTGAGCCCGTGGATCTGATTGAATTATTCCCTGAAATTGTCGGACTGGATTTAGGCGGCAAGGGGATTAAGCCTATGAAATCTATAGGGCAGCCGCTGCCTTCGGGCGTTCTTCCCCGTCATGTTTTACCGGTTGATCAGCTGTTTGTTTATTCCATTCCGGAAGACGAAGCCGAAAAATTCTATAGTTTCCGCTGGCTCCTGCCACCGCCGAAAGGCATGTTTTTCCATTATGAAACGCGCTCTATTCAATGGGTGCCCGACGGAGAACAGCTTGGTGCATACAAGCTGTCATATCATGTTGAAATGAAAGTGGGTGAAACAGTGGAGTTGGAATCAGTGGATGAGGATTCTTTGCTGACTTATAAGGTAGTTCCTCATCTGGAAGGGTATGATGAACGATTGTGGATCTATGTGAATGATCCGCCGGAATTCATTTCAGAACCCACTGAAACAGAATTTGTGGCTAAATCATTGTTTACATATCAACCAGTGGTGAATGATAATAACTCGGATGCAAAAATTCAGTTTATTCTGGAAACCGGTCCAGACGAAATGGAAATGGATTCCAGCGGTGCCTTGTATTGGCAAACAGACAGCAGCCATGTGAATATTTATGATGTGCGCTTGGCAGCGTCGGACGGTTTTGACCGGGCTATACAGGAGTTTAGGCTATTTGCCCGCGCCGGAGTCAAAATTCTTTCTGAAGCAGATTCGATTATTAGAGTCAATGAACTATTCAAATACCAGGTAGAAGCGTGGAGGTCGGAACTGGATCAGGAATTGACATACAAAATGTTACATTATCCGGAAGGAATGGTTTTATCCGGATCAGGGTTGATTGAATGGACACCTTCGGCGGCACAATTGGATACGCAGAATTTTTCTGTGGCAGTGAATCACGGCGTGGCGGCCGATACACAGGATGTGTTTCTATACGTAAACCATCCGCCGGTTATTGAACGGGCACCTCCGCCAATGAATAAAGTGAATTTAGGATATGTTTGGGATTTTCAATTGGAAGTCACGGATCCCAATATCAACAATGTGCTGACATTCACGGCTGTGGAAATGCCAGACGGTATGCGCATGGATCCGTTTACAGGGCGGCTACGTTGGGAACCCACACGGGATGAAATGGACTTCGGGCATTTGAAAATAGAGGTGGATGATGGGGTTGATGTCCGCACAGTTGAAGCGGATTTTTTCATCAATTCTCCCATTAAGATTGTTTCCATACCGCTTATGAAAGCAACCGTTGGCGAGAAATATCAATATAAGATCATGACGACAGATTTGAATAAAGGATCACTCCTGCCCTACGAATACATTGTTAAACTGTACGATACAGAAAAAGCCAGGATTTATTCTGTGAATATTGCCGATGATGTATACCGAGAGAATGTGGATCGCTACATCGGAGACTGGAATGCTGCGGATGTCGTATATCTCACCAGCCAGGGAGAAATGGAATCGGAGGAATTCAGCCGGTTGAACCTGAAGCGCTACGTCCAATCCATTTTCTGGGAAGACGATCGACTGGTAGTCGTTGTCGTAGAAAAAGACGATCGGACCGTTAATATTAAAGATGTGCTGTGGGAATTCTTCCAGGGCTCAAAAGGCAAACCACCAAAAGTCATCGTGGAGCGCATGAGCGCTATACGTTATTCATTGGAAGAATTTCCGGATGGATTAGAAGTGGATGAATTTACCGGAACCCTCCGATGGACTCCCGGAAAAGATCAATATGACAATTATCCCATCACACTGGTGGTCTCGGACGGCTACACGAAAGATGAACAGTCATTTGAACTGTATGTGAATCATCCGGCCACCATCGTATCCCAGCCTCCAAAGCTAGCCCTTGTGGAAAAAATGTATAAATACCAGGTTCAGGTGGAAGACAAAAACCAGGATGCAGATCTCCATTATAAATTAGTAAAGGCACCGCAAGGAATGCAGATGTCAAACACGGGGAAGATAGTTTGGATACCTAAATCATCACAGATTAATAAGCATGAGTTTGCTTTTTCGGTATCGGACGGTTACCATGAAGACACACAAACGGGAAGAGTATTCGTTAATATTCCACCGTCCATTATTTCCTCCCCAAAGCCGGTGGGTTTGACCGGATATGAATATCGTTACCGTGTAGCAGCTGAAGACTTAAACGACGACAAAGTGAAGTTCAGATCTATTCGCTTGCCGAAATACGCCTCATTCAATAAAAAGACAGGACTTTTCAAATGGCGTCCGCGAAACAATCAGTTAGGGCCTCATGATATAATCATTACGGCCATTGACGAGCGGGGAGCCGCTACAGCCCATCAATTCCAAATTCATGTATTTGAAAATCCTGACGCACGCCGTTTTGTGAATACCGGTTGGCCGCTGATGCTCACCTTTGTGGGTGTTATGTTTGCCTGGGGTGTGGCGCAGTTCTGATAATATATTGTGTGCATCCAACATCTTTGTTGGATGAATTGTATAATGATTTTAAAAAATAGTTATTGTTAAAGCTCAAATATAAATCTTTCCATATCCACCTTCAACATCACCCAGTAAAAATTCATTATGTAAATCAGCAAAAACAGGTAAAAGTCTGGATGCCATCGTTACTGAATCTTTGACGACTTGAAAATTATCTAAAAAATGACTTCGGTGGACCAAATTATTTCTGATCTGTCTCATTTGTTCGAAGTTTGTTGATAAGTCTTTAAACAACCTGGGAGAAATATGTTCTTTCCAACGAATTTTGGATATTTTATTAATCGTTTTAAAATAATCATTCCAATTACGATTTGATTCTACGATGTGCATTACGATTTCTAAATTGGTTTGAGTTCGCATTAAAATAGACTGAATCAAATATGATAAATACATTTCAAGTAATGTCATTGAATGAACCACAATATGAGACATCTGGATTTTAGGAATACTTTTCTCACGATAGATGGAATGAAAAATATTCATTGCTTCTATTTTTTCCATATTGAGTTGTTTTTGATATTTGTCGGCAAAATTAAATATATTCAGTTTTGAAGATTGTTCAAACAATTCATTAGCAAACTTTTCATCTGTGTTTGTTTCTTTCATTATCCATTCGACAGCGAGATTCTTATTGACTTGATATTTCTGATCATACTCAAAAAAGGATTGTACAATATCCGCATAAACAGACTGTAATTGTGATTTTGCAGGAAAGAGCCTTTTTACACCGGCCTCTTTGCAATTGGGACATGGATAATTTTTCACATCCATCATATTTAAATTATCTTCTACAAAATTGCATTTGAAACATTGCATATAATGCTTTTGAATCAGATTATTTTTTACGATAAACTGCATCATAGCCGGACTTGAATTATCTAAAAATTGTATCATATAAATTCAATTATCAATTAATATTCAAAGGCCTCTTTCAATACCGCCTGCATTAATATATCCGCATTGGCTTTGGAATCCTTTATCTGTCTTTCCAATTCATCACACATTGCAAATAAATGATCAACTTTTTTAACAATTTCTTTTTGTTCAACTAGTGGTGGGAGTGAAACTTTAGTATTTACAACTATTCCTTGATTTATTTTGGGCATACTTTGTTGGGAGCCCGAAGCATTTTGTTGAAAATAATTTCTACAGAATGGAGATACCAAATAATATTGTAGAAAAAGCTCTGACATATATTTACTACATTTTACTTTGATCATTAAATCAGGATAAATGAAACTATTATCCCCCCCATTGTACACTACTGACATTCCCACATATTGGATAGAATTGCTTCTTTGAATTAAAATATCCCCATCTTGGAGCCATAAATATGACTCTTTTTCAATTTCAATATCTAAGTATTTGAACTGGGTATTGTCAAAAAATCCATATGTGGTTGCTCCTAATTTTAGTGTTTTAGTATTCGTTTTATAAGTAACTGCCTTTTTAGATAAACCATTTCTAGGGTTTCCTAAAATAATTTTTCCCAACCGACACCAAGCCCAGGTTTCGGGTATTTCAAATGGCATTTCGTTTTGTTCGATTGGTGATAGTGGTTTGGCTTTCTTTATCTTCTTTTCTGCCACCAAACGGGCTTTTTCAGTTTTGATTTTTTTCAACAAAACAGACGCCGGTTCAACACTAGGATTTTCTTTTCTCCAGTGTTTCGTTAGTTTGCCTTCAATGGCTTCCTGCAAAATTGCCTGGCGGAGTTTTTTCAGTAAGGTTTGTTGGTGGGAGATTTCGTTTTTTAGGTCATCATCTTCTGATTCGATACTTTTAAAATGTGAAACGATTTTTCCCTGTTCGGAAATATCCGGTAGTTGAATTTCAAGAGGTAAAATATGTTTTGGTTTTATTTCAGTTTTTATGCCACCCCGAATTTGTTCTTTCAATAAGTCAATAAAGGCAGAACTTTTTAAAAACCGCTTAAAATATTCAACATTGATTTTATTTTCATTAAATGTGTAAGAAGAATAATGAATTGTAGCTGTTACATCAGTACTGCCTGAATAAATTCCCATTGCACCTTTTGCCACATTTATTCCCGATATCACTAAATCTCCTGGTTTTATTAATATCATATTGGTATTTGACTTTTTATTCCCAATATGAAAATTGCCATTAAAATCAATTTTTTCAATTCTACTTAATCCGATAAACACTTCATCTCTGGGTTTATATTTTCCTTCTCTTTCAAAAAGAAATTCTCCAATCTTAACTTTTTGCCAATCACTCATTTTTATCTTTCAACTCTGCTTCAATTTCTTCGATACTGGGCAATACGGACTGCAGGCTTTTCGGCAATTTTTTTGTTATAATGTATTCACTGACACCAATGGGTTTTTGGATGTCTTTTAGGGAATATTCAACCACGGTTTTATTTTTTGATTTGCAGATTAGCAACCCGATGGTGGCATTATCCGCATCATCCCTCAATTGCTCATCTATGGTGGTGACATAAAAATTCAATTTTCCGGCAAATTCAGGTACAAATTTGACTGTCTTCAATTCCACTACAACAAAGCAATGCAGCTTCACATGATAAAACAAAAGGTCAATAAAAAATTCGTCGCCAGCCACTTCAATCCTATATTGTCTGCCGATATAGGAAAATCCGATTCCCAACTCACGTAAGAATTTTGCAACATGGTCGATTAAAGCATCTTCCAGTTCTTTTTCGTCATGTTTTGTTTGTAAGTCCAAAAAATCGAACACATAAGGGTCTTTCAATATTTGTTTCGCTAAATCAGATTGGGGCGCCGGGAGCGTGGTTTCAAAATTGCTCAATGCTTTCCCTTCTCTATGAAACAAGTCAAATTCTATTTGATGTACCAACACCGCACGGGACCAATTATTGGCTACGGTTTGGTTTACATAAAAAAGGGCTTCTTCGTGCATTTTACACTTGGTAATGATTTCTCTATTATGCCCCCAGGGTATTTGAAAGATTTGTGCCACAGATTGTGGCGTTTTTTGGGTTTTATCTAATTCTCCCTCAAGTTGTGGGACTTTGTCTAATTCGCCAACATCTTGTTGGCTTTTTCCATTCTCGTCTATTTGTGCAACAACCCGTTGCCCTTTTTTGGCTTCGTCCAATCGGTCCACAAGTTGTGGACTTTTTCCATATTCGCCTATTTGTGCCACAAGTTGTGGCACTTTTGGATCAGTGTAATAAAGGAACCATTTTTTCATATATAAAATATTTCGTTTAGAAAAGCCTTTCATATTGGGAAAAGCGTCTTTCAAATCTTTACTGATTTGTTCAATAAATCCATCTCCCCAAGATGTGTGTTGCTGTTTTTCTACAATATTTTGGGCTAAATCCCAGTAAAGTTTTAGAAACTCAACATTAACCAGTACAGCCGCTTTTATCTGGGATGATTGAATTTTTGATTTTACCGATTCAATAAAATCCTTGTATTCAGTCGTTTTGACTAATCTATCATCCACCACTTAACTCCTTTTTTAGTTTTGCCAGTAATTCATCACTTTTCGCAAAGGATGTATGGAGCATATCCAATAATTCAGATGATGAGTGAATTTCTTCTTCATCTTCTTTATGGGGGTTCTTAATGTCCAGATTATATCCGTTCTTTTGGATGGTTTCAATGTCAATCTTCCAAGACAATTCATTCTCTTCCCGATTATACCACCATTTGCGGATGGGGTCAAATTCTTCAATCCGGATCGGTTTTGTTTTTGAATAAGATTTTTGTCCTTCAGGGAGTTTATGTTCGTAATACCAAACGTCTTTCGTTGGATTTCCTTTTTCAAAAAACAGCAAATTGGTTGCCACACTGGCATAAGGTTGAAATACAGAATTTGGCAGCCGAATGATCGTATGAAGATTGCAATCGTCCAAAAGTTTCCGGCGAATGCGTTGTTTCACTCCGTCGCCGGTAAGCGAACCATCAGGCAGAACAATTCCGGCACGACCACCTGTTTTGAGATATTGAATCATTAAAATCAGAAACAAGTCTGCACTTTCTCTTGTGCGATAATTCATTGGAAAATTGGTTTCCATTCCGTCTGTAACATTCCCTCCAAAGGGCGGGTTGGCTAAAATACAATCCACTCTGTCTTTTTGGGTAATGGAAGTCAATTCTCTTGAAAGGGCATCATCATAATAAATATTGGGAATTTCCACATCATGTAAAATCAAGTTCGTTATGGCCAACATATACGGGAGCGGTTTCAGTTCAATCCCTTTAATGGATTGTTGAAGCGTTATTCGGTGGCTGATGTTGGTAACTTCATTTTTTCGGATATGCTCAATAGTTTCAGTTAAAAATCCGCCGGTGCCGCATGCCGGATCTAAAATTTGCTCACCCAATTTTGGGTTGACCATTTCAGCGATAAAACCGGTAATGGCTCTGGGCGTATAAAATTCGCCACTATCTCCGGCGCTTTGGAGTTCCTTTAAAATTCCTTCATAAATATCACCAAAAACGTGCCGATCTTCCGAACTGTTAAAATCAATTTCATTGAGTTTATTCACCACTTGCCGTATAATTGTACCGGATTTCATATAATTGTTATTGCCCTCAAAGACTTCTTTAATTAGAAATGCTCTTTGATCTATAGATGCAGAAGGTAGATTTTTCAAGGCAGGAAACATTTTATAATCGATAAAATTGTATAATTCATCGCCGGTTATTCCTTCATCATCGGCTGCCCAGCTTCGCCATTGAAATTCAACGGGGATTGGAGATTGATAATTTTCATCCAGCATTTCCATTTCAATATCTTTATCGTCAAATATTTTTAAGAAAAGTAGCCATCCTAATTGTTCAATCCGTTGCGCATCCCCATTAATGCCTCTGTCTCCCCGCATTAAATTTCTAATTGTTTTGATTATTCCGCCGATATTTCCCATTTATGCTGCCTTATAAATTTCCTGTTCCAATTCTTTCACTGCTTGTAAATACTGATTTCGTCCACCAAATATTTTTAATATTTCTACAGGCGTTCCATAGAGGTCAAATGGTGTTATGGATAGAATATTCATACTTTCAATATTTTCTATTCCACTGTCAGAATATTTATCTAAAAGTGTTTCCAAAACAGCTTTGGCTTGTTCGCCATATTTGGTGAAATAATTTCGTTTTTTCACATTATCTGCCCGTTCTTTTCGGGTAAGCGCCGGTTGGTCAAAAACAACATGGCAAATTAAATCAAATGGATCAAAGTCCTTCCCAACCGTTTCACTTAACTCATGAAATAAAACACCATTATCTTCTAACTCATTTACAAGAACCTGAATCTTTTCAGTTTCATTCCACTTTTGTAGAAAATCATCCAACGATTTAAACTGTTTATGAACATTTGTTCTGGTGTAATCAGTTAAGCTTTGGGTAATCAGTTTTCCTTCCGAATCCAAATATTGAACTCGTTCATTAATAATTCTAACCTCAACACCGGAAACATATATTTTCCTAAATGGTTCGGTTGGGTCTCCTCCGAGGGGCGGATCTATGGTCCCGTCATAAAGCGGGTCTATTGGAGGAGTATCTGTACCAATACCAACTGGTTCTGTTGGATCATCAGGTGGAACCGGAGGATCGTCGGGTCCTGGTTCATAAATTTGGACAGGTTCGCCATCAAAATCAGGATCAGCAAACAGCCGTGTTACATTTCTAAAATCCATAATAGTAAAAAAATGTTTTCCGAATTCTTCATTGATTCTTGTTCCGCGACCAATAATTTGTTTGAATTCCGTCATAGAATTGATATTGCTATCAAGAACAATAAATTTGCAGGTTTGAGCATCTACGCCGGTTGTAAGCAATTTTGATGTAGTTGCAATCACCGGGTATCGCTCTTCAGGATTGATGAAATTATCCAACTCCATTTTTCCTTCAACATCATCACCTGTTATTTTCATCACATATTTGGAATTTTCCAGAGCTAAATCAGGATTCTCATTAATCAGAGTTTGCCGCATTCGTTGAGCATGATCAATATCCACGCAAAAGATGATGGTCTTATCGAAGCGATTGGTGGCTTTTAAATATTCACTGATGCGAAAACCAACTGTTTGTGTTCTTTCTTCAATAACGAGTGTTCTATCGTAATCTTTCAGATTATAAAGCCGATCTTCAATGGGTTCGCCTACTTTGTCTAATTTATATTTTTCCGGTCGCCATCCTTCAGAGTCAATATCAATATTTATTCTAATTACTTTGTAGGGAGCTAAAAATCCATCTTCAATTCCCCGTTTTAAAGAATAGGTATAAATTGGCTCACCAAAATATTCTATATTTGAAATTGCTTTTGTTTCTCTCGGAGTTGCTGTGAGCCCAATATGGGTTGCAGAATTAAAATAACGAAGAATTTCCCGCCATGCGCTATCCGATGCAGCACTTCCACGATGGCACTCATCCACAACAACTAAATCAAAGAAATCCGGGGAAAATTCTCTATATGCATCTTTATCATCGTTATAATTAGTAATGCCCTGATACAAAGCCAAATAAATTTCATAAGATTTGTCAATTTTGTGTTTTCGAATAATCGTCATTTTATCTTTAAAATGTTTGAAGTCGCCCCGTTTTGTTTGGTTGATCAAGCAATTTCTGTCTGCTAAAAACAAAATGCGTTTTTTAGTATTTGATTTCCATAACCGATGGATAATTTGAAATGCCGTATATGTTTTTCCCGTTCCCGTTGCCATAACTAACAATATCCTATTTTGTCCGTGAGCAATGGCTTCTATGGTTCGGTTTATTGCGATTGATTGATAATATCTTGGACTTCTACCAGACCTATCAAAGAAATAATTTTGAGAAACAATCTTTTCAGTTTCAGGAGTATCTATATTCTTAAAATCTTTGTATCGACTCCATAGTTCTGCAGGAGAAAGAAAATTATCTAAAGAAATTTCTTTTTCAACAGGACTTGAATTTCCGGTTTTATCATGTTCTACAAATCCATCGCCATTACTGGTGTAAACAAAAGGGATATCCAGAATTTTTGCATACTCAAGCGCTTGCTGCATTCCTTCATCAATTTCATGAGTATTATCTTTTGCTTCTACAACTGCAAGTGGGATATTGGGTTTATAATAGAGGATATAGTCTGCACGTTTTTGTTTCCCACGTTTGTATGTATTTCCGCGAACTTCGATTTTCCCTGCTGTAAAAGTAACTTGTTCTCGAATTTGTGTTGCATTATCCCAACCAGCCTTTTGGATAGCCGGCGTGATAAAGACTCTGCAAATGTCTTGTTCTGAATATTTTGATATGTTATTTTGATATATCATGTCACATAAATTAGACTTTACACACAGCTAAATTGTAACGCTTTCTTGTAATGTCCAGAGTTTTATCTGTTGGCGTGGTCGGATAGAAAATGTAATATTTTTCATCGGCTTTATTTTTTAGAAAAGACAACAATATTGTACATACATTATTTCCTTGTTTGGAAATTACCAGACCCCATTATATTTCTGAGGTAGTGTCAAAAACCTTCGTTTTTGATATAAATCTAATTTATCTCTAAAACCCGTCTCAAAACACCCATTTCTGTCTTAAAACCTATATCAAAACTCATCTCAAAATTAAAGTATGAAAATGTACCCTTCTATAAATATACAAAAAATATTGTCATTCTGACACTGAACGAAGTGAAGGGGAAGAATCTCAAGCGTAGAATAATCAGCAGATACTTGAGATTCTTCAGTATTCCGATAAATCGGAATTCTTCAGAATGACATGTGTTTTATTTTTTAGGTACGCATTACTGTGATAAGCCAGAATTTTAAATAATTAAATCTAACAATCGTTCTTCATCTTCATCGCTAATCGAAACGCTCACCGGTAAAGCAAAGACAGGTAGATCGTTTAATGGTTCCAGCTTGGCTAAATCTTTTTCTGTCGTAATGATCGCTTCCGCTTCAGCAGACAAATATACTTCACGAATTACCTCCAAATCTGTTTCGGTATAATCCGCATGGTCATCGTGGCGGAAATGGTGGATATAATCCAGCCCAGCATCTTCTAAAATGACTTCAAAACTATCCGGGTCTCCCACACCGGATACCGCGACCACTGATCCATTGATTTCATTCAACGATTTTGTTGATCCGTCAAAACTGATCAAATGAGCTTCGGGTAAGAGTTCAGATTGGATGGTAAAATCACAGTATTTTGAAGCATTGTTTATCAGCTTTTCGCTAGGCGGCGTCAGGTTGGCCTTGGTAAAAATAACAACATCAGCCCGCTTTACATTTCTTAATGGTTCCCGGAGGGGGCCGTATGGCAGGAGCTTGGGTCGGCGGTGCGCGCTATTAATAAGTACAATATCCACACCCCTATACAACCGGCGGTGCTGAAAAGCGTCATCCAACAAAATAATATCGGGTTTAAACTCCTTGCATATAAATAACCCACCACGGTAACGATTTTCATCTACAACGACAGGAATACCATCGAGTTTTATAGCCAACATGTAGGGTTCGTCGCCGCTGTTTTCCAAATCAGATTGAAGGGTCTGTCCGTTGCTGACCACCAGCGTTCCGGAGGATTTGCGTTTATACCCCCGGCTTAATACAGCAACGCTTAACCCCTTTGTTTTTAACATATTAGCCAAATAGAGTACGAAAGGCGTTTTGCCGGTCCCACCCACGGAAAGATTCCCCACGCTGACAATCTTGCTTGGCAGTTTCCGGGAAACAAAAAAACCGATTGTGTAAAATAAATTCCGCCAGAAGATGAGCAAACGATAGAAAAAAGCCAGAGGCCAAAGGAGGAAACGGTATTTTTTGATAGATTGGGGATCAAACTGCGGCACGTTTTTCAGCTTCCTTTTCTAATCGGTCTAATTCGGTTTTCAACTTCTTTGAGCTCTCTTCAAAATCATCCTTCTCCGAAAATTCCAACGGTTCCCCAATTAAAAGATAAATTTTACCAAACGGTTTGGCAACGTAAAAAGTGTCCCAGTTTGTAGACGTCCAGTGTTTGGAAGCAAAGCTTCCGGTGGGAAGAATAACGGCTCCGGTGTGAATGGCCGCTTTGACGGCTCCGGGTTTTAGCTCTTTGGCCGGACCCTTTGGTCCATCCGGTGTAATGAAAAGAAGAGAACCTTTTTCATTTTCTAACACCTCTACAATTTTTTTATATGCTTCCCGGCCTCCTTGGGTGCTGGATCCGCGAATGGTTCGGTAGCCAAGTTTAACCGCAATCCTGGATATAATTTCTGCGTCGCCATGAGTTCCGGCTAAACCATAAGGCTGCTTGTTGGCGACATATAAATATCCCGGCAGCAGGTTGCCGTGCCACGTGGCAAAGATGATAGATTTCCCTTCTGCGCGCAGTTGTTCAATCCGGCCGTCACCTTCAATAAACCAGCGATTGGTTCCGTATAAGAATTTCAACATCCATTTGCCAAACCAAACACCAAAGAAAAATAGAAACTTTTTTTTCATAAGATGTTTTAGTTCAACCGCAGAGAACGCCAAGAAGGCGTAAAGTTCGCAAAGAGACAATCAATTATTCTTTGTGTTCTTTGCATTAACCCTGCATCCTTTGCGGTTAATTTATTTTTCAAACCATTATCCTGTTCAATATGGCTTCAGCTGCTCGTTCGTACACTCCAGGCAATCCAAGTGTGCGCCGCACTTCTTCATAACCAAGAAGCATTTCTTTTCGCTCGGCGGTTTGCATAAGTAAGGGTCTAATCGCATTGGCTAAATTTTCCGGCGTCATCTCGTACTGAAGAAATTCAGGAACAACCTGTTTGCCAATGACAAGATTGGTCATTGCAGCATAGGGCACTTTGGACATGTTTTTGGCTAAAAGCCAACTACCGGTGGACATTTTGTAACACACTACAGCGGGAATGTCTTGCACCGCAGCTTGAAGAGTTGCCGTTCCGGAGGATGTGATCACCGCCGTTCCGCACTCCAGACAAAGACTGGTGTCATCCGCTTCCACTTTCCAGTCCTCGGGTAGATTACCCAGGTTTACCTGCGGTGCTTTACCAATAATAACCTGTAAATCTTTGTTGTTCAAAAGAGCAACCGTTTGTTTAAATACTGTCAGGTGACGATCCACTTCCTGTTGACGGCTACCGGGGAAAAGTACTAACAGGGGCCGTTCTTGATCCAAGCCGTGCTTGTTAAAAAATGCAGATTTTTCCATAGAGGGCTTATGAAATTCCGCGAAAGGATGACCTACGAAACTCGCGTCAACTCCCCGCCGTTCAAACCATTCCTGTTCAAAAGGGAAAATGCACAGAGCCTGATCGACACATTGACGAATTGTATTCACCCGTTTTTCGTTCCAAGCCCAAACTTGGGGTAGAATGAAATAGGTAATCGGTAAACCCAATGGGTGAACTTTTTTTGCCAAGCGTAAATTAAATCCAGGATAATCGATAAGAATAAGCCGATGCGGTTTAACTTCCTGGATTTTCTTTAGCGTAGCACCCATAACTTTGATCATATATGGTAAATGCTTAACCACTTCCGTAAACCCCATCATTGCCAGATCATTTACATGTTCAAGAATTTCCATCCCGGCAGACTTCATTTTTTCACCGCCGTGACCAATAAATTTCGCTGAAGGAGACTTTTTCTTTATAGCATTGATAAGTTTTGCACCATGGAGGTCTCCGGATTCTTCTCCGGCGACCATGAAAAAGCGTGGATGGTGATCAGCGCACATGGGTAAATGTTACATGTGTAAGTTATTATAAACCAGAATCAAACAAATTGCTGGCGGATTAAAATGAGTACAATGATGAGAACAATATTTTGCAATGTACGCTTTTCTGTTTTTAACGTTTTTAAAAAATTTATTGGTTTACGTTTATCATCATTTTTCCATGTAGAGAATCGAGGAATTAACCTCGGGACATTTTGTTTGTATGTTTCATAATTGTCGCCAAATAATCCAATCAAGGTTTTCTCTTCTAAATCAACGATCAAAGCGTATTGAACAATGAAAAATATCCATGTAACAACCAGCATGGCCCAGATATTTGGGGCGCCAGCTGCAAGAACGATACCAGTGAAAATGAACAGATTTCCTATGTATAATGGATTGCGGACGAGAGCAAAAGGGCCGGATGAGCAAAGAGCGGGCGCGCCAACGTTTGTCGTTCTTGTAATACCGCCAGCATAACTAACTGCCCAGAAGCGGATAGATTCTCCAATGGCTAGGCAAGCCAGTCCATACCATAGGTATGGCAGCATTGGCATGGAAAAATAAATAATCATTAACGCTAAGGGAATAGGTGTATAGCTACGGTATTTAAAAAAGAAATTGCGAATATCCATTAATGTATATCTTCCAATATCATGTCGTGAATTTTTATAGCGACATCCAAAGCCTCTCTTCCGGCATGACCGTCTACAATAGGTGTTTCTTTTCCCTGAATTGATGCAACAAAATTGGCCAATTCCATTTCCAAAGCATCAATTTTATTGACATCCGGTTTTTCATAAACAATCTTGCGAGAACTGCCATAGGCGTCAAGAGGAACAGTTTGAATTGCGTCAGAATTTTCTTCATTTTCGTCAAGGACACGGTATATTTCCGTAAGGCCCAAAAGAAAATCGATAGTAATATACATGTCTTTTTGAAACACCCGAATTTTGCGGACTTTGTCCCGGGCAATGCGGCTAGAAGTCATGCTGGCCACGGTGCCGTTCTCAAAGCGGATTCTGGCGTTGGCGATATCCACTGAATCAGATAAAATTGAGACTCCACTGGCCCGAATATTTTTTACAGGGGAGTTCACCAATGCTAGAATAATATCAATATCATGGATCATGAGATCTAAAACAACAGGAACATCTGTGCCTCGATCTGTGTAGGGCGCCAGTCGCTGAACTTCAATATACTTTGGATTCAAGTCAAAATCTTTTAATGGCATCAATGCGGGGTTTAGACGTTCAATGTGCCCTACTTGAATAATAACGCTTTTTTCCTCCGCCAATTGCAAAAGGCGATCTGCATCTGCGACTGTCTTCGTAATAGGCTTTTCAATGAACACATGCTTCCCCGCCCGGAGGCATTGTTCTGCAACTTGAGCATGAACTTTGGTGGGTGTTACAATCGATATACCGTCGCAGTTTTCGATTAGTTCATCTATGGATCCGAATGCGTTTGTTCCATATTCTTCGGCAATGGCATTGCCGTGATCATGGTTTATATCGTAAAGACCGGCAAACCGGCATTCAGTATTTTTGGCAAGATGTTTCACATGGTGTTGTCCAAGGTGGCCCACGCCGATAATGCCGATTCTGGGGAAATTGTTATTCATTGTAAGGATAGAAAATACAATTCTATACTGGTTATATATTATAATAGTTCCATTTTGACTCTATGAGAAATTTTCTTGCTTTTCCTCCATAAAACGACCAATTTTACACTTGTCATTCGAGGTAAGACAGACAACATGAATAAAAGTATCGAGACTTTTTCTTATGCCTGCTAATATCAAGTCAGGAATAGGGTTTATTATACCCTTCGGTGCCGTAATTGGTTTTGTGATTTCAGTTATTGCAGAAAACTATATATTGGGTATTTTCTTCGCCGTGGCCGGTATTCTAGTATGGCTTTTGTATTTAGCCGTTATGGACACAGCCACACCGGACACCATGGGTAATTTCATTATCCTTTTTGGCGTCTTGCTGTCACTGGCAGTATTTATGAACTTCGGCTGGGAACAAAACATGTTTGGAGGTTTTGAGTTTAAGCCTGAAGGGTCTGTGCTCGCCCTTATGGTTCTTTTCTTTTCTACGTTAAGCGGTGTGTTGTATCGTCAGCATGTGGGCGGCGGAAAGCATGAACTGACTTCAGCGGAACAGGAATTAGTGGATAAAGTGCTCAGTGGAGAAGAAGACCCTAGAGTCATTGTAGTGAAACAGGAAGCTGAAAGTAAAGATATAGACGAGGAGGACGAGGATGAATTTGAAGAATATGATTATCCTTACCCATATTACTATGATGAAGACGAGGACGAAGATGATGAGTATGAATACGATTATGAGGACGACGAGGACGAGGACTGATCAACATTAAAAAAAAGAATTTTTGAAAGGGCAGGAAACTGTCCTTTTTTACTTTCTATCCATCTCTGTCATAATTGGCACAATGTTAGCAATGCTATAAAAAGATACCGGCCGGCGGGCTGACAATCAAACAATCACTAATATTTTATACATTAAAACGGAAATAAATACAGTCCCCGTCTTTAACAATATATTCTTTACCCTGCATTTTGGCCAGCCCAGCGTCTTTCACAGCCTTTTCTGATCCCAACCGCACCAGATCATCGTATTTAAATACTTCTGCTTTAATAAAGCCCCGCTGGAAATCAGTATGAATTTCTCCTGCGGCCTCCGGAGCTGTGGCGCCTTGCTTGATGGTCCATGCTCGGACTTCTATTGGGCCCCCGGTAAAAAACGTTTCAAGTTCAAGTAGTCGAAAACCTGTGTGAATGAGCTTGTGGAGTCCAGGCTCTGGTAAATTATACTCTTCCAAGAATAACGATTTCTCATCATCAGGTAAAACAGCGATTTCCTGCTCCAGCTTTCCACATAGACGAATGGCAAGATTGCCTTCTTTTTCAGCAAAGTCTACGAGTTGTTGTTCCAGGTTCCCTCGCTGATCATGGGTTATTTCCGTTTCATCTACATTCGCAACATATAGGATGGGTTTGCTGGTAAGTAAATGCAATGTGCGTAGAATTTTGGCTTCATCTACACTGGTTTGAATCGTCCGTGCTCGATGACCATTGTTGCAATGCGCCATTAACCGTGTGATGAAATTATATTCTTTTTTTGCTTTTTTGTCCCCGGACCTTGCGGCCTTTTCTGCTCTGTACTGGCGTTTTTCCAGCGATTCTATGTCAGCCAGAAGCAACTCTGTTTCGATGAGTTCTGCATCCCGGACAGGGTCCACACTACCCTCCACATGAGTCACGTTGTTATCTTCAAAACAGCGAACCACATGAATGATGGCAGATGCCTGACGAATTTGACCTAAAAACTGATTGCCCAAGCCTTCGCCTTTACTGGCGCCTCGAACCAACCCGGCAATATCGATAAATTCAACGGCGGCATGGGTTACTTTTTCCGGTTTAAATATTGCGGCCAGTTTTTCAAGGCGTGGGTCGGGAAGTTCTACAATACCCACATGTGGATCAATAGTACAAAAAGGGTAGTTTTCGGCAGGGACGGATGAAGCCGTCAAAGCGTTAAAAATGGTGGATTTACCTACATTGGGTAAACCGACAATACCGCACCGTAAAGCCATGTGTTAAAAATCTTTGTAGATTAAAACGTATCTAGTGCCGGGTCGCCGCCAAAATCATAAGTAAGATTGTCAAATAAACCGACTTGCAGGTTTTTGGCAAAGTAAATAACCCTGTCTTTCACTTTTAATTCGGCGTCACCCCAAGCCATGTAAACCGGTCTTTTGATGAGTTTTTTGATATCGATTTTATAACTGATTTTATCGTGATATGGACGAACCTGTCCTTTGAATTTCATGTCTTGTACACCCAAGGCACGTCCGCGTCCTTTGCCGCCGGCCCAGGAAAGAAAGAATCCGACAAGTTGCCAAAACCCATCTAATCCTAAGCAGCCGGGCATAACGGGATCGTTTTTAAAATGACATTTAAAAAACCAATTTTTTGGATCAATATCCAATTCAGCTTTGATAAATCCTTTTCCATATTTACCGCCGGTTTCAGAAATGTTTATAATGCGATCTATCATTAACATTGGAGGTAATGGGAGCTTCCCGTTTTTCTTTCCAAACATTTTGCCTGAACCGATATCAAGTAATTCTTGTTTTGAATATGAAGACTTTTTGTCCATTTTATTTTCCTTTTAAAGCATATAATTTACTAATTAAACAAAGTATTCACATTGTCCTTTTAAGCTTCTTGGTTTGCTGTTTTACATGTCTTGTCTAAATTCATTCCTTAATAATGGAGTAAAAATGTCTGAATGGGTACTGATACTTGGATGTTCAGCTGGTCATGGTGGCGCAACCGCAAAACGCCTCGCGGAGGACGGTTATGGCATTATCGGGTATCATTTTGATCGCGGAGAAGTTCGCCGTCAAGGCGAAAAGCTGAGAGATGAAATTGCTGAAATCAATGGCGGTAGAGTTCATTTCTACAACAAAAATGCCGCTGATATTGATATTATGAACGAAGCTGTGGAGATTATTAAAGAAATTACTGGAGGTGAACCAGTAAAACTTCTGCTCCATTCCATAGCCTTTGGCACGACCATGGATTTGCTTGGCGATACGCACGTCACAAGAAAACAAATGGACATGACCGTTCATGTGATGGGGACCTCTTTACTTTATTGGACACAACGATTGCACGATGCCGGATTACTTGCTAAAGGATCTCGCGTTATGGGATTTACAAGCGAAGGAAATTATGTTGCAATGGAAGGATATGGTCCTGTAAGCGTAGCAAAAGTTGCCATGGAAGCCATTATTCGTCAAATCGGCTGGGAATTAGGTCGTTTTGGTATTACTGCAAATGCTATTCAGGCGGGTGTTACACCCACCAGAGCGTTAACAAAAATTTCAGATCGATGGGAAGATTGGATAAAACGCACGGAATACCGTAATCCCATGCGACGCACTACCACTCCTGAAGATGTGGCTGGAGTAGTGTCTATATTGTTACAATCGGAAGCCGATTTTATCAATTGTTCCACCATTTACGTAGATGGCGGAGAACATCGCTCAGGACGGATTTACTAAATAGTTTAATTTTCTATAACAAGAGAAAAGCCCTGAAAAATCAGGGCTTTTTTGTTTTTATCAAAACCGCGATTTTGAAATGGTATTAATCTAAAATTTCTTTATGGAGATCAATCACTTCATGTCGATCTTCTAATATAAAATTATGGTTGAATGAAACGCGAAGATTTGCTTCCCGAACCCAAACAGCAGCAATATGCTCTTTCCGTTCATTGGTTTCAGCACATTCCAGAAACATAATGGATTGATAAATATCCAGACACATATCCACAATACGTTTTGCAACGTAATCGGTGTATTCAGAATCTTTCTTCTCTTTTAAAAAAGCAATTGCTTCATACAACCGTGGAACCATGGCTCGTGCGACGCGAACAATAGGGTTCAGTTTCCGTGGAAATTCATACTCAACAAAATCTTGAAAATTTTTATCCATAACACCCGATAATATGCCACCAAGGGCACCAATGATCTGTAATTGGGAAGTCCCCTCATAAATGTTGGTAATTCGCGCATCACGGTAATAGCGTTCCATGTCATAATCCTTCATGAAGCCGCTGCCGCCCATAACCTGAATACCTTTGTAAGCAACTTCATTACTCATTTCAGAGTTATAATATTTAGATAATGGAGTAAGTACAGATGCCAGGCGCTCGTTGCTTTTGATCTGCTTTTTCATTTCAAGATCTGGAGCTTCGCCCCTTTCTTTGGCTTCTTCCATGCGAGCAGTACGAATTTTAAACATATCTACAACACGACCGGCTTCATAGAGAAGTAATCGTCCGGCTTCAATTTTTAAACGCATATCGGTGAGCATATCATATACAGCCGGGAATTTGATAATGGGTTTTCCAAATTGAATACGTTTTTCGGCATATTCACGAGCTTCTTTATAAGCAGCTTCGGCAATTCCAATTGCTTGAGCAGAAACACCCATCCTTGCACCATTCATCAACGACATTACATATTTAATGAGTCCGCGTTTCCGCTGTCCCACAAGATAAGCTGGTGTATTATTGAATGTCATGTCACAGGTAGGCGAACCATGAATCCCCAGTTTGTTTTCCAATCGACGAATGTAAATTGTTTCATCCTTGGAGCACACGAACATGGAAAGTCCGCGTCCGTCGCGAGTTCCTTCTTCTGATCGTGCTAAAACCAACAGTGTATCGCCATTTCCATTGGTAATAAATCGTTTTACACCATTCAAATGCCAAACGTTTGGATCTTCGTTTGGTTGAGGTGGAATCGCGGCAAGCCGGACAGACTGTAAATCGGAACCGGAATCCGGTTCAGTTAAAATCATCGCGCCGGTAGCATCACCACTGGCCAACCCTGTGATAAATTGGTGTTTCTGGTCATCTGTTCCAAATTCGTTGATGGTTTCGCCGATATCCTGTAAACCAACAAGATTCATGAGGGAAGCATCGG